>NZ_NTGZ01000080.1 GCF_002551245.1 Streptomyces sp. rh34
GGATCGTCGCGTGGCAGTCCAATCCGGACTACCGGCCGTCGCCCGCCGCGCTCGGCTGGGCCCCGCCCGTCAGCGACGCCGACGCCGCTCTCCACCTGGCCGCCACCGGATACGGTCCGGACACGGACGTCGCCGAGGCGCTCGCGGAGGCGGGAACCGTGGCCGTGTGCACGGCCGAGGACGGGCAGCCCGCCTGGACGCCGGCCCCCGGCGGAACCCACGCGCTGCCGGTCTTCCCGATGCCGCCGCAGGTGCCGGCGGACCGTCTGCCCGCACATGTGATGATGACGCTTCCCGAACTCCTCCACCGGCTGCCGCCCGGCCGGGACGTGCTGTTCCTCAGCGCGTCCGCCCCGGCCGCCCTGCTCGTCCGCGCGGACGAGATCCGGACGTGGTGGGAGGAGACGACGGGCGAGCGGACGCAGGCAGTCCCGACGCGGCCCGCCGGCCGCCCTAGCACGGAATCAGGCACCCGAAGCGAACGAGGACACGATGAGTGAGTCCGGCACCGAGCCGTCCGTCTCCCCCCTGGACCCCCCGCCCCCCGAGGAGTTCGTCCAGGCGGCCAGCCTGGCGCCCGACCACTGGTTCTACCTGCCGGATCCCGCCTGGCGGGGCGAGGGACCGCCGCCGGAATGGGCCGTGGTCGGCCAGTGGCGTTCGGACTCCGCGGGCGTGATCGTCGCGTGGGAGGACAACGAGGACTACCGGCCGTCGCCGGAGGCGATGGGGTGGCCCGAGCCCGCCGACGAGGTGGACCGCGCCGTCCAGCTCGCCACCACCGGATACGGTCCCGCGAAGGACGTCACCGCGGCGCTGGCCCGGGCCGAGGTCGCGGTACCGGTCACCGCGGCCGGCGAGCCGGTGAGCGCGTCGGCGCCCGACGGCACGGCGGTGGTCCCCGTCTACACGTCGCCGCGTTACCTCCAGGGCATCGGCAGACTGGGGTACGTCCGGCTGCCGGTCACGGATCTCCTCGCCCGCCTGCCCGTGGGACACAGCCTGTGCCTCAACAGCTCGGCCCCGGTCAGCATGGTGCTGGCCACGGAAGGGCTCGCGGACGTGCTGGCGGAAGCCGCCGAGGAATTCGCCGACCCCGACCGGTAGACGGCCGGAGCCCCGCACGAGCCGCAGGACCTCCCCCTGCATGCGCACCGCCGACACTCCGCCCCCGCGGTGGCCTGTGCCGCACATCCCGCGCTGCCGGGCGGCTCCACCGCCACGACGACCATCACCGGAGTGCGAGCAGAGCCTGGCGGTCCACGGTCGGGCGACGCCGGCGTGTACCGCGCTCCCGCTCGGGGGAGAACACAACAAACCCCCGGCGCAGGGCCTGTTGGTCTGCCAGGGAAGGGGCGGCCCAGCGAAGGGAACGCGATGCCTCAGCGTGGCTCCGCACCAACGAAGACGTACGCCTGCCCGGGGTGCGGTGCTCAGACGAAAGCGAGCCTGCGCTCGGGGCGTCTCCGCGAACACCCCCTCCCAGGAAGCGCCGAATCCTGCCCGAGCTCCGGCGAGATCGTCGTGTCCGGCGAGGACCTGGAGAACAGCTACGAGTGCGCCTGCGGCGCCTGGGTTCGTATCACCCACAAGGGCGGCCTCGCCCGGCATTCACTGCCGGACGCGGAGCCGTGCCCGCTGTCCGGCGAGCCGGTTGACGTTCCCGCCGAACGCCCCACCGTACGCGGACTGTTGCGCATGGTGCCCCCGGCCCCGGCACAGGGATGGGAGAAGCCGGCTGCCGGCAGGGGCGGCTCCAGCGTGTACGCCATTCCCGCAGGACTGCCCGGCGGCGGACGGCGCCGCTGACCGCGCTCACGAACCGCCGGGGTGGGCGAACGCCCAGTTCACGTCGTACGGGGCGAGTCGGGCGGTGATCCGGCGGCGCCGGCCGGGATCCGTGAGGGGAGGCAGGAAGACCATCGGGCGGCCGTCCGCGAGTTCACATCGGATCTGGTCGTCGGCGACGGCGAAGTCGAGGGCTGCCAGGGCCGTGGAGATCGCGCGCCGCGTGGCATCGAGGCGCAGAGGGACCTTGGAGGGTTTACCGATGTCCGTCAGAGGCAGGGCCGACAGAACGATGACGTCCTTCGGGGCCGCGGCACGCTCGGGCACGTGCTGTGCGGCGAAGGCGATCAGCTCGTCGGGACCGATGCCGGTCGAGCCGGGGCTGAGCGTGACGTAGGCGACGGGGACCTCGCCGGCATGCGGGTCGGGGCGTCCGACGGCGCTTGCGCCGGTGACGGCCGGGTGGGCGAGGAGGACGTCCTCGATGACGGCGGGGTCGATGTTGTGGCCGCCGCGGATGATCAGATCCTTCGCGCGGCCGAGCAGGTGGATGAATCCGTCGGGATCCACGCGCGCGAGGTCGCCGGTGTTGAGCCAGCCGTCACGCACACTGCCGAGGGTGTCCAGCCGAGGTCCGTCGTCGTCGTGGCCGACGACATAGCCGGGGAAGACGGTGGGGCCACTGATGGCCAGAATGCCGGGCTCCCCCTGCGGCAGGTCGTGCCAGCGGCCGTCGCCGTCGATCCGTACCGTCTTCACCTGCTGATAGGGCATGCGCTGGCCCGCTGCCTCCGGGCGCCGGTGTTCGTGCAGGAAGCTTCGAGCGCTGCCGCAGGTGGCCTCGGTGAGCCCGTACCCCTGGCAGAGGGAAACGCCGGTGTGACGCTCGAACGCCGCACGTGCCGCGGGCGGCAGCGGGGACGCGCCGACGATCGCGAAGCGCAGCGAGGTGATGTCCGCATCGAGCCGCACCTGGGCGAGGCGGGCGTAGACGGTCGGGACCGCGGACATGGTGGCGATCCGGAAACGCTCGACGATCTTCCAGATGGCTGTGAACAGCGCCGGTTCGCGGTAGCCGAGGGGGCCGGTCCACACCGTGTGCTGACCGCGCAACAGCGGTGCCAGCAGGGTGACGACCAGGGCGTTGACATGGAACAGCGGCAGCCCGGCGAAGAGTACGGAGTCGGAGTCCAGCACGCTGTTGGCCGCGATCATCCAGGCGTCGGTCACCTCGTTGGCGTGGGTGTGCGCTGCCAGCTTGGGGGCGCCGGTGGTGCCGCCGGTATGGAAGTACGCGGCCAGGTCGCCGGCTTTCGGAGGCACCATGCCGGGAAGGAGCTCCGCCGGCTGCGCGGCGGCCGCGATGTGCAGGTAGGCGACGTGGACCCCCTCGATCTGTTCCAGAGCGGGCACGGGATCGGGTGCGCCGACGGGGCGCAGGGCGAACAGCGCTGAGCAGCGGAGCGATGCCGCCGCGCTGCGGGCCGTCCGCCACGCGTCGGCGTCGAGTTCGGGTCCGGCCGCGACCAGGACCCCTGCCCCGCCCAGACCCAGCAGTCGTTCGGCGTGCTCGGCGGCGAGCGCCGGGTTGACCGGTGCCGCGCAGCCCGCGAGCTGGGCGGCCAGCAGGGCGGCGGGCAGCAGGCCGGCGTTGGGGGTGAGCAGGCCCACGGCGCTGGTACGGCGGACGCCGTGCCGGTGGAAGAGGT
Source organism: Streptomyces sp. rh34 (assembly GCF_002551245.1). Taxonomy (GTDB): domain Bacteria; phylum Actinomycetota; class Actinomycetes; order Streptomycetales; family Streptomycetaceae; genus Streptomyces. The sequence goes on from NZ_NTGZ01000080.1 coordinate 3,498, forward strand.
TGGCGATGCGGTGCACGTGATCGCGCAGTTGCCCGAAGGACATGGTCGCGCCGCGCGTCCACTGCTCCGCGCTGGGCAGCATGGTGAGAGCCGGCCGGTCGGGCCACAAAGCGGCGGCGCGCGCCAGGACGTCGTACGTGGAACCGGGCAGGCCGCGGTCCGCCAGCGCGACGGACTCGATCGTCGTCAGGGCGCCCGGCTGGTCGTACACCGGCCAGAGCAGGTCATCGGGTTGAGGGGCGTTCACAGCAGCTGCCTTTCTACGGTGGGCTGATGGGCGTGGCGGCCGGGGCGCCGGCGGTGACCTCGGCCGACCGAGCTGCCTCGGCGACGGGAACGGCCGGTGCGGTCGGCCCCGCGCCACCGCCGCGGTCACGACAGGCTGTCGTCGATCTGTGCGTACGACCAGGGACGGAGGGCCTCCAGGGCCTTGCCGACGCGGAAGACGGCGGGGTCGTCGTAGGGGTGACCGACGATCTGGAGGCCGGTGGGGATTCCCCAGCTCGACATCCCGGAAGGGACGTTGAGGACCGGGCAGCGGTTGTTGATGTTGAAAGGCAGGGTCATGGCGCTCCACAGGGTGTCGGCCACTTCCTCGCCGTGCACCACGACCTTGTCGCCGTCGAGGTCGTCGCCCGCGTGCCAGCCGGGGACGGCGGTGGTGGGGCAGACCAGTGCGTCGAATCCGTCCATGGCGGTGGCGAGCCCTCGTTGCACCCGGTGCTCGGCGCGGAGGGAATCGAGGTAGCTCACCCGGCCGCGGGCATGGGCCATGGTGTCGGCGAAGGCGACCGTGTACGGGCTGAGCAGCTCGCGATGCGATGCGGCGGCCTCGACGACGAGGGCGCCGAAGATGGCCGAGAAGTGGCCGGCGACCGCGGTCAGCAGGTCGAGCCGGGTCCAGGGGAGGGCAAGCTCCTCCACGTGCGCGCCGGCGTCGGCGAGCGCCTGGGCGGCGGCGCGGGTGTGGGCCTCGATCTCCGGATGGACGTCGTACTCGCCGAGCCGCACACACAGGGCGATACGTGTTCCGGCCACGTCCTCGTACGAGGTGGGCAGGGTCAGCTTGGGGCGGAGCGAGGCGTGGTCCCGGGGGTCGGGGCCGGCCAGGACGTTCTGGAAGGCGATGACGTCGTCCACGGTACGGGCCATGGGACCGTCGCCGCGGTAGTGGTCGGCCGTGAGCACGCCGAGGCCGGGGTTGCGCCCGTAGGGGGCTTTGAAGCCGACGGTTCCGGTGAAGGCGGCCGGGACGCGGGTGGAGCCGCCGATGTCGGAGGCCGAGGCGAGCAGGGCCGTGCCGGCCGCGAGGGAGGCGCCCGCGCCGCCGGAGGAGCCACCGGGGGTGAAGTCGAGGTTCCAGGGGTTGCGGGTGATGCCCCACATACGGGAGTGGGTGAAGGTGCTGAGGGAGAACTCAGGGGTCGCGGTGCGGGCGTGGATGATGCCGCCCGCGTCGAGGACGCGGTCGATCACGGGAGCGTTCTCGGTGGCGACGCGGCCCTCGTGGGCGAGAGAGCCTTCGGAGAGGGTGCGGCCCTGGATGGCGTGCTTCTCCTTGGCCGCCACCGGGATTCCCTCCAGCGGTCGGGGCGTCAGCCCGTTCTTGCCGAGGTAGCGGTCCTCTGAGTGCCGGGCCTGCTCCAGCGCCTCGTCGAAGAGCCGCTCGGTGAAGGCGTTGATCCGCGGCTCGACCTTCTCCGCACGCTCGACGACGGCCCGCATCAGCTCGACGGGTGACACCTCGCGGCGGGCGAAGAGCTGAAGAGCCTCGGTGGCGCCGAGGTGGACGAGGCCGGCGTCGGCGGGCGTGTGACGGGACATGGGCGTCCTTCCCGTGAGGAGGGTGAGGTAGGCCGGTCGGTCGGCGGTGGTGCCAGCCTCAGGGGCCACCCCCACCCGGGCCGCGGATTGCATGGATCCGCCAGGACCGGCGCCGGTGTGCCGGAAAACGCAGCGGACTCGGGGCGCGGTGATGCGGACGGACGGGCGACGCGGGCAGGGGCGTGTTTCAGGTGACCGGGTGCCACGGGTCGATGGGGACACATCCTGTGCTGCGGCCGTCGTCACCGAGCAGCCGGCCCATGCGCTTGATCCAACGCAGGTTCACGGCCCGGTTGAGCACTCGCAGGGAGGCGATCCTGGTGGCGGCCTGGACCTCGTAGTGGGCGAGGTCGTCCAGGGCGTGCAGCCACACGACGCTCAGCAGGTTCGCCTCGGCGGACACCGACGCCGCCATCCGCGTGCTCCGCAGGCGGCTCAACTCGTCGCCCGCGGCCATGAGCTGGGCGGGTGGCACGGACATCCAGAGCGTCGCCGAGCTGCGCCAGCCCGCGTACCGGTGGGCGGCGTCGCAGCGCAGCACCGCTCGGCCGCCGTGCAGGAGTGAGTGCAGCAGCCGTCGCACCGTCGACTCCGGGCGGCCCAGCTCGGCGGCGATCGAGGCGACCGAGCGCCGGCCGTCCTCGGCGAGGGCGAGCAGCAGGACGCGGTCCTCCGGCGTGAGGGTGGCCGCGGCGGTGGGGGAGCCGCCGTCCTCACTCTCCGTCAGGTCGCGCCTCTGGTCCCGGGAGAGCGAGTCCATGCGCCACTCGCTCGCGTCCCGGTGCACGCGCTGCACCAGGTGGGTGCGGGTGGAGGTCACCGCCCCGATACGGCCGAGGGCGAGAACGTACCCGCTCATCAGCGGCATGGTCGCCGTGGCCACGGTCAGGAGCAGGTCGCACGATCCCGCCACCAGCTCCACGCTCATGGCCTGCGCGTGCCGGGCGAGCTGCCCGGCCAGAGCTTCCCGGGCCTGCGGCAGGCATGACACCTCGATCAGGGCGAGGGCGCCGTAGGAGACTTGGGAGGGCGCCGCGTAACAGGTGACCCATGCCTCACCGGAGTCCCGCAGCCGTGCCCAGCGCCGGGAGAGCGTCGCCGCATCCACGCCGAGCGGACGGGCCAGCTGTGCCCAGGGGGCGCGGGGCGCCATCTGCAGGGCGTTGACAAGCGCGAGATCGAGTTCATCGAGTGTTCCCCGGGACGGGGTGTCGCTCGTCTTCAGGGTGACGGGCGCTGCGGAACCATGCATGTGATCACCTTCCCGCTGCGGATTCTTGCAATTGCGGGGCCGGGCGGGAAGTGGCCTGTTCTGTATGCCGCAGCACACCGCAGCACCGCCCCGCTCTCAGTCCTCAGCCCTGGAGAGTCCTCCATGCCCCGTTCGCGGTTCCTCTCCGGCGCCGTCATGGCCGCCACCACGTCCCTTCTGGCCTCCGCCTGCACCACCGGCCCGGCCGGTGGTCCTTCCTCGGGCGGCGACGGGAGCGGGGGCACCGTCAAGATCGGTGTCACCTCCGACGTCACCTCGTTCGACCCGGCGAAGGGCGCGGGTGCGACCGACTATCTGATCACCGCTCTGCTGTACCAGCCGCTGATCGGTCAGGACGACGGCGGCACATTCGTCCCCGGCCTCGCGGATACCTGGACGTCCACGCCGACGAGGACCACTCTGACCCTGAAGAAGGGGCTGACCTGCTCCGACGGATCGGCGCTCACGGCCTCGCAGGTCGTCGCCTCCCTGAAGCGCTACCGGGCGACCTCGGCCGGCGCCCTGCTCACCTTCGGCGCCGCGAACGCCGGAGAGAGGACCACGATCACCGGCGACGACGCGGCCGGCACCGTCACCGTCGCCACCGCCGCTCCGTGGGGTGAGGTCCTCGCCGGCCTGTCCGGCACCGCCGCCGGGATCATCTGCGGCACGGGCCTCGACGCGGGCGCCCCCGCGCTCGCTCGGGGGGCCGTCAAGGGCGCGGCCTCCGGCCCCTACGAGATGGCGACGGCGCGGCGCGGAGCCTCGTACGAGCTGCGGCTGCGCGAGGGCTTCGAGGCCTTCCCGCGGTTCGCGTCGACGCCCGCGGGGAAACCGGCCGACCGTCTGCGCATCCAGATCTCGAAGAACGAGTCGACTCTCGCCAACCAGCTGCAGACCGGCGCCCTCGACCTGGCTCCCATCACCGGCACGGACGCCACACGGTTCACGGACAACGACGCGTTCACGGTCATGTCCGCGCCGTTCATCCGCAATTACATCGGATTCAACCAGCGCCCCGGACGCCCGGGCGCCGACCCGAAGGTCCGCAAGGCGGTCGCGCAGGCGGTCAGCGCGGACGCGTACAACAACGTCTTCGGCGGCGCCGGACAGAAGCTGACCTCCTACGTGGACGAGAAGGCGGCGTGCGTCTCCACCGACGGCTCCCTGCTGACCGGGACCGACACCGCTGCGGCGAAACAGGTCCTGAAGGGCGTCCCGATCAAGCTGGAGGGGTCCAACGCGGTGGCCGGCGGCGCGGGCAACTCCTACATCGCCGAGGCCCTGCGCGCCACCGGCGCCGAGGTGAAGCTCACCAACGCCGACAACGCCACCTGGGCCACCGACGTCACCGCCAACCAGGGCGACTGGGACGCCACCGTCTTCCCGCTCATCAGCGGGGCCCTCGCGCGCGGCGGCACCTACTTCCTGGGTCCCGAACCGGCCAAGGGCGGCCTCAACTACGGTGCGGTGAACAACGCGGCGTACGCGAAGAGCTACGTCGCCGCCACCTCCACCACGGACCGCCATGCCAAGTGCGCCGCCTGGCAGAAGGCCCAGAAGGCGCTGCTCGAGGCCAACGACGTGATCCCGCTCGCCACGGTCGATGTGCACTACGTCGCCCGCAAGAGCGTCTCCCTCGCGACGCCGGGCGGGGCCCTGGCCCTCTCCGCACTCCGGATCACCGGCTGATGGCGGCGACATCGGCCGGCACGCCGACCGCCAGGGCCGGGCGCCCGACGTCGCTGGGCCCCTGGGGCACCTTCGTCGTCCGGCGTCTCGCCGGGCTCACCGCCGTCGCGGTGACGCTCGTCACCGGCACGTTCCTGATGGTGCAGCTCATTCCCGGCGACCCGGCGCGGGTGGTCGCCGGAGCCGACGCCATGCCCGCCGACGTGGAGCGGGTCCGACACGACCTCGGCCTGGACCAGCCGCTGCTCACCCGGTTCGGCACCTACGCGGGCGGGCTGCTCCGCGGAGACATGGGCGCCTCCTTCCAGACGAAGGAGCCCGTCGCCGAGATCATCGGCGGCCGCCTGCCGTTCACCGCGCAGATCGCGCTCCTCTCCGTCCTGGTGGTGCTGGTGCTCGCCGTGCCGATCGGGCTCGCCGCCGCGGCACGCGGCAGCCGCCGCACGGACGGTTCGTTCACCTTTGTCACCGGAACGGTCGGCGCCACACCCGAGTACATCATCGGCACCCTCCTCGTCCTCGGCTTCGCCATCAAGCTGGGCTGGCTCCCGGCGGCGGGCGCCGAGACCCTCTCCTCGATGGTGCTCCCGGTCGCCGCCCTGGTGCTGCCGGCCACCTGCGTCATGGCCCGCATCGTGCGCAGCGAGGCCAGGCACGTCCTCGCCCAGGACTACATGCGCACCGCGCGGGGCCGCCGCCTGCCTCCCCTGCGCCTGTACGCCCGTCACGCCCTGCCCAATCTCCTGACCGCCACGCTGACCCTCGGCGGGCTGATCCTCGCCGGGCTGCTCGGCGGCACGGTCGTCGTCGAGTCCGTCTTCGCGTGGCCCGGCATCGGTCAACGCGTCGTCGAGGCGCTCCTCGTCCGCGACTACCCCGTCATCCAGGGCTGCGTCCTGGTCCTGGGGCTGCTCGCCGCCCTGCTCAACCTGCTCGTCGACGTCGTCCTCGCCCTGCTCGACCCCCGCACCCTGGCCGGAAAGGGAGGCCACTGATGCGACGCGTACGGTGGAACACACCCCTGGTCGTAGCCCTCACCGGCCTCGGACTGATCACGCTCCTCGGTATCGCCGCCCCCCTCCTCCTGGAGGACGAGGCGACCGCGCTGAGCGGCGCCGCCCGCGCCCACGTGAGTGCCGAACACTGGCTCGGCACCGACGCCCTCGGCCGCGACGTGCTGGCCCGGACCCTGTACGCCACCCGCCTCACCTTGCTGATGACCCTCGCCGCGACCGCGATCGCCGCGGCCACCGGCATCCTGCTCGGCACCGGCGTATGGGTCTCGGGCAGGCGCGTCCGCGAAGTGGGCCTGCGCCTGATCGACGTGATGATCTCCTACCCCGCGCTCATCCTGGCGCTGGTGATCGCCACGGTCCTCGGGACCGGGCCCACCGCCTCCGTCCTCGCCATCGGCCTGGGCGGCGCCCCCGCCTTCGCCCGGCTCACGGCGAACATGGCGGCCTCCGTGGCCCGGCGCGACTTCGTGACGCAGGCGCGCCTGATGGGCGTACCGCCCTACCGCGTGCTCGTCCGGCACCTCCTGCCGAACATCTCCGGGCCGCTGCTGGTGCTGCTGTCGGTGGCCTTCGCGAACGTGCTCGTCGCCCTGTCCGGTCTCTCCTTCCTGGGAGTCGGCGTGCAGGCACCGGACTACGACTGGGGCGCGCTGCTCAACTCCGGCCTGGAATCGCTCTACACCAACCCCGCCGAGGCGATCGGCCCGGCGGCGGCCATCACCGTCACCGGAATCCTCGCGGGCTTCGTCGGTGACGGCCTCGCCGCAGCGCTCGATCCCCGCGGAGGGAGGACGAAAGCCGCGGCGATGCCTTCCGCCGCCACGGCCACGCCCTCGCACCGGGCCCCCGGCGACGCCCTGGTGACGGTCGACGGCCTGGCCGTCTGCCTGCCGGACGGCACCCGTCTCGTCGACGACGTCTCCTTCCACGTCATGCCCGGCGAAATCGTCGGCCTGGTGGGGGAGTCCGGCTCCGGCAAGTCGTTGACGGCGATGAGCGTGGCCCGGCTCCTGCCGGAGGGGCTGTCCGCCCGCGCGGCGGAACTGCGCCTGGACGACCTCGACCTGGTCGCCCCCGATGCCGACCCCAAACGTCTGGCGACCGAGATCGGCATCGTCTTCCAGGACCCGTCGTCCTCCTTCAACCCCGCGCTGCGGATGAGCGGTCAGCTCACCGAAACACTCCGCGTGCACCAGGGAGTCTCCGGGGCGGAGGCGGACCGGCGGGCCGTCGAGGCGCTGGAGCAGGTACGGATCAACGAACCCGCCCGGGTCATGAAGCAGTATCCGCACGAGCTGTCCGGCGGCATGCGGCAGCGCGCGATGATCGCCGCCGCCCTCCTGCCCGGTCCGCGGCTGATCGTCGCCGACGAACCGACCACCGCCCTCGACGTGACCGTCCAGGCCGAGGTCCTCGACGTCCTGAGGGACATCAACCGCCTGCGAGGTACGAGCGTGCTCCTCATCTCCCACGACATCGGTGTCGTCGGCACGGTATGCCACCGGGTCATGGTGATGTACGCGGGACGTGTCGTCGAGGAACTGTCAGCGGCCGGCCTACGGGCGGGCCGCGCCCGGCATCCGTACACACGGGCCCTGCTGGCCGCGAGCCCGCGGCTGCGGGACGCCGACACCGGGGAACGCGCACCGCTCGCCACGATCCCGGGCCGTCCGCCGGCGCCCTCTGCCCGGCCGTCGGGCTGCGCCTTCGCCGACCGGTGCCCCGTGGCGCTCGACGTGGTCTGCGCGACCGAACGGCCGCGTCTGACCGACGCCGTGGCCTGCCACGCCGTACACCAGGAGGTACCGGCCCCATGACCTCGTCCCCTCACAAGCTGGTCGTCGAGGAGCTGACCGTCGCCTTCGGTCACGGCCGTCGCGCGAGAACCGTGCTGCGCGGCGTGTCCACCGGGGTCAGGGTCGGGCAGACCCTCGGCCTGGTCGGCGAGTCGGGCTCCGGAAAGTCGACGATCGCCAAGGCGATCGTCGGCGTCCACCCGGCCCGGACGGGCCGCATCCTCCTCGACGGAGCGGATCTCACCGGCCTCCGGCGCGGGGCGCCCGCCGCGGTGCGCCGTCGTGTGCAGCTCGTCTCCCAGGACCCGTACGCCTCGCTCAACCCGCGCATGACGATCGGTGAGGCCATCGCCGAGGCCGTCGACCCTGCGCGGGCCGATGCCAGGAAGCACGCGGCGACGGTCGGACAGTGGCTGGAGACCGTCGCGCTGGACCGCTCCGCGGCCGACAGGTACCCGCACGAGTTCTCCGGCGGCCAGCGCCAGCGCATCGCGGTGGCCCGCGCGCTCGCCGTGGAACCCGAGGTCCTGATCGCCGACGAGATCACCTCGGCGCTGGACGCCTCCGTACAGGCCGAGGTGCTCAACCTCCTGGAGGAACTACGGCGTTCCCTCTCCCTGACGATGATCTTCATCTCCCACGACCTGGCCGTCGTCCGCCACGTCAGCGACGAGGTCGCCGTCCTGTGCCAGGGCGAGCTGGTGGAGCAGGGGCCGGTGCGGGACGTCTACCGAGCCCCGCGACACACCTATACGCGCCGTCTCCTGGCGAGCGTGCCGACCTGCGAAGAGAAAGAGGAAGCGGCATGAACGATCCGACCGCCGTCGCCCGCCTCACCCACGAGATCACCACCGGTCTGAAACCCGCTGACCTGGAGGACTTCTACCAGGACCTCCACCGCCACCCGGAGCTCGCCTTCCAGGAGCACCGCACCGCCGCGAAGCTCGCCTCGCGGCTGCGTGCGGCCGGCTACGCCGTGACGGAGGGCGTCGGCCGCACCGGGGTGGTCGGCGTCCTCACCAACGGTGACGGCCCCACCGTGTGGCTGCGCGGAGACATGGACGCACTGCCGGTCCAGGAGGCCACCGGGCTGGAGTACGCCTCCACCGTCGACGGGGTGATGCACGCCTGCGGCCACGACATGCACGTCACGTGGCTCGCCGGAGCCGCCGACACGCTGGCCGCGGCCCGCGGCGCCTGGTCGGGCACGCTGGTCGTCCTCGGACAGCCCGCCGAGGAGTCGGGCGGCGGCGCGGCGGCCATGGTCGCCGACGGGCTGCACACCCGCTTCCCCCTCCCCGACGTCGTGCTCGGCCAGCACGTCACGCCCGGTCTCGCCGGGTTCTACCCGCACACCCCGGGCCTCACCATGTCGGCCTCCGACGACATCGACGTCGTCGTCCACGGCGTCGGCGGTCACGGCTCCCGCCCCGAGTCGACGACCGACCCGGTGGTGACGGCCGCCTACATCGTCACGCGCCTGCAGACCGTGGTGTCCCGCGAGGTCGCGGCGGCACACTCGGTGGTCCTGACGGTGGGGCAGTTCCATGCCGGTACGAAGCACAACATCATCCCCGCCGAGGCCCGGCTCTCCCTGAACCTGCGCACTCAGGACACGCGGGTGCGGGACCGCGTCCTCGGAGCGGTCCGCCGCATCGTCGAGGGCGAGTGCCGGACCGCCGGCTGCCCGACCCCGCCGGAGATCACGGTCCGGCCCGGATACCCGAACACCGTCAACGACGCCGTCCTCGACGACGAGATCGCCACCGTGCACCGCGAACTGTTCGGAGCACCCACGGTGTTCGACTTCGGCCCGGCGATGGGGAGCGAGGACTTCTCCCTCCTCGCACCCGAGGGCGTTCCCTACGACTTCTGGTATGTGACGTCGACTCCGCCCACGGTGTGGGAGGCGGCCTCCGGGACAGAGCTGACCGAGAAGTTCGGCGATGTGCCCGGAAACCACAGCCCCGTGTTCGCCCCCGACCCGTCGGTGCTCGTCCCCGGCGTCCTGACTCTGGTGTCGGCGGCGCTGAGCCGACTGGCGTGAGCCGGCCCGGCGACGGGCAGCGAGGGCACGAACGATGACCGGTCGCGTGCGCGTCACGCGGGTTCCGCGCGGGCGGCACGCGTCCGCACGGCACGCACGCGACGCCCGCGCACGTGACCGGCGGCGGGGGACCGTCGCCGGTCACGCTCAGGCCTGCCGGCGGACGATCAGACGCTGGAGCACGATGAAGGCGAGCAGGAGCGCGCCGATGACGATCTTCGTCCACCAGGAACTGAGGGTGCCCTCGAAGGAGATCAACGACTGTACGGTGCCGAGGACCAGCACCCCCACCACCGAACCCACCACGTAGCCCGTCCCGCCCGCAAGGAGGGTCCCTCCGATGACGACGGCGGCGATGACGTCGAGTTCCATCCCGACGGCGTGCAGTCCGTAGCCGGAGAGCATGTAGAGGCTGAAGAGCAGCCCGCCCAGCGCGGAGCAGAAGCCGCTCACCACATAGACGCCGACCTTGGCCCGGCTGGTGGCCAGGCCCATCAGGCGGGCCGAGGACTCACTGCCGCCCACCGCGTACACGGTCCGGCCGAACCGCGTCAGATGCAGGACGTACAGGGCGGCCAGGACCACGACCAGCGCGATCACGACGCTGTAGGTCAGTGTGACGTCGCCCGGCAACGTGATGGCCCCGGTCGCGAACTCACGGAAGGCGGGCTCGGTGATGGAGACCGATTCGACACTGATGAGGAAGCACAGCCCGCGGGCCAGGAACATGCCCGCAAGCGTGACGATGAAGGGCTGCACTTCGAAGTGATGGATGACCAGGCCCATGAGCAGGCCCAGGGTGGCGCCTGATCCGAGGACAGTGATGATCGAGAGCAGCGGAGGCCAGCCCGCGTTGAGGGTGGCCGCGGCGATCATGGTCGAGAGGGCGGCGACCGCGCCGACCGAGAGATCGATGCCGCCGGTCAGGATGACGAAGGTCATGCCCACCGCGAGGACGATGAGGAAGGAGTTGTCGACGAACAGGTTCGCGACCACCTGCCCCGACGCGAAGTTCTCGTAGCGGATCGACCCGGCTCCGAAGGTGACCACGAACACCGCGAAGGTGGCGACCACGGGCAGGAAACGCTGGGGAAAGCGCGCGGAGGAAAGAGCCAAGGTGCTCATCCGGCGGCCACCTCCTGGGAGCGGGACGTAGGAGTTGCGGTCGTGCGGCGTGCGCGGAGCATTTTCGTGGTCCGGGGCGACTGGAGCAGGCAGACGACGATCACCACGACGGCCTTGAAGACCAGAGTGACGTTGGTCGGGACGCCGATGGTGTAGACGGTGGTGGTCAGCGTCTGGATCACCAGAGCGCCCACCATGGTCCCGGCGAGGGAGTACCGTCCCCCGGCCAGCGAGGTGCCTCCGATGACGACGGCGAGGATGGCGTCCATCTCGATCCACAGACCGGCGCTGTTGGCGTCGGCGGCGTTCACGTTGGAACTGATCATCAGGCCCGCGACACCCGCGCACAGACCGGCGAAGACGTAGACCGTCCAGATGATCGTGCGGGAGCGTACGCCCGCCAGTTCGCCTGCCTTGGGGTTGATCCCCACGGCTTCGATGAGCATGCCCAAAGCGGTGCGGCGGGTGATGAGGGCGACTGCCGTCAGGACGGCGAGGCTGATCAGGATCGCGATCGGCAGGACGAGGAAGCCTGAGCCGATCTGCCGGTAGAGCGGATCCTTGACGGTGATGATCTGGCCCTCGGTCAGCAGCATGGCGCCACCACGGCCCGCCGTCATCAGAACCAGGGTGGCGATGATCGGCTGGATCCCGAGAACGGATACCAGGAAGCCGTTCCACAGCCCGAGCAGGACGCACACGCCCAGAGCCAGCAGGACCGCGGTGACCGCGTCCCCTCCGCCGGATATGTAGGTGCAGGCGATCGCGCCGGCGATGGCGGCGACGGCCCCCACGGACAGGTCGATGCCGCGGGTGGCGATGACCAGGGTCATGCCGACGGCGATCAGGAGCGTCGGCGCTCCGTTGCGCAGGATGTCGACGAGGCTGCCGAAGAGGTGCCCGTCCTGGATCCGCAGTTCCACGAAGGAGGGCTCGACGGCGATGTTGAGGACGATCAGCGCGGCGAGGGCGACGAGCGGCCACAGCAGCCGCGAACGCGTCATGAGGCCACCGCCGCGGTGTGGTTGTCGCTCGGAGCGGCGATGACAGACATGATCTTGTCCACCGAGACGTCCTGCCCGGTCAGTTCGGCCACTTTGTGTCGATCGCGCAGGACGACGACCCGGTCGGACACGCGTACCACTTCTTCCAGTTCGGCGGAGATGAACAGCACGGCCATACCCTCGGCCGCGAGGTCGGCCACGACCTTCTGGATGTGCGCCTTGGCGCCGACGTCGATGCCCCGGGTGGGTTCGTCGAGGATGAGCAGCCGGGGCCGCGTGACCAGCCAGCGCGCGAGCAGCACCTTCTGCTGGTTCCCGCCGGAGAGGGTGCTCATGATGGCGTCGGGGTCGGCGGGACGGATGTCCAGCTTCGCTATGTACTCCGCCACCAGGGCGTCGGAGGTGCGGCGCGGGATGGGCCGTGCCCACCCCCGGGCGGCCTGCAGGGCCAGCACGAGGTTGTCGCGGATACTGAGATCGGCGACGACTCCCTCGGCCTTGCGGTCTTCGGAGCAGAAAGCCACCCCCTGGGCGATCATCGCCCGGGGGCCGCGAGGGCGGTGCTCACGGCCGTCGATGGTGAGAGTCCCGGTATGCGCGCGGTCCGCGCCGAAGAGCACACGGGCCAGTTCCGTGCGGCCCGAACCGAGCAGACCGGCCAGACCCACGACCTCCCCGGCGTGGATGTCCAGGTCGATGGGTGCGATCGCTCCCGTGCGGCCCAGGGCGACGGCGCTGAGCAGCGGCGCGGTACCGGGCGCCCGGACCTCCGAACGCCGCTGCACCTCCTCCAGTGCTCCCCGTTCACGCCCGAGCATCGCCGCGACGAGTTCGATGTGGTTCATCTCGGAAGGCAGGTACTCGCCGACGAGTGAGCCGTTCCGCAGGACGGTCATGCGGTCGGCGATCTCGTAGACCTGGTCGAGGAAGTGCGAGACGAACAGGATGGCGACACCGTCGTCCCGCAACACGCGCACGATGCGGAAGAGCTCGGCGACCTCGTCGGCGTCGAGGCTGGAGGTGGGCTCGTCCAGAACCAGGACGCGTGCGTCCACGACCAGTGCCCTCGCGATCGCCACGAGTTGCTGCACAGCGATCGGGTGCGAGCTCAGCAGAGAGGCGGGATCGATGGACAGGCCGACGCGGGCGAGCAGTCCCTTCGCCCGTGCGCGCATGGCTCGTCCGTCGATGTGCCCCAGCCGGCGGGGCTCGCGGCCCAGCAGGATGTTCTCCGCCACCGAGAGGTTGGGCAGGAGATTGACTTCCTGGTAGACGGTGCTGATCCCGGCTTCCTGGGCTTGACCGGGCGCGTCGAAAGCGACCGGTTCGCCGTGCAGGCGTATGACGCCTGTTGTCGGAGGGTGCACGCCGGTGAGTGCCTTGATGAGGGTGGACTTGCCTGCCCCGTTCTCGCCCATCAGAGCGTGCACTTCACCGGGGAGCAGGCGGAAATCGACGCCCGAGAGAGCTTTGACGCCGGGGAACTCGACGCGGATGTCGCGCATCTCCACCACCGGGGCGCCGGTGAGCGCTGAGGAATCGGTCATGAGCCATGCTTTCGTCGTGGGAACGGTCCCCGCCCTGACGCCACGAAGGGCGCGGTGGCGGGGACCGGAGCTCGCGGGTCAGTACTGCCGGTCGGGCAGTGCCTTCTTCGCCTGCTCGGGCGTGAAGGTGGTCTCCTCGGTGACCACCCGCTTGGGGACCTTCTCGCCGTCCACGACCTTCTTGGCGAGGTCCATGAGCTGGTCGCCGAGGAGCGGGTTGCATTCGACGATGTAGTTGATCTCCCCGTCGGCCAACGCCTGCATACCGTCCTTGACGGCGTCAACAGTGATGATCTTGATGTCCTCGCCGGGCTTCTTGCCCGCGGCCTTGATGGCTTCGATGGCGCCCAGGCCCATGTCGTCGTTGTGGGCGTAGACGACATCGACGTCGGGGTTGGAGCGCAGGAAGGCCTCCATGACCTGCTTGCCGCCGGAGCGCGTGAAGTCACCGCTCTGGGAGGCCTTGATCGTGATGTCGGGGCGCGCGGCGATCTTCTCCTCGAAGCCCTTCTTGCGGTCGATGGCGGGCGCGGCGCCGGTGGTGCCCTGCAGTTCCACCACGTTGACGGGGCCCTTGGTGTTCTCGACGAGCCACTGGCCGGCCTTCTCGCCCTCCTCGACGAAGTCGGAGCCGAGGAACGTCTCGTACAGGGTGTCGTCGTCGGAGTCGACCGCGCGGTCGGTCAGGATCACGGGTATGCGTGCCCGCTTGGCCTCCAGCAGCACCGCGTCCCAGCCGGTCTCCACCACCGGGCTGAAGGCGATCACATCGACCTTCTGCTGGATGTAGGAGCGGATGGCCTTGATCTGGTTCTCCTGCTTCTGCTGAGCGTCGGAGAACTTCAGCTCGACGCCGGCGGTCTTGGCGGACTGCTGGACGGACTTGGTGTTGGCCGTACGCCAGCCGCTCTCGGCGCCGACCTGGGCGAAGCCCATGGTGATCCCGCCGTCCCCGCCGCTGTCACCGTCCTTGCTCGAGGTGCTGCCCGAGCCACACGCGGTCAGTGTGGCGAGCAGCAGAACGCTGACACCTGTGGCGATCTTCTTCAACACTGCTTCCTCCGTGCTCAACTGTGCCCACTCGGGGTGACGAGCTTCGCGTGACCGCAGTCACTGGTGCATCAGAGTGAGCGTTCACATCTGCCCAGTCAACCCCTGGAACACGGCGATTTTGCGCGCCTGAGACAGGGAAAGGAGGTGCTATATGTTAGCGCTCATTGTTCCAGCGCTCCGGAAGATCACATGGCCAGGAACGCCACGTATCCGGATCCTGGCGGACGTGGGGAGGGGGCGCTGGCTGTCAGCCCCCCAGCCTGGTTAAGGTTCGAGGTGGCGCGTCCCTGCGTGGTCCCTCACAGGGGTCGGGCAGGCAGAAACGGCGGAGTCAGGAGATGCAGGTGGAGGACACCTCGGCGGCTACCCGGGTACGCGAGCCGGCGATGACGGATGTGGCACGGCTCGCCGGGGTCTCCCATCAGACGGTCTCCCGCGTCCTCAACGGGCACCCCAACGTCCGGGAGCAGACGCGGCTGAGAGTGCGTGCCGCGATCACGGAGCTGGGATACCGGCCCAACCGGGCCGCGCGCACCCTGGTGACCGGCCGGTCCCAGCAGATCGGCGTGGTGGCGCAGAACTCGACCCTGTACGGGCCCACCTCGATGCTGGCCGCCTTCGAGTTGGCCGCCGCGGCCCAAGGCTTCGCGGTGAGCGTGCGACGGGTGCGCGTCCTCGATCGCTCCTCCATCGCCGCGGCGGTGGAACACCACCGGGACCAACGGGTCGCCGGCATCGTGGTCATCGCTCCCACCGCGTCCGCCGACGAGGCGCTGGCGGAGATTCCGGCCGATGTTCCGCTCGTGGCCGTCGACGGGGACCCCGACCGGGGCGGAGCGCTGGTCACGGTCGACCAGGAGGCGGGGGCCTTCGCCGCCACCCGGCACCTGCTGGACGCGGGGCACCAGACCGTGTGGCACATCTCGGGTCCGCCGGACTGGTTCGACGCCGCGGGCCGGGCACGCGGATGGCGGCGTGCCCTGCGGGAGGCCGGTGCGGAGATTCCCCCCGTCAGTTCCGCCGACTGGAGCGCGTCCTCCGGCTACCGCGCGGGCCAGATGCTGGCCCGGATGCCCGATGTGACCGCGGTGTTCGCGGCCAACGACCATCTGGCCCTCGGCGCCATCCGCGCCATGGCCGAGCGGGGCCGGTGCGTCCCGGGCGACGTGAGCATCGTCGGATTCGACGACGTGCCCGAGGCCGAGTTCTTCTCGCCCCCGTTGACCACGGTGCGCCCGGACTTCGACGGGGTGGCCACCGAGACCCTCGGTCTTCTGCTGGCCCGGATCGAGGGCGAGTCGGGGCCTTCGCTGCGCACACTCAACCCCACGCTCATCGCGCGGGAGAGCGTCGCGGCTCCACGCGCCTGAGCCCCGCTCCCGGCCGATCGCTCCGAATCCCTGCCTGATCCCTGGCTGAGCACGCTCACATGCCGAGGCTTTCCTGTCGGTGGATGTCTTGACGAGCAGATTGTTAGCGATAACACTTCGGGTGTCCGTCGACGAACGATCAAAGGTGGCTTCATGGCCGACGAACCTGACTCCCTCGTAGTCGGTGTCGACTACGGCACGCTGTCCGGACGCGCCGTAGTGGTGCGGGTCCGGGACGGGGCCGAGCTGGGCACGGGTGTCCATGCCTACCGTCACGGCGTCATCGACCGGTCGCTGCCCGCGACGGGCCAGAGCTTGCCGCCGGACTGGGCGCTGCAGGTTCCCGAGGACTACCTCGACGTTCTGCGGATCGCCGTACCGGCCGCGATCGCGGACGCCGGGGTCGATCCGGCTCGTGTGATCGGGATCGGGACCGACTTCACCGCCTGCACGATGGTGCCGGCCACCGGGGACGGAACCCCGCTGTGCGACCTGCCCGAACTCGCCGGGAATCCGCACGCGTACGTCAAGCTCTGGCGCCACCACGCCGCCCAGCCGCAGGCCGACCGGATCAACGCCCTGGCGAGGGCGCGCGGGGAGAAGTGGCTGCCGCGGTACGGAGGACTGATCTCCTCGGAGTGGGAGTTCGCCAAGGCGCTGCAGATGCTGGAGGAAGCGCCCGAGGTGTACGCCGCCATGGACCGGTGGGTGGAGGCCGCCGACTGGATCGTCTGGCGGCTCACCGGGACGTACGTACGCAACGCCTGCAGCGCCGGTTACAAGGGAATGCGCCAGGACGGCGAGTACCCCGCCCCGGACTTCCTCGCCGAACTGAACCCCGCCTTCGCCGACTTCGTGACGGAGAAGCTGGAGCAGCCCATCGGCCGTCTCGGCGACAGGGCCGGCGCGCTGAGCGCCGAGGCCGCGGCCTGGACCGGGCTGCCGCAGGGCATCGCGGTCGCCGTCGGAAACGTCGACGCACATGTCACCGCCCCGGCGGCCGGGGCCGTGGAGCCCGGTCAGCTGGTCGCGATCATGGGCACATCCACCTGCCACGTCCTCAACGGCGACACCCTGCGCGAGGTGCCCGGCATGTGCGGCGTGGTCGACGGAGGCATCGTCGACGGGCTGTGGGGTTACGAGGCCGGACAGAGCGGAGTGGGGGACATCTTCGCCTGGTACGTCGACCACCAGGTCCCCGAGGGCTACCACGCGCAGGCTCGGGAACGTGGCCTGTCCGTCCATGAACTGCTCACCGAACTGGCCGCGAACCAGAGAGTCGGTGAGCACGGGCTGATCGCCCTCGACTGGCACAGCGGCAACCGCTCGGTGCTGGTCGACCACGAGCTGTCCGGAATGGTTCTGGGGCAGACCCTCTCCACCCGGCCCGAGGACGTCTACCGTGCCCTGCTCGAAGCCACCGCGTTCGGCACGCGCACGATCGTGGAGACCTTCACCACCGCGGGCGTACCCGTCGACGAACTCATCGTCGCGGGCGGTCTGGTGCGCAACGCGTTCCTGATGCAGCTCTACTCCGACGTCCTCGGCCTGCCGCTGTCGATCATCCGCTCGGCCCAGGGGCCGGCCCTCGGATCGGCGCTCCACGCGGCGGTGGCCGCGGGCGCGCACCGCGATGTCCGAGCCGCCGCGACCGCCATGGGCTCGGTCGACCGAGCCGTCTACCGGCCTCGCCCCGCGGAGGCCGCCGCCTACGACCGGCTCTTCGCCGAGTACGTCGCCCTGCACGATCACTTCGGCCGGGGCGGCAGTGACGTCATGCGCAGGCTGCGGGCCATGCGCCGCTCCGCCATCGAATCGAAGGAGAAGTGATGGGCGCCGTCGACAGTGTGAGGAACCTCCGGCAGACCGTCGCTGACCTGCACCGCGAACTGACGCGGTACGGGCTGGTGATCTGGACCGCCGGAAACGTCTCGGCCCGCGTTCCGGGGGAGGACCTCATGGTCATCAAGCCCTCCGGCGTGTCCTACGACGACCTGAGCCCGGACACCATGGTCGTGACCGACCTGCACGGCAACCTCGTGGAGGGCGACCTGGCACCGTCCTCGGACACCGCCGCCCATGCCTACGTCTACCGGCACATGCCCGAGGTCGGTGGCGTGGTGCACACGCACTCGCCCTACGCCACCGCCTGGGCCGCGCGGGGCGAGCCCATCCCGTGTGTCCTGACCATGATCGCCGACGAGTTCGGCGGCGAGATCCCGGTCGGCCCCTTCGCGCTCATCGGCGACGACTCCATCGGACGCGGCATCGTGGAAACGCTCCGTGGCAGCCGCTCGCCCGCCGTCCTCATGCGCAGCCACGGACCCTTCACCGTCGGCCGCGACGCGCGTTCGGCCGTGAAGGCGGCCGTCATGGTCGAGGACGTGGCCCGCACCGTCCACTTCGCCCACCAGCTAGGTACCCCGGACGCCATCGACGCGGCCGCCGTGGACCGGCTCTACGAGCGCTACCAGAACGTCTACGGCCAGTGAGCCCACGAGGGGAATACCGATGAACAGCACAACCCAGCCGCAGATCTGGTTCCTGACGGGAAGCCAGCACCTCTACGGTGCCGAGACCCTGAACCAGGTCGCGGAGCAGTCGGCCAGGATCCAGGAGATGCTGGCCGCTTCCGGACGGATCGGCGCCGAGATCGTGGGAAAGCCGGTGCTGACCGAGGCCTCCGCCATCAGGAGGACTCTGGAGGCCGCCAACACCGATCCCGCGTGTGTGGGAGTGATCGCGTGGATGCACACCTTCTCTCCGGCGAAGATGTGGATCTCCGGGCTCGACGCGCTGCGCAAGCCACTGCTGCATCTGCACACCCAGCTCAACCGGGAACTGCCGTGGTCGTCCATCGACATGGACTTCATGAACCTCAATCAGGCAGCCCACGGCGACCGGGAGTTCGGCTACATACAGACCCGCATCGGGGTGGCCCGCAAGACCGTGGTGGGCCATGTGTCCGACCCGGAGGTCGTCAGGCGGGTGGACGACTGGGTCCGGGCGGGCATCGGCTTCCACCGCATGCGCAACCTCCGCCTGGCGCGGTTCGGTGACAACATGCGCGACGTGGCCGTGACCGAGGGCGACAAGGTGGAGGCGGAACTCCGGTTCGGCGTCAGCGTCAACACCTACGGCGTCAACGACCTCGTCGACCTCGTCGACGCCGTGACCGCCGAAGAGATCGACAAGCTCGTCGGCGAGTACGCCGAACTGTACCGGCTGGCACCGGAGTTGATGCGGGGCGGCGATCGCCACTCCTCGCTGCGCGATGCGGCCGCCATCGAGGCCGGTCTGCGTCGGTTCCTGGAACAGGGCGGCTTCGGCGCCTTCACCACCAACTTCGAGGACCTCGGCGGACTGCGTCAGCTTCCCGGCCTGGCCGTCCAGCGGCTCATGGCCGACGGTTACGGCTTCGGCGGCGAGGGCGACTGGAAGACCTCCGCGCTGCTCGCCGCCGCGAAGGCCATGGGCCCACGGGCCTCGTTCATGGAGGACTACACCTACCACTTCGGGCCCGGCACGCCCAAGACCCTCGGTGCCCACATGCTCGAAGTCTGCCCCTCGATCGCTGACGCCCGGCCGTCCTGCGAGATCCACCCCCTGTCGATCGGAGGGCGTGAGGACCCGGTGCGCCTGGTGTTCGACGCCGCCGCCGGCCCCGCCACGGTGATCGGTCTGGCCGACATGGGCGACCGCTTCCGGCTCGTCGCCAACGACATCGATGTCGTGCTGCCGGACGAGCCTCTGCCGTGCCTGCCGGTGGCGCGGGCGGTGTGGGAGCCGCGGCCCTCGCTGTCCACATCGGCCGAGTGCTGGCTGATGGCCGGCGGCCCGCACCACACGGTCCTCACCACGGTGGGGTCGGACGTGCTGCGTGACTTCGCGCAGATGGCCGGTACCGAGCTGGTGATGATCGACGACACCACGACGGCCCATGACTTCGCGGACCGTCTGCGCTGGAATCAGGCGTACCACCGGCTGGCCCAGCGGATGTGACCCGAACCGACGGGTGATCCGCCCCGTCCCGTGGGAAGGAGCCCCGCCCGATCGGGCGGGGCTCCTTCCCACGGGACGGGGCGGGTGCCGGGTTTCGTCGCGGGGCGCCTACTCGGTGGAGTAGGTGGCGTCGGCCCGGTCCAGCGCCGAGTTCACCGGTTGCACGTGCAGAAGACTGTCGTAGTGCCGCAGGTAGCGGCCGGGGTAGTTGAACGATTCGAAGGAGAGACCGGCCGACGCGTCGGCCAGGCCCGGCCTGCGGTGGTACGAGGCATCGGCCGAGAAGAGAGGAGACCCGTCGTTCCTTTCCAGCCAGACCTCGAAGCCCTTGTGGCGCAGGAAGTGGCCGGGGAGGTTCGCCGACTCCAGGGAGACGGTGCCGTTGCCGGCAAGCCCCCCGACGACGCGGAACTGCGAGTCGGCGAGGTCGGTGACGTTCGCCTCCACCCGGGCCCGGAGGCCTGAGTGCCGGATGTACCGGTCGGGGAAGTTGAACGACGAGAAGCGGACAGGGGTGGCGCCTTCGGCGACGGGCACGCCGAAGTGGGGCGTGCCGTCGCTCTTCCAGTACAGCTTCTGCATCCGGGTCTGCCGGTTGGGGTCGTTCAACGGGTCGCCGCTGATGTCCCGGTAGGTGCGGGAGTGGTAGACCATGATGTCCGACGCACCGTCCTCGGAGACGGTGAAGGAGTTGTGGCCCGGACCGTACTGGCTCGTCGCCGTGTTGCTCGTGAAGACGGGGGTGGGCTTCTTGGTCCAGGAGGCGGGGTTCAGCAGATCGGACGTCCGGTCGGCCGTCAGGAGACCCAGGCAGTAGTTGCTGTCGGTCGCACTGGCGGAGAAGGTCATGAAGACCTTGTCGCCCTTGCTGATGAAGGCCGGTCCTTCGTTGACCCGGTGGCCTCTGGTCTCCCACGCGTGGGTGGGGGAGGCGATGCGGGCGGGACGGCCGCTGATGGTCCAGGGGTTGGACATCCGGGCGATGTAGATGCCCGTGCCGTCGCCGACAGCGGGATCCGCCTGTGCCCAGCTCAGGTAGCGGGCGCCGTTGTGCACGAAGGTGGTGGCGTCCAGGGAGAACGTGTTGAGGGGCAGGCTGATCCGGCCCTTCTCGCTCCAGGCCCCGGTGAGCGGGTTGGCGGACCCCGACTCGAGTACGTACGGACGGATCGCCCAGGGGTCGTCGGCGGGGGCCGCGGCGAAGTAGACGTACCACTTGCCGTCGATGAAGTGGATCTCGGGAGCCCAGATGTGGGCGCCCATGTCTCCGCTGGCGTGCTTGGTCCAGATCGTCGTCTCGGGGGCGGTCGACAGCCCCTGCAACGTGGTGGCGCGGCGCAGGACGATGCGGTCGTAGGCGGGAACGGTCGCGGTGTAGTAGTAGAAGCCGTCCGTGTGCTTGTGGATGTGCGGATCGGCGCGCTGCTGGGCGATCGGATTCACGAACGTCGCCGCGGGGGTGGGAGCGGCCGCCGCGGCGGGAGCGGGAACGCCGGCCGACAGCACGGCCAGGACGGCCGACGCGGTGAGCAGGCCGCGACTTCTGAGCCTCACGGAATTCTCCTTCGTCGATGGTGCGAGGACGGCAGTGGATCGGTGTCCAGCGTTCGCCCTGGGCTGCCCTGGGCAGCCCAGGGGGGAGAGAAGCGCGGGCATGGCGGCCACGCCCACGCGGGGAGAGCGAAGCCGGAAGGCCGTATCTGCGAGCCGTGCGACCGCCCGCCCGTGGTCAGCTCGGCAGCGGCCTTCCGGGGACGGCGGGGCCACGAAGGGCCTCTCCTCACGACACGGCTCCTCCTGAAAACGAGTAGGCAGGGTGCGTGGTGGACCGGCCCGGCCGTCACCGATAAGCGGTCGGAGGAGGTGCCGATCGGTGTGAACGCTAACAGCGACCGTTCATCGGCTCAATCCCTCGGGAACAACTCATCGTGCGGGCCGAGCTCCGCGGCGGGCCGCTTCCGTCGGCCGCCCGTGCCCCTGGCCAGGTTGTCGGGGTCGCCCATTGCCGCGAAACATGGGATCGGCTGTGTGTCGGCGACGAGGTGGTGCGGTGGGGCGGGGCTGGTCCGCGGCCAGCCTCTCCAGGCATCGGCGGAGGTCAACTCCCGACCGCCATCGAAGTGTTATCGATAACAGAAGGGGTTGTCGGTGGCGGACGTGTGAGCTACGTTTCGTGCTGCTCACCGCCGTCGGTCCGGCCTCCGCACCAACCGCACGCAAGCTGCTCACGCCAAGTGTGTTCGCCGTTCGCCGCGTCGGGCCGGTCAGGGAGACCGTCGCTGCCGGGCGGCGGACAGGCGCGCCTGCTCGACGGTCGCGAAAACGAAGGGCCCGGGTCGCGGAACCCGGAGGCACCGCTGCCCCACGGCGTCATGACACGCACACGCATGCTCTCTTCGCCCTGCCCCATCGCAGAAGGATTCGACCGTTCCTGATCTCCCTCCGGACATCAGGCCGGGGCATCCCCGCCTCTCCGCGCCCGCCCCGCCCCCACACGCGAATGGATTCCTCATGAGAAGACCTCATCGGAGACGGATCGCCCGCTGGCTTGCCGCGGCTTCGTTCGCCGTCGCCGTCGTCGTCGCGGTGCCCGCACATGCGACCCAGCCCACCGGCGTGTCCCCGCCCACCGGCGCACCCCAGCCCGTCGACGTATCCCAGCCCGTCGACGCGGCAAGCGATGCGACTCCGGCTGTCGACGCGGCAAGCAGCGCCAGTGTGGCCGCCGACGATGCGGGCTACGTCATGGGCTACTTCAAGGAGTCCCTCAACGGATCGGGCGACGTGAACGCCCTCCACCTGGCCCTGAGCACCGATGGCCTGGAGTGGACGCCACTCAACGACAACAAGGCGGTGCTCACACCCACCACCGGCACCAAGGGCCTCCGTGATCCCTTCCTGTACCGGCTCAACGACGGCACCTGGGTGGCCGTGGCGACGGACATCCCCAGGGGAGGCGATTTCGCGGAGCCCAATCCGAACATCCACGTCTGGACCTCCCCGGACCTGGTGACCTGGTCCGCCGACCGGCTGCTCAACGTCAATCGGGCCAATCCGAACGCCTACACCTGGGCGCCTGCCGTTCACTGGGACCGGAGCCGACAGGCGTACGGGATCACCTACTCGACGGTCCCCGAGGGCAGTAGGTACTCGGTCATCGCGGTCGCGTACACCACCGATTTCCGCACCACCACCGTGCCCACGACGTTCTTCGACGGTGGCCCGGCGGGCGTCATCGACTCGCATGTCGTGACCGACGTCAACGGCATGAACTACCTGTACTACAAGGACCATGCGACCGGCGGCCTCGCCGGCGCCCGGTCGGAGTCGTCAGCCCCGGGCAGCTTCAGGCGCTACGGCGGCACTCTCGCCGAGAACCCGTGCACCGAGGCCCCGACATTGGTGAAGTCCCTGACGTCCGGCACGTGGCAGGTCTGGGGCGACACCTTCTGCCCGAACGCGAGGTTCGATGTCTGGGACGGAGACCTGGCGTCCGCTGCCTGGACGAAGCTCGACCGCAGGCGGTACACCGCGCCGTTGAACGCGAAGCACAACACGATCCAGACCGTGAGCGCCGCCGAGTACGACCGGCTGCTGCGGACGTACGGCGGCACGGAGGGAAGGCGGCTGAAGTCGTACAACTTTCCGGGTCACTTCATCCGGCACGCCGACTTCGGCGCCGGGATCGCCGAACAGCCGTCGGAGCCCCACCTGGACTCCGTATGGCGTCTGACGCCGGGCCTGGCCGACGCCACCGGTGTCTCGTTCGAGTCCGTGAGCTTCCCCGGCCACTACCTGCGGCACCAGGGCTTTCAGGTCAAGCTCCTCCGCGACGACGGAACGGCACAGTTCGCGCAGGACGCCACGTTCCGTCGTGAGCCCGGCCTGGCGGACCCGAGCTGGTCGTCCTTCCGCTCCGTCAACCACCCCGCACGCCACCTCCGGCACGCGGACTTCGCTCTGCGCATCGATGAGGCCGCGAGCGCCGGCGACCGTGCCGACGCGACCTTCCGCATCGGGTACTGAGCTTTCGCCGACCCGCGAGGGGCCACCACCGGGGCCGCACCCCACACGGTGTGCGCGAGGACCGTCCCGGTGCCCGCCCCTGACGCTCTCCGGCTCCTACGCCCCCACCCAGCACGACCGACACACCCAGGAGGCACGGTGTCATTCGCTCGACAACGAACATCGGCAGGACGATTTCTCCTGTTCGCGGTGGCTCTCGTCACCATCATGAGCATCAACCTCATCGGATCCCCCCGGGCCGAGGCGGCGCCCGGGCCCTCCTTCACCAATCCCGTGGTCGGCGCGCCGAACAGCGCCGACCCGACCTTGGTGCACCACGAGGGCTTCTACTACTACGTCGCCACCACGTGGTCGTCCGACATCGTCATGCGCCGATCGCCGACTCTCGCCGGCCTGCGCGACGCACCGGAGCGACTGGTCTTCCGTACCGGCGGGACCGGTATGTGGGCGCCGCACCTGGAGATGGTCGGCGACCGCTGGTACCTGTACTACTCGATCGAGCAGAGCGGCGGACCCCGCAGGACACACGTCCTGGAGAGCTCAGGGCGTGATCCGCTGGGCCCGTACACCGATCGCGGCATCATCGACCTCATGCCCGACAACGGCTGGGCCATCGACGCGAGTCTGCTGAAGCTCAACGGCAGTCTCTACATGACGTTCTCGGCGTTCTCCCCGCAGGACAATCTGCAGTCGCTCTACATCGCGCCCATGACGAACCCGTGGACCGCCGGCGCGACCGGGACGCGGATCTCGGCCCCCACCCTGGCCTGGGAGCGGCAGGACGGAGCGGTCAACGAGGGGTCGTTCGCCCTGCAGCGCGACGGGCGCACCTTCCTCACCTACTCGGCCAGCCACTGCAACGGCCCCAACTACAAACTGGGCATGCTGGAGTACCGGGGCGGCAGCCCGCTCGCCGCCGCATCCTGGACCAAACACGCCGCGCCGATATTCCAACGCGACGACGCCGCAGGCGTTTTCGGTCCGGGGCACCACTCGTTCTTCTCCTCGCCCGATGGCAGTGAGACCTGGATCGCGTACCACGCGAACTCCTCGGTCGGCCAGGGCTGCGGCACCTCGCGCACGACCCGCGCGCAGAAGATCTCCTGGAAGGCGGACGGCACACCGGACCTCGGCACCCCGGTGTCCACTTCGACCGTCGTTCAGGGGCCGTCCGGCGAGGCGGGCGCCGCTCCGGCGCCGGTCGCGCTCCGCAACCGGCACAGCGGCCTGTGCCTGGACGACCGTGACTGGGCGACCGCGCCCGGGGCCCCCGTACAGCAGTGGACCTGCAACGGGACGGCGGTGCAGGACTGGACCATGACCCCGGTGAGCGGCGGCTACTACCAGATACGCAACCGGCACAGTGGTCTGTGTCTGGACAACTACAACTGGGGTACCGCGCCGGGTGCCGAGGTCCGGCAGTGGACCTGCAACGGGAACAACGCTCAGCAGTGGCGCGTCAGTGCCGTGGGGGAGGGCTTCTCCACGCTCAGTAACCGGCACAGTGGTCTGTGTCTGGACAACTACAACTGGGCTACCGCGCCGGGTGCCGAGGTCCGGCAGTGGACCTGCAACGGAAACAACGCTCAGCAGTGGAGCGTCGACTGATCATCAGGATCCGATCGGGAACGTCCGCACAGCGTCGGCAGGATCGCACCCCTGCCGCGACATGAACCGCCCCCGTCGGCTGCCGGGTTGGCAGCGGCAGCCGCCGGGTGCGGTCATCAGCGTGTGGCGGCGGCGAGGGATTCCCGGGCGGCGGCGGCCACGTTCTCGGCGGTGAAACCGAACTCCTGGAACAGGACCTTCGCGTCGGCCGAGGCCCCGAAGTGCTCCAGCGAGATGATGCGGCCGGCGTCGCCGACGTAGCGGTGCCAGGTCAGGCCGATGCCCG
>NZ_NTGZ01000081.1 GCF_002551245.1 Streptomyces sp. rh34
TATAAGAGACAGAGGCTGCGTCGGCCGCGGGAGCCGGTGCTGCGGCTGCGCTCACGCCGCGCGGCCACCGGCGCGGTGATCGTCACGGGGATGCCGGAGGGTGTCCGGGCGCCGGTGATCAGGCTGAGCGCCTCTTCCCCGGAGTGGACCGGGGTGGTCCGGGGAACGATGCCCGCGGCCGCCATGAGCCGGGTCATGTCGCGGCGCTGGTTGGGCGTGACCAGGGTGACGACGCTGCCGGACTCACCGGCCCGCGCGGTGCGTCCGCCCCGGTGCAGGTAGTCCTTGTGGTCGGTCGGCGGGTCGACGTTGACGACGAGGTCGAGGTTGTCGACGTGGATGCCGCGGGCCGCGACGTTCGTCGCGACGAGCACGGTGACGTGGCCGGTCTTGAACTGGGCCAGGGTCCGGGTGCGCTGCGGCTGCGACTTCCCGCCGTGCAGGGCGGCGGCCCGTACCCCGTTGTTCAACAGGTCCTGCGTCAGCCGGTCGACGGCGTGCTTGGTGTCCAGGAACATGATCACCCGGCCTTCGCGCGCCGCGATCCGGATCGTCGACCGGTGCTTGTCGGCGCCCTGGACGTGCAGGACGTGGTGCTCCATCGTGGTGACCGCGCCCGCGGACGGGTCGACGGAGTGGACCACCGGGTCAGTGAGGTAACGGCGGACCAGGAGATCGACGTTGCGGTCGAGGGTGGCGGAGAACAGCATCCGCTGGCCCTCGGGGCGCACCTGGTCCAGGAGCGCGGTGACCTGGGGCATGAAGCCCATGTCGGCCATCTGGTCGGCCTCGTCCAGGACCGTGATCGCGACCTGGTCCAGCCGGCAGTCGCCCCGGTCGATGAGGTCCTTCAGGCGCCCCGGTGTCGCGACGACTACTTCGGCGCCACGCCGCAGCGCGTTGACCTGCCTGCCGATCGGCATTCCGCCGACGACGGTGGTCAGACGCAGCCTGACCGAGCGGGCGTAGGGCGTGAGGGCGTCGGTCACCTGCTGTGCCAGCTCACGCGTCGGCACGAGGATCAGGGCCAGCGGCTGACCGGCCTCGGCGCGCTGTCCGGCCGTGCGGGCCAGCAGCGCCAGGCCGAAGGCGAGGGTCTTGCCCGAGCCGGTGCGCCCGCGGCCGAGGACGTCGCGGCCCACGAGGGTGTTGGGCAGGGTCGCGCCCTGGATCGGGAACGGGACGCGCATGCCCTGTGCGGTGAGCGAGGCCAGCAGCCCCTCGGGCATGTCGAGATCGGCGAACGCCTCGACGGCGGGCAGCGCGGGGGTGATGGTCTTCGGCAGGGCGAACTCGCCCTGGGCCGCCGCGGGCCGCCGGCCGTGGCCGCCCTGGCGGCTCGGCCCTGCGGAACGGCGCGGCGCCGGCGAGCCGGAGCGGTTGCTCCGGTGCGCACCGGCATCGGAGCCGAAGGTGGGACTGCCCGTACGGCTGCGGGCGCGTGAGGAGCGGTTGTTCGTACGTGAGGGGTTCATTCAGAACCTTCCTTGACACGGTACGCATCAAGGAATTCTCGCAGCAAAGGAACAGCGCGGGGAATCGCAAGAAACGGACCGAACGACATGCGAAATAAGATCCGACCTGCGGCGCATCGGGCGCACGTGCAGGCGATGAAATGGGACGCCACGCGGGAATGCCCGTAGCTGGGGCCCGCACCCCGAGGGATGCGGGCCCCAGCTACGAAGTAACGCGTCAGCTTCAGACGGGAACGATGTTCTCGGCCGTCGGGCCCTTCTGGCCCGTCGCGATATCGAAGGTCACCTTCTGACCTTCGAGCAGCTCACGGAAGCCCTGGGCCGCGATGTTCGAGAAGTGGGCGAACACATCGGCGCCGCCACCGTCCTGCTCGATGAATCCGAAACCCTTGGCCGCGTTGAACCACTTCACTGTGCCGGACGCCATGTCATATCTCCTTCGGGGGGCAGTACGCCGGGACCCGCGATCCACGGGTACCGGGTCGCCGCGATGATGCCCGACCGGAGAATGACCGGAAATACGAAACGCTCCCTGCGGCTAAAAGTGGCCGCCGAAAGCGTCGAAGTTTTTGGGAACCACGACTGCAACTGAGATCGACAGTAGCATGCGATGACGGCTCCGCGTACAGTCAAATACTCCACTCTATTCGCTGCGCTAAACACACTGACCGCGCGAAACATTTAATTCTTGTCCCGCGGCCATAGATATGGAGCCTCGCGCGGCCCGTACGATCTTCCGGGCGGACGCCACGTCAGCCCCCGTCGCCTGCCCGCCCGCTGCCGCTGCCGCTGCCGCTGCCGCGAGAGGCTGTGGCGCGGGTCACTGGAACGGGCGCAAGGTCGCGGAGAGATACCGGGTGTGAGGGAACCACCAGAATCAGAGACCTCGGAGACCGCCGAGACCATCGAGACCGCCGAGAACGAGATGCGCCGGCGCCTGCACGCGGGGGACCGCGAAGCCTTCGCCGAGTTGTACGAAAGCTGCGCCCAGGCCGTCTACCGTCACGCGCTGCGGCTGACAGGTGACTGGTCGACCGCCGAAGACATCATGGCGGACACCTTCCTGGCCGCCTGGCAGGGCAGAGAGCGGTTGGAGGAAGGCCGGGGCTCCGCGCTGCCCTGGCTCCTCGGCATCGCCACGCACAAGTGCGAGAACACCCGGCGGGGGCTGCGGCGGCGGCTGGCCTTCCTGGCCCGTCAGCCACCGCCCGCCGCCACGGCGGACTTCTCGGCGGAGGCAGCGTCGCGGCTGGACGACCGGAGCCGTCTGCGCGCCGTATCCGCGGCCCTCGGTCAACTGCGGCGCCAGGAGAGGGAAGTGCTCTCCCTGTGCGTGTGGTCCGGTCTGGATTACGAGCAGACCGCCGAAGCGCTCAGCATCCCGGCGGGCACGGTGCGCTCCCGCCTCTCCCGCGCCCGCAAAAGACTCGCCCGGATCGCGGAACAGGCGGAGCGCGCGGAACAGACGGAACGCGCCGAACAGACGGAACGCGCGAAACGCCCGCGAAGAAGCCTGGAACCCGCGGGAGTCCACGGAGAGGTAAGGAATACAGCCGCAATCGCGACCCAGCCCGTGCGGAAGGAAACCCCATGAACCGCGAAGACGCCGCCTCTCCTGAGAACAGGAACGACGGTGAAGCCCGGCACCTGGCCCGGCTGCTTCCCCCTCCGGTGACCGAGGACCTGTCGCCCGAGCGATTCCGTCACCAGAAGGAACTCCTGATGAACCGCATCGACGCCGACTCCCGTCCTGACAGTCCGGCTCGGCCCACGCCCCGCCCCACCGGCCGGCTCCTGCGCCCCGCCCTCCTCGTCCCCGTGTCGGCGATGGCACTGGCCGGAATCCTCGCGGGCGGTCTCGCCCTCGGCGCGGGCGACGAGGACCGGACGGCGAGGGCGACGGCCACCCAGGGCACGGACGGCCTTCTCCACCGCCTCTCGACCGTCGCCCTCACGAGTGAGGCGCCCGTCGTACGGGAGGACCAGTTCCTCTATACCCGTTCCAAGGTTCGGGAGGCCGAGATCGGCAGCGGCAAGGCCGTACTGAGCCCGCTGACCGAGACGGAGGGCTGGGCGCCGCAGGACCCGCGCCCTCTCAAGAAGACCGGGCTGACCCGGGTCAATGGCAAGGACCAGGTCAGCAACGCCCAGCTCGGGGACGGCCATGGCACCCCTGCCGGGCTGTCCCGCCCCACCTACCACTGGCTCGCCTCGCTGCCCACCGACCCTGACGAACTTCTGGCCTACCTCCGTACTCACGTCCAGAAGGACGCAGAGCAGGAAACCGACCAGATCGTCTTCGAGCAGATCGGCGTCCTGCTCGGCGGGGTGCTGCCGCCGAAGACGGCCGCGGCCCTCTACCGTGCGGCGGCGAACATCCCGGGCGTCACGGAGGCGCCGGACGCCAAGGACGCCATAGGCCGCACGGGCCTCGGCATCGCCCGCGAGGACACCCAGCACGGCAACCGCACCGTATGGGTATTCGACAAGGACGACTACTCCTTCCTCGGCTCCCGCGCGTACCGGACGAAGGACGCCCCGTACGCGAAGGCCGGGACCCTCCTCCACAGCACCGCCGAGATCGAGCACGCCATCGTCGACCAGGCCGGCCAGGTCCCGGGCAAGGCGCCCGGGTCCGCCGGGAAGCAGCAGGCCGGCTGACCGCTCCGCGCGTCTTCGCGGACCGAGCGGTGGTGTGCGGCCCGCCGGTATCGCCCGGGCAGCAGACCGGAACCGGTTCAGCGCCCCCGGCCCCGACACGGATCAGGGCCGGGCGGCGACGCCACCTCAGCCTGCGGTCGTCGGCTTCTCCGACGCGGCGGCGCGGTATTCGGCGTTGATGCGCTGGGCTTCCTCAAGCTGGTCTTCGAGGATGACGATGCGGCAGGCGGCCTCGATGGGGGTCCCCTGGTCGACGAGCTCCCGGGCCCGTGCGGCCATGCGCAGCTGGTAGCGGGAGTAGCGGCGGTGCCCACCCTCGGAACGCAGCGGGGTGATCAGGCGGGCCTCTCCGATAGCTCGGAGGAAGCCCTGCGTGGTACCGAGCATCTCGGCGGCCCGGCCCATGGTGTAGGCGGGATAG
Source organism: Streptomyces sp. rh34 (assembly GCF_002551245.1). Lineage (GTDB taxonomy): Bacteria > Actinomycetota > Actinomycetes > Streptomycetales > Streptomycetaceae > Streptomyces. Next base: position 4,558 of record NZ_NTGZ01000081.1, read on the forward strand.
TCGTCGTCATCGAGACGCCCGAACGATTCGCCTGCTGTCATTTGCACCTCTCTGTGGAACGCGTGGAGGGGCCCGAGTGCCGTACGGCACTCGGGCCCCGAAGGAACTGCTACACCATCTGCCGGCCCTGATACTCCGCCGGCCCTGTGTTTCCGCCGACCCGGCCTGGAATTCGCCGGGGTTGCGGGGATCGCGGTTGCTTGACCGGAGACCACCTCACTATCGATGTCCTGCGGTACCCGGGCTCACGACTCCGCCCGGGCGATCCTGATGGCGCCTCGCTCCTCCGTTCTTCCCTCTGGGATCAATCACTTGCCTACTGCTGGTAATGCTGCACTGCTGGTACTGCCGGTATTGCTGTACTGCTCCCGCGTGAACCGCGGTACTGCTGACGGCGGCCCCTGATCACTGCGGGCCACCCGGTGCGGTCGCCAGTCCCGTCGCCGTCCTGCAACAAACCTGGCTTCGAAACTCCGCCACCGCACCGTCCTGCGAACGGCAACTTCGTGTACTGCTGCCCGGCAGTTCGTCTCTGCCGGGCCCTTCTGTCTCTCTGGGCTACAAGAGAAACCATAGCCACCGCATCAGCCAATGTCTACTACGGCGGGCATAGATTTCCGTGACCCATGCACGAAGATAGTCGGCATCGGCCACAGGGTGGCTGCAGAGCGCCCTTCACTCCCCGTCGGCGGTGAGCCGGGCGCGGTGGGCGCGGACCTTGTGGCGGTTGCCGCAGCGCTCCATCGAGCACCAGCGGCGTCGGCCGGGGCGGGAGGTGTCGACGAACAGCAGGCGGCAGCCGTGCGCGCCGCACGCGCGGATCCGGTGCGCGTACGCCCCGGTGAACAGCTCGACCGCGTCGCGGGCGACGGTGGACAGCAGCCCTGTTCCGGTACCCCCGAGAGCCCACTCCCGATCGCCGTCCGCGGTCAGCCGGGCCGTCAGGGGCGGGTGCGCCGCGGCGTCGTTGAGGGTGGCGAGGTCGTCGCGGCCGGGTCGCGCCCCATCCGCATGGCCCTCCGCCAGCCGCCAGAGCGCATCGCGCAGAACACGCGCGTCCGCCACCTCCCCCGCGCTCACGACAAGCGCGCGGCCCGACCCCGGACCGGGGCCGCCGCCCGAACCGAGCCCGCCCGGCAGCCGGCTCTCCTCCGCCCAGCGCACCAGGTCGGCCGGCTCGCGCAGCACCTCGAAGTACGCCAAGGGGCCCGGACCCCCGGTCGGCAGCAGTTCCAGACACAGCGCGCCCGGATCGAACCGGAACGAGCTGCCGTCCGGATGCCGCAGCAACAGCCCGGCGGGGCCCTGGCGCCCCTGCCGTACAGCCCGCCCCGGCCGCTCGGACCGCTCAGACCATTCGGTCCGCTCCGGCGCGTCCGTTGCCTTTTCACTCATGTAACCACTATAAACGGTTTCCATGACGCAGACACTGTCCTGGAAGCTCGTGATCGACAGCGCCGACCCGCACGCACAGGCCGGGTTCTGGGCGGCGGCCCTGGGCTACCTCGTCGAGGACAACAGCCCGCTGGTCGAGCAGTTGCTCGCGGCCGGAGCCGTGCCGGAGGCCATCACGACTCACGCCCACGGCCGCCGCGCCTGGCTCGACCTCGCGGCGGCCAGACATCCGGACGACCCGTACGACGAGGTCAGTGGTACGGGGCAGGGGCGGCGGCTGCTGTTCCAGCGGGTACCGGAGCCGAAGACAGTGAAGAACCGCCTCCACATCGACGTGCACTCCGCGCCGGGGCAGCGCGACGCGGAGGAGGAACGGCTGGTGGGGCTGGGCGCGCGGGTGCTGCGCACGTTCGACGAGCAGGGCGGGAGCTGGGTCCTCATGATGGACCCCGAGGACAACGAGTTCTGCCTGAGCTGACGCTGGGGCCGGTTACCGACTGCCCGTCAGCCCTGCCCGCAACTACGGCAGACGCCCCGGCGACGCAGGTGGTACAGGTAGGTGGCGGCGCCCAGGGCAACACCCCAGACCGCCCACAGGACCGCGGGTCCGGTGATCCCCCACGAGGCCGACTCGAAGCCACGCACCGCCATCAGGCCGCCCGGAATGAGCACGACCGCGACGAGCCCGGCCGGTACGACGGCGGTCGCCGGGTGAATCGTCCGCCCCTTCTTCCACCACACCCAGCGCGGCCACACCTCGCCCCATCTGGCGACCAGCCCGTGCATCAGCAGGCTGCCCAGGGTCGACACCACTCCCAGCGCGAGACCCATCTCCAGCATGCCGGGCGTGTCCCGCATCTCCTTCAGGAACGCGTCGGTGATGCCGAGGGGGTGGCCGAAGTACCAGGCGATGCGGGTGATGTCGTACGGGAGGGTCGAGAGCACGGCCAGATAGACCGCCCGCCGCCCCCAGGTGCGCAGCCGGACGGGGTCGGTCCAGCCGCCGGGCCCGTGCGGCGCCCGGCCGCAGTACGCGCACTGCCCGTTGGTGCGCCGCTGGTACGCGAGCGTCGCGGCGACCCACAGCAGCCCGCCGATGAAGACGATGATCAGGTTCCCGCGGTGCCAGTACAGGATGTCGCCCATGTCCTGCGGCCCCGGCACTCCGGTGAAGACGAACACGAGCAGCGCCGGCGAGAACGCCAGCAGGCCGAGCATCGAGTAGTCGGGGATCAGGAGAGTCAGGGCGACTCCGGCTCCCCACCCGTAGGCGAGCAGGGCCTTGCGGACCCGGCCGGCCCCGAGGTTCCTCAGCATCAGGAGACCGGCGACCACGCCGAGGGCGCAGAACACCGCCAGCACCGGGGCGACCGCCTCGGCCCGGCTCGGCTCCAGGATCGATCCGGAGGAGCGGTCCTCGTGGACCCGCTCGAAGGGGTAGCCGTCCCCGCCGAGCGCCCAGTACAGCGCCGCAGCCCCGTAGAGCGCCGACCATACGACCGCCAGGTACCCGGACCAGTCCGGCCGGCCGGACCACCAGCGTCGGCGGCGCTCGGCGGCCTCCCCCGGGAAGGCCTCCCCCGGGGCGGCCTTCCCGCTGGACGGCGTTTCGGTGACGGTGTTCGGCATGGTGGGGCCCCCTGGTCTCCGCTCGCACGCGGAGCGGCGTCTGCTGTCGGGAACCAAGGCTTCCGCGCGGGGCGGCCCCGCACATCTACCGATCGGCAGATGTCTGCGACCCACCCGGTCGACGCAACCCCTCTTTCGGTAGATGCGTCATACAGGAAAACGAAGCGCGGCCGAGGGAGAGAAGAGCGCGATGGACGAACAGCTGGTGAGAGCCTTCAGGTGGGCTGCTCGCGGTGTGGGCAGCGCCCTTGACTACATCGCTCTGCGCACCGGCGTCGGCACCCTGACCGGCAGCCTGCGGAACGCCGCAGGGCGCAAGCGCCGTTAGGGCCTGTCGGCCTGGGCTCCCATCCCGCCGCCTCCGTCGCGGTCGCGTCGTACGTCCTCCCGGATCCGCTCCGCCATCAGATCGGCGAGCGGGTCCCTCACGTCCCAGGAGTGCGCGGCCGGGTGCCGGTCGTACAGCATGCAGGCGTCCCCTTCCTTGACGGACAGCCGGTGGATGACGGCCGGGCACGGCAGCAGTTCCGTGAAGCGGAACTTCCGGCGACCGTCACCGTCGGCCCAGAACATCCACAGATCCCGCCCGGCCGGAGCCGAGGCCGACCAGAGCTGGGCCGCGTGCTCGGCCCCCTCGTCGTGCTCGCCGAGTTCGCAGAGCAGGAAGTCGTCCAGGTCGGGCGCTTCCGACGCCCGGGCGGGCCCGTCCGCCAGGCCCATGAACGCGACACGCGCGCCCATCTCGGGGAGTTCGGTGAAGGCGGTGCACTGCAACATGGCGCTCATCCTTGCCGGTGAGGAGTGGGAGGGACGGGGAGGTGGGCGGCGACGGCCAGAGGGCGCACGACCAGCCCGTACCAGGCAGCGGCGTCCCGGGCGACGAACTCGTACGGCAGCCCGTCCGCGAGCCGCCCCAGCGCATAGTCGTGCTCACCGAAACTGTCCGCCCAGGAACGGAGTTCGGCCGGTGCGTCACGCCGGCCCCCGGCAGCGACCGGGTACAGCGCACGGGCCGGAACCCAGGGCACGTACGGATCCGGATCGAGCGCGTCCGCGAAACGCCGGGCCTGCCGCCGCAGCCAGCGAAGGGCCAGCCGCCGCGTCGGCGCGAGAATCCCGCCGAGCCGCACGGACCGCGCCGCGTCACCCCCGCGACTCTCGGCGACATACCAACACCCCTGCGCCTGGAACGCGTTCACAGCACCTCACCCCGACTGCGGGCATTCAGCCGCGCGGTCCTGGCCCGAAGCTGCTCTATCAGCAGCGCGAGCCGGACCCGGTGCGGCTCGGCCTCCCACGCGGCCCCGCCACCCACGGGCCGCAGCGACCAGCACGGGCCGACGACCCCACAGAACTCCCCCACCCGGTCACCACGACCGGTGTCCACCACAAGCGTGCCGGGGGCCGGGAGATCGGGAGGCCGCTGCGCGTTCGGACAAGCGTTCTCGCCATACACCTATCGCTCCTCTCTGTAGCCGTATGACTACCGGGGCGATTCAGCGTGACCTACGGAGCGCTTCTCCGCAGCTTGCGGGACGAGCGCGGCTTGACACAGGACGAGCTCGGCGACCTCATGAGGTGCTCGGGGGCGCATATTTCCGCCGTGGAAACCGGCAGACGGTCTCCAACTGACGCCTTTGCGGCAAGGGCTGACAGGGCGCTCGGCACAGGCGACCGCCTACAGCGTCAGAGCCGGGCCGTCAGGTACACGGCACTGCTGGAGGGATTCCCGGCGTACGTGAACCACGAGGAGCGCGCGGCGGAGATCAGGCTGTACGAAGTCGGTGTCATCCCGGGACTGCTCCAGACACCGGCGTACGCGGCGACGCTGGAGGCGGACGCCGTACGCCGCGAAGCCATCACCCCGGAACAGGCCGACGAACGGGTGGCGTTGGTGGCGCGGCGACAGGCCGCGCTCGTACGTTCCCCGGCCCCCTTGTTGTTCGCGGTCCTGGACGAGGGGTGCCTTCTCCGGCCGATGGGCGGACCGGCGGTCATGGCAGCTCAACTCGACCGGCTGCTGGCCTTCGCCGAGCAGCCGAACACCGTGCTTCAGATCGCCCCGTTCCAGATGGGGGAGCGTCGGCCGTTCAGCCTGCCGCTCTACATTCTGACCATGCCCGACCGCTCGCTGATGTCGTACGCAGAGTCCGCCCAGCACGTGTACCTGGAACGCAACAACACACTCGTCCTCCCCCTGTTGACGGCCTACCATCAACTACAGGCAGAGGCGCTGTCGCAAGCGGCTTCCGTAGCCATGATCAAAAAGTTACGAAAGGGCATCCTGTGACGACCGAAACTCCCCGTTGGTTCACGTCCTCGTACAGCGGCAACGGCGGCGCGTGCGTCGAGGTCGCCACCAACCTCGCCGCCCCGCACGGCATCGTCCCCGTCCGCGACTCCAAGAACGTCAGCGGCCCGGTCCTCGACATCCCCGCCACCGCGTTCACCGCGTTCGTCACGGGCGTGCGAGCCGGAGACTTCGGCACCGCCTGAGCCCACCCGGGCAACAGCCCCACCGTGCCCGCGCGGTGGGGCTTCGCCATGCGCGCACCGGGTCCCGCGCAGCCGGCCCTCAGGGTCTCCACGTCGAGGACCTGGGTGTTCTGCGCCGCCGCGATTGCGGGGCGCGGCCGTCGCGCCGGCCGTTCACCAGGAGCCTCGACCCTCAAGCGGGGTTGAGGTCAAGTGGCTGCGGTCCCGCCCAACCGGCTTGATCTCAAGGCTGGTTGAGGTCCTAGCGTTCCCGTCGTCGAACAGGCAACGACCGGACAGAGGAGCGCTCAGCGATGATTTTGGTGACCGGTGCGACCGGGAACGTCGGCAGCGAGCTGGTACGGCAGTTGCACGTGGACGGGCACGGAACCGGCGTCCGGGCACTGAGCCGGGACGCGGCGCGGGCCGGGGCCGCGGTGCCCGACGGGGTCGAGGTCGCGGAAGGCGACCTTGGACGGGCCGAGTCGCTGAAGTCCGCGCTGGGCGGGGTGCGTTCACTGTTCCTGATCTCCGGCGTCGGCGACGACGCCGGAGTGCTCGACGCCGCCCGGGACGCGGGGGTGGAGCACGTGGTGCTGGTCTCCTCCATCACCGTCATGACCCATCCGCACCTCGGCCCGGCGCGGGCGAATCTCGCCGTCGAACGCCGGCTGCGGGAGAGCGGGATGGAGTGGACCGTCCTGCGGCCGACGCAGTTCGCCTCCAACACCCTCTGGTGGGCGGGGTCCGTGCGCGACGAGTCCGTGGTGCGCGTGCCGTACGCGGACGTCGGGCTGCCGACCGTCCACCCCGCCGACATCGCCTCGGTGGCCCGTGCGGCGCTGACCGGGCCGGGTCACCGGGGGCGTACGTACCCGCTCACCGGGCCGCAGCGGATCAGCCCGCGGCGGCAGGCCGGTGAGCTGGGGCGGGTGCTGGGCCGGGAGGTGGCCTGCGTCGGGGTCACGCGGGAGGAGGCGTACCCGCCGATGGCCGCGATGATGGGGGCCGAGGTCGCGGACAGCGTCCTCGACCTGATGGGCGGCGACGTCAACGACGCGCTGCTGGCCGTGCACGACACCGTGGCCCGGGTCACCGGCTCGCCCGCCCGCTCCTACCGCCGCTGGGCCGAGGAGAACGCCGACGCGTTCCGGTGACCGTCCGCGCGTTCCGGTGGGACAGCGGGTGGCTACTTCACCGGGCGCAGGCCCAGCGGCCCCGCGATCTCCTCGATCATCACGCGGCCCGCCTCCTCGGCGAGGTCCTCCTCGCCCGGGTCCTGGTCGGTGTCCAGGCCGTCCAGCTCCTCCAGGGGCTGGCCGAGGCGGATGTGGGCGACCAGGGACTGCAGGGCGCGGAGAGTGGCGGAGGCGGTGGAGCCCCAGTTGGAGAAGTACGAGAACTGCCACCACCACAGCGCCTCGGCGGTGCGCTCGGCGTCGTAGTGCGCGAGGCCGTGGCCGAGGTCGGTGACCAGGTCGGCCAGGTCGTCGGAGATCCGGTGCGGGACCGGGGCCTTGCGCGGCTCGTACGGGTCGAAGACCTCGGAGTAGACGTCGATCGGCTCCAGCAGCGCCGCGAACCGCTCGCGCAGGCCGTCCGCGTCCGGCTCCGCGCCGAGGTCCGGTTCGTACCGCTCGTCGGGCAGGACGTCCTCGTACGCGCCGAGACGCCCGCCCGCGAGCAGGAGCTGCGAGACCTGGAGGAGCAGGACCGGGACGGCCTCTTCCGGCTCGTCGACCTTGGACACCTCGGTGACCGCGACGATGAACGTCTTGATCTGGTCCGCGATCTGGACGGCGAAGTCGCCCGGGTCCTGCGTGACGGAGTTCAGCGTGGCGTCAGACATCGAGGGGACCTCCCGTGGGCGCGGTCACAGACGGTGAAGCGGACGACGAAGGGGACGACGAAAACGAAGCGGGCAGCAGAGCGGACTGCGGTACGTGACGGGGGCGTACGGCGGTGGTGTCAGACATCCAGCAGCCGCCTTCCCTCGAAGGCGCGGCCCAGGGTGACCTCGTCGGCGTACTCCAGGTCGCCGCCGACCGGCAGGCCGCTGGCCAGCCGGGTCACTCTGAGGCCCATCGGCTTGACCATCCGCGCCAGGTACGTCGCGGTGGCCTCGCCCTCCAGATTGGGGTCGGTCGCGAGGATCAGCTCCGTGATGGAGCCGTCCGCCAGCCGCGCCAGCAGCTCGCGGATGCGCAGATCGTCCGGGCCGACGCCCTCGATCGGACTGATCGCCCCGCCCAGCACGTGGTAGCGACCCCGGAACTCACGCGTCCGTTCGATCGCCACGACGTCCTTGGGCTCCTCGACCACGCAGATGACGCTCCGGTCGCGGCGCGCGTCCCGGCAGATCCCGCACTGCTCCTGCTGCGCGACATTGCCGCACACCTCGCAGAACCGGACCTTGTCCTTGACCTCCAGGAGGGCGTGCGCGAGCCGGCGTACGTCCGTGGGCTCGGCCTGCAGGATGTGGAAGGCGATCCGTTGCGCGCTCTTGGGACCGACGCCGGGCAGCCTGCCCAGTTCGTCGATGAGGTCCTGAACAACGCCTTCGTACAACGGAACGCCTTTCTTTGCTTCCTGCTCCGTACCGTAGTGGGTACGGGTCGGTACCAGTAGGCCCGCGGACCCGCCCGGGGCCGGGCCGGCCGGAACGGGGCCGGGCCGGTCAGACCGGAGGTCCGGTCAGAACGGCAGGCCGGGGATGCCGCCCCCGCCGCCCAGGCCCTGCGCCAGCGGGCCGAGCTTCTCCTGCTGGAGCGCCTGCGCGTTCTCGTTGGCCGCCTGGACGGCCGCGACGACGAGGTCGGCGAGCGTCTCGGTGTCCTCCGGGTCCACCGCCTTCGGGTCGATCACCAGGGCGCGGAGCTCGCCGGAGCCGGTCACCGTGGCCTTCACGAGACCGCCACCCGCCTGTCCGTCGACCTCGGTCCTGGCCAGTTCCTCCTGGGCCGTGGCGAGATCCTGCTGCATCTTCTGGGCCTGCTGGAGCAACTGCTGCATATTGGGCTGGCCACCACCGGGAATCACGGTCACTCCTGGCATTTCGACGACAAATGTTTCGGTAAGCCGAGCCTACGTGCTCCCCGGTCACCGCGCTCCACCCGCCAGGGACCAACTCTTTCGGGTGAGATTCAGGAACCGGCGTGAGTGCTCCTATACCTGACCAGCGGCCGTACGCAGGCGGGAATCCCGCGATTTCGACCCCACGGCCCACCATTCGGCGGTAGGAAGGGCATGCACATCGACACACGAGCGCGCATGTGCGGTGACGCAGAGTTACCCCTCAGGGGTCTTCGGTCGCGCGGACCGCCCCGCCCTCTCCGGGCCGGCCGGGTCCGGTTCCGGGAGTCCCTACGCGTCGTCCCGTCCGTCAGAGTGCAGAGGAGTGCCCCGGTGAGTCAGCCGGAGATGCAGCCCGAGGGGCCGCCCCGCAAGGAGACCGATGCGGGATCCGGTGAAAACGGAGCTGAGCATTCCGCTTCCGGCCCGGGCAGGGGGCGCCCCACCGGGCGCGATCTGACCGGGCGCCCGTTCCCCCTCGGCGACTGGGGCGAGCCGGCCGAGCGGCTCGACGAGCTCTACCGCTGGGTCGAGACCGGCGCGCTGGACACCGCCGACTGGTATCTCAACGACCGGGTCTGGAAGCGCCGGGCCGCCAGGGCCCTGCGGATGGGTACCGCCGCCGGGGTGGTCGCCGGGGCCGCCCTGCCGCTGCTCGACCTGACCGGCGTCCTGAGCGGCTCGGCGGGCTGGGGCTATCTGTCCCTGCTGCTGGGGGCCGCCTGCATGGCCGGCGACCGGTACTTCGGTCTCACCTCCGGGTGGATAAGGAACCTCGCCACGGCCCAGGCAGTGCAGCGGCGGCTCCAGGTGCTCCAGTTCGACTGGGCCTCGGAGTGCGTACGGGAGATGCTCGGGCCGACCGAGGGCACGGCCAGCGAGGCGGCCGAGCGGTGCCTGGGGGTGCTGCGGAGGTTCTCCGAGGACATCACCGAGCTGGTGCGGTCGGAGACGGCGGACTGGATGGTGGAGTTCCGGGCGGGGCCCGCGCCGATGGGCACGCAGGCCCTGGCGACGGGGAGCGCCGGGGGGCGCGGCGAGTCGGGGGCAGCGCCGGGGCGGTTCTCGATGCCGTCGGTGGCGGCGCGGCCGAACATGCCGCGGCAGCGGCCGCCGGAGTCGCCGCCGCGGTGAGGATTCCGGGGGCCGGGGGTGCGGGGTAGTGCTTCGGGGGCGCTGCCCCCGGACCCCCGGTCCTCAATCGCCGGACGGGCTTGAATACGGCGTGCCGGACAGGGCCTAGCTGAAGATGATCATCGAGCCCTGGGCCAGGCTGCGGGTCGCCGCCGCGTGGAGACCGAGCCAGACGTGGCGTTCCCGGGCGAACGGACTGTCGTCGTAGGGAGGCGGGTCCGCCGGTTCCTCCAGGGCCGTGGGGCCGGAGGGCGGTTGCGGGGCGGCCGGCGGGTTGGCCGGGTCGATGCCGATGGACGGGGCGACGAACTGCAGTTCGCGCAGCAGCCCGTGCGCGGAGCCCAGCGGTCCGCCGCCCGCCAGCAGAGCGTCGTCGGAGAGCGGCACCGGGAAGTCCACCGGGACGTACGCCCCCGCGTGGTCGTAGTGCCAGACCAGGTGCGACTGCTGGGCGCCCTGTTCGAACATCTCCAGGAGCTGCTCGTAGTCGCCGTCGAGACCGGCGACGGGGGTGACGGCGAGGCCGCTCAGCTGGAGCAGGTAGGCGCGGCGCAGGAAGTGCAGGGCGTCGTAGTCGAAGCCGGCCACGGGGGCGACCTCCCCGTTGAGGCCCGGCATGTAGGCGTAGACGGGGACGGGCGGCAGCCCGGCGTCGTTCAGCGCCTTGTCGTAGACGGCGATCTCTTCGGCGAACGGATTGTCGGCGCTGTGGCACAGCACATCGACGAGGGGGACCAGCCACAGGTCACAGGCCACGAAGTCTCGCTCTCCAACGGGTTCGGGCGATCGTCGGGACAGCGTAATGCGGGGCGAACCTCACGCACAGTGCCCCGGGGCCTCCGGCGCCTCCGGGGACTCCGGCAGCGCCGGCGCGTCTCCCCCGGCCGCCCGCGCCTCCAGCCGGTCCGCCCAGGCCAGCGCGTGCGCGTAGTAGGAGTGCATGGCGGCGTGGACCTCCTCGTGGTCGCACCGGGAGATGGCGTCGACCAGTTCCTCGTGGCCGAACCACAGCACGTCCTCGTCCATGCCGTCGCGGCGCAGCCGGTGCACGGCGAACACCCAGGCCTGGACACGGAGACGGGTGAGGAATTCGGTGACGTACGGGTTGAGGACGAACTGCCCCAGCTCCCGCCAGAACCGCAGGTCGTACCCGATCAGCACGTCGAGGTCGCCGCCCTTCGCCGCGCGGACCGCCTCCGCGGCCCGGCGGCGGATCGAGGCGAGACTCTCGGGCCGGACGGCGACCCTCTCGGCGGGGTTGCGGAAGAGGCCCTCGACGACGAGGGCGCGGGCCTCGGCCATCGCACGGAAGTCGGCGACGGTGAACTCACGCACCTGGAAGCCGCGGTGCTGGTCGGAGGCGAGGAGCCCCTGCGCGGAGAGGTCGAAGAGCGCCTCGCGGACGGGCGTCGCGGAGACTCCGTACTGCTCGGCGATCTGCTTGACGGTGAACTCCCGGCCCGGCGGAAGACGCCCTGCCAGCACCTCGTCACGCAGCGCGTCGGCGATCTGCTGGCGCAGGGTGTTGCGCGTCACACCTCCGCTCGGACTCATACCGGCCCCCATCCGTCCGTCCCTCTCCGTCCCCGTTCGCCGACCGTTTCCGGCGGGGGTCACCTCTGGCTCGGGTCACCTTAAGCCAGGGCCGCCGCCGTGCCCGATTCCGGGCACGGCGGGGATGCGCACAGGGTCGATCACGTACGGAAGCAGGTCGTCCGGTTACCCGGGGTACGGGCCGGGAGCGGCGTTACGCGCCCTCCACCGTGTACGAGTCGGCGACGGAGAGAGCGACGTCCAGGGCCGCGAGCCCTTCCTTGGCCTCGGCCTCGGAGACGTTGCAGGCAGGGACGGCGTGGGTCCGGTTCATGTTGATGAACGGCCACAGCCCCTGCTTCTTCGCCGCCGCGCCGAAGGCCGCCATCGGGGCGTTGGCCTCGCCCGAGGCGTTGTACGGGACGAGCGGCTCACGGGTCTCCCGGTCGCGGACCAGCTCCAGCGCCCAGAACGCGCCGAGGCCGCGCACCTCGCCCACCGAGGGGTGGCGTTCGGCGAGTTCGCGCAGGCCGGGACCGAGGACGCTCTCGCCGATCCGGGCCGCGTGCTCGACGACCTTCTCGTCCTCCATCACGCCGATGGTGGCGACGGCGGCGGCGCAGGCCAGCGGGTGTCCGGAGTAGGTGAGGCCGCCGGGGTAGGGGCGGGTCTCGAAGGTCGCGGCGATCTCGGCGCTGATGGCGACGCCGCCCAGCGGTACGTAACCGGAGTTGACGCCCTTGGCGAAGGTCAGCAGGTCCGGCACGACGTCGAAGTGGTCGGCTGCGAACCAGGCGCCGGTGCGGCCGAATCCGGCCATCACCTCGTCGAGCACGAAGACGATCCCGTACCGGTCGCAGATCTCGCGGACGCCCGCCAGATAGCCCGGCGGCGGGGTCATGATGCCCGCCGTGCCCGGGATGGTCTCCAGGATGATCGCGGCGATGGTGGCCGGGCCCTCGAAGGCGAGGGTGTCCTCCAGGTGCTGGAGGGCGCGGGCGCACTCCTCGGCCTCGTTCGCCGCGTGGAACGGGGAGCGGTAGAGGAACGGGGCCCAGAAGCGGACGACGCCCGCCGAGCCGTTGTCGGAGGGCCAGCGGCGCGGGTCCCCGGTGAGGTTGATCGCGGTGGAGGTGGCCCCGTGGTACGAGCGGTAGGCGGAGAGCACCTTCGTGCGGCCGGTGTGCAGCCGGGCCATGCGGACGGCGTTCTCGACGGCCTCGGCCCCGCCGTTGGTGAAGAAGATCTTGTCCAGGTCACCGGGGGTGCGCTCGGCGATGAGGCGTGCGGCCTCGGAGCGCGCCTCGATCGCGAACGCGGGAGCGAAGGTGGCGAGCCTGCCCGCCTGCTCCTGGATCGCGGCGATCACGGTGGGGTGCTGGTAGCCGATGTTGGTGTAGACGAGCCCGCTGGTGAAGTCCAGGTAGCGGTTGCCGTCGTAGTCCCAGAAGTAGGACCCCTCGGCGCCGGCGACGGCGAGCGGGTCGATGAGGCCCTGGGCGGACCAGGAGTGGAACACGTGCGCGCGGTCCGCGGCCTTCACGGCCGCACCGGCCGCGGGGTCGGCGGACGGGGCATGAGGGGCATGAGGGGTCATGCGGCGAGCGTAGGCGCTGGTGGAGGCGGCCCCAATGGCCACCTTGTACGGCCTGGAGCGGATGGATCGGCAGGGTGTCGGGTCCCGGCGGGCGGCGGGAGCGTGAGCGGCGGTCGAGAGTGGTGGTCGAGGATGGAGCCTCATTGACAGCACACTGTCGACATGACAGCATTCTGTCATCGAGTCGAGGAGGTCATCATGACCAGCAGCAGCACCAGAACCGTGCATCTCGCCGTCTACGACACCTTCGCGGACTGGGAGACCGGGCACACCACCGCCCATCTCGCACGGAACGGCTACACCGTGCGGACCGTGGGGCCTTCCCGGGAGCCGGTGACGACCATGGGCGGCCTGCGCGTCCAGCCCGATCTGGCCCTGGACGAACTGCGGGCGCAGGACAGCGCGTTGCTCATCCTGACCGGTGCGGACGAGTGGGACACGGGCGACGGGCTGGCCCCGTTCGCGCGGGCGGCCCGGGGCTTCCTGGACGCGGGGGTCCCGGTCGCGGCGATCTGCGGGGCGACGGCCGGGCTGGCCCGGGAGGGGCTGCTGGACGGCCGCACCCACACGAGCGCGGTCTCCTTCTACCTCGCGGCGACGGGGTACGCGGGCGGCTCGCGCTACGTGGACGCGGACGCGGTCACGGACGGCGGGCTGATCACGGCGGGCCCGACGGAGCCGGTGGCGTTCGCACGGGAGGTCTTCGCGCTGCTCGGGGTGTACGGGCCGGAGAAGCTGGACGCTTGGTACCGGCTGTTCCACGACTCGGACGCGAGCGCGTACGAGGTGCTGGAAGGTGAGTGAGGCGGCGGAGGCGGGGGACGTCCGGGCCCAGCAGGATCTGTTGAGCCGGACGGCACTGACGGTGTTCCGGCTGAACGGGCAGTTCCTCGGAGTGGCCGACGAGCTGGCGCGGCCGGGCGGTCTCACGGCGGCCTGGTGGCAGGTGCTGGGGGCGGTCCTGCGGGAGCCGTTGCCGGTGGCGGGGATCGCGCGGGCGATGGGGATCACCCGGCAGAGCGTGCAGCGGATCGCGGACCTGCTGGTCGGGCGGGGGCTCGCGGAGTACGTGGAGAACCCGGCGCACCGGCGCGCGAAGCTGTTGCGGGTGACGGAGGCGGGGCGGGAGGCGGTGTCCCGGATCGGCCCGTCCCACGCGGAGTTCGCCGCGCGACTGGCGGGGGAGCTGGGGGTGGAGGGGCTGGCGGAGACGGTGCGGGCGCTGGAGCGCTTGTCGGGGGCGGTGGAGAGCCTGACCGCCGCGGAACCGTCCGCTTCCGGCTCCGGCCGTCCCCGTGCGGGGTCCCCCGGTCCCGGCCCGGGGGCGACCGGTTCCAGCCCGTCCGGCGCTTGAGGACGGAACCCTGCCGGTGTCGGGGCTCAGCCTTACCGGGTTTGGCTCCTCCGGGGCACCGGCGTTGTCGCGTGCATCGTCTCTGTCCGATCAAGGGTTCCGTCCTCAAACGCCGGACGGGCTGGGGTGCGGGTCCGCCCGTGCGGTCGACGGGTCCGCCCTCAATCGCCGGACAGGCTGCGGCGTCCGCATCGCCCGACCGACCGGCGGACGCCGAACAGGCCGGCGGCGCGGGGGAACCGCGAGGCGGGCGCGTCGTGTCCTAGACCGGGAGCCCGGGGCGGGGCCGGCGCCGGGTGGCGGCGTTATCCTCGTGCGGGCCGCCGCACCGGGAGGAAGCGCACCATGGACAAGCTCGGGTCCGACGACCCGCACCGCATCGGTGCGTACCGTCTCCTCGGCCGCCTCGGCGAGGGCGGCATGGGCCAGGTCTTCCTCGCCCGCTCCGACCGCGGCCGCACCGTCGCCCTCAAGCTCGTCCGCCACGAGCTCGCCGAGCAGCCCGAGTTCCGGGCCCGCTTCCGCCAGGAGGTCCGTGCCGCGCACCGGGTCGGCGGCGCGTGGACCGCACCGGTGCTGGACTCCGACACCGAGGCCCCCGTCCCCTGGGTCGCCACCGGTTACGTCGCCGGGCCCTCCCTCCAGCGCATCGTCTCGGGCCGCCCCGGCGCCCCGGTCACGGACTCGGGGGCGTACGGGCCGCTGCCGCTGCGTTCCGTACGGTTCCTGGGCTCCGGGCTCGCCCACGCCCTCCAGCACATCCACGGGGCCGGGCTCATACACCGGGACCTGAAGCCCTCCAACGTCCTGATGACCATCGACGGGCCCCGGGTCATCGACTTCGGCATCGCTCGCGCCCTGGAATCCGTGCCCGACGGCGATCTGACCCGCACCGGCGCCCTGGTCGGCTCACCCGGCTTCATGGCCCCGGAGCAGGTACGCGGCGAGCGCGTGACCACCGCGTGCGACGTGTTCTGCCTCGGGTCCGTCCTCGCGTACGCCGCATCGGGCCGGCTGCCGTTCGGTACGACGGAGAGCGGCGGGGTCCACGCCCTGATGTTCCGGATCGCCCAGGAGGACCCGGACCTGACCGGGATTCCGGAGGACCTGGCCGCCGTCGTACGGGACTGTCTGGCGAAGGACCCGGCGGCCCGCCCCGGCACCGGAGAGATCCTGGCCCGCCTGGGCGAGGCGGAAGCGGACGAACCCTGGCTGCCCGCCACCCTCATCGCCCAACTCGGCCGTCACGCCGTGGGGTTGCTCGACGCGGAGGACCCGGAGGACCCGCGCGGCCAGGAAGCCCCGCCCGGTCCCCGGCCCGCCCGGCATCCGCAGCATCCCCCCGCCCCGCAGCACCCGCAGGCCTCCCGGACGAGCCCGGAGCCGCCGGAGAGCCCTGCACGGCCGCCCGCCGCCCCCATACCGCCGGGGCCCCACCCGTACGCGCGACAGCACGCCCCGTACGGCGGCCCCGCCACCCCGGCCCCCGGCCGCACCGCCGAACAGCCTTTCCCTCCGGCCTACTTCGCCCCCACCCCTCCCCCACCCGCCCGGGAACGCCGCTCCGCCGGAGCCACCGTCGCGCTCGTCGCCGTCGCCGTGGTCGTGGCGATAGGCGCGGGCGGATCGGTGTACGCGTTCATGAACGGCGCCACCCCGGGCAAGACCGCCTCCCCCGGCCCCTCGGGCTCCGCCGACTCCGGCGACTCCGGGGGCTCCGGCAGTGGGGAGCAGGGCGGCGAGGGAGCCGTCCCGAAGGACTTCCTGGGGACCTGGACCGGCTCCATACCCGGCGAACAGGGCGCGTCCTCGCGGACGTTGACCATCCGCCAGGGCGAGGTGGGCGACCAGATCCTCGTCCTCACCGCCGAAGGGCCCCTCGCCTCCGGTTCCACGTACCACTGCGAGTTCACCGCCCCCCTCTCCGGCCCGCCCGCCGGGGACGGCCCGGTCCGCATAGGCCCCTCCACGGTGTCCTCCGGCCGCCCGGCCTCCTCCTGCACGCCCGGGAAGCCCACCGAACTGACCCTGCTCCCGGACGGGGACCTGCGCCGGTCGACGGCCGGTACGGGCGAGAGCCTGATCTACACCAAGTCCGACTGACGGGCTCCAGGAGCCGGCGCACCGGGCGGCTCCGCGCCCGCCCCGGGGGACGGCGTCCGCAGCGCCCCGGTGATCAGAGCCGCGCCGCCCAGCAGCACAAGGACCACCACCATCGCGTTCCGCAGCCCCACCTGGTCGGCCAGGAAGCCCAGCGAGGGCGGGCCGACCAGGAACGCCGCGTAGCCCGCCGTCGAGACCGCCGCGACCCGGGCCGAAGCGTTCCGCACGCCCTCGCCCGCCGCCGAGATCGTGACCGGGAACCCCAGCGACGCGCCGAGCCCCCACAGCACCACCGCCGCCCCGGCGAGCACCGCGTTGTCGGAGAAGATCACCAGGGTCACACCGACCGCCGCCACCAGGGCGCTGGCGCGGACCACGGTCGCCGGGCCGTAGCGCACGAGCAGGGGCCCGCCCGTGAACCGACCGGTCGTCATCGCGACGGCGAACAGCATGAACGTCAGCGAACCGGCCGTCGCACTCGTCCCGTGGCCGTCCACCATCAGCAGCGGCAGCCAGTCGTTGGCGGAACCCTCCGCGAAGGCCATGGCCAGCACGATCAGGCCGATCAGCACCAGCCGCCGGTCCCGCCAGACCGCCAATTGCCCGCGGATTCCGCCCGGCCGCCTCGCGCCGCCACCTGCTTCGGAGTCGGCGGCTCCGGCGACTCCGGCGACTCCGGCGGCGGAGCCCACCGCGCCCTCGGGGTCCGCCTCCTCCCGCCCCGTGCCCGCCGGCACCGCCCGTACCGTCCACGCCCCGGCCGCCGCGACGGCGACGGCGACCGCCGCCAGGTGCCAGCCGACCGGGAACCGGACCGCCGTCAGCCCCATCCCGAGCAGCGCGCCGACCACGGTGCCCAGGCTGAAGCAGCCGTGCAGCACCGGCAGGACCGGGCGGCCCAGGGCCCGTTCGACGGCCGCGCCCTCGATGTTGAACGCCACCTCCGCCAGGCCCATCCCGGCGCCGAACAGCGCGAGCCCGCAGAACACCCCGGCCGACACCTCCAACGCCGCACCCCCGGCGATCACCAGCAGCCCGGCCACGAGCAGCCCCGCCCCGACGGCGATCACCGGCCGCCCGCCGTGCCCGCGCACCAGCCCGCCGGAGACCAGCACTCCGGCCATCGAGCCGACGGAGAGCCCGAACAGCACCAGGCCCATCGATCCGGTCGTCACGTCCAGCGCGTCCCGGACGGCCGGGGTGCGGGCGACCCAGGACGCCATGCTCACCCCGGTGGCGAGCATGAAGAGGAAGAGCGCCGCGCGCCAGCGGCGGGTGGTGGCGTCCATGACCGGCGGGTTCTTCATGGGAGTCGGGCCTCGGCAGATCGGTGGGTACGGGAGGGGAGGGCGAGCTCTTGGATGTACGGGTGTACAGGCGTACGAGCGTACGCCCGAAGCGTACGTTCGTACACTCCCTTCCACTCCTCTCCCGACCCCGATTCCACCCGCTCCCCCGCGCTCTATGCTGCGAGGAGGATGACCGAGCCCACCGAGGAGGCCCCGCGTGGCGACAGGGCGCACCGACCCCGAACGGCGGGACCGCATCATCGACGCCGCCCTGGACCTCATCGTCGACGAGGGCGTCGCGGGTGTCTCGCACCGTAAGGTCGCCGCCCGCGCGGGCGTGCCGCTCGGCTCGATGACGTACCACTTCTCCGGCATGGACGAGCTGCTGCACGAGGCGTTCACACGGTTCTCCGGCACGATCGTCGCCGTCTTCGAGGACCGCCTCGGCGCGGCGAGCACCCCCGACGAGGCGCGCGAGGCCGTCGCCGATCTCGTCCACCACCTCTCCGGCGACAACCAGCGCGAGCTGATCCTCACCCACGAGCTCTACACCCTCGCCGCACGCAGGCCCGCCTACCGCGAGCTCACCCGCACCTGGATGGGCCGCAGCCGCCGCGCCCTGGAATGGCACTTCGACCCGGCCACCGCCCGTCAGCTCGACGCGCTCATCGAAGGCCTCTCGATCCACCGCGCCCTGGAGACCGAGCCCCACGAGCGCGCCCTGACGGTCGAGGCGATCGCAAGGATCACGGCGTCGGCCCCGGCGACCCGGACGTCCGCGGCACCCTGAAGGGCATGCCTCACCGGCCCTGACCCACCTGGCCCTTTTACTTGCACCTACAATCACCACATCTCAACCAAAGCCCCTCAGGGGCTCAACTGCGGCGTCACACCCTCCAGATAATTGCATGGGCATGTATCTTGGGGTACATCGCAGTCGAGAAGGGGAGCCGTTCATGACGATCCGCAAGCAGCCGCGCGCCGCCTCCGACCAGACCATGTGGGAGGCGGTTCTCGGCCTGCACGCCTTCGTGGAGCGTCAGCTCGCGCACACCCTGCAGCGCCGCTTCGGCGTCGGCCTCTCCGAGTACCGCGCCCTGGAGGTACTCGCCCAGGCCGAGAACGGCGAAAGCCGTATGCAGGAGCTCGCGGACCACATCGGCCTGGGCCAGAGCTCCGTGACCCGCCTGGTGGGGCGGCTGGAGAGCGCCGGCTACGCCTACAAGGACACCTGCGCCGACGACAAGCGCGGCGTCTACGCCGTCATCACCGACGAGGGCCGCAAGCACTACCAGGACGCCCGCGCCACCTACGCCGACGTCCTCAGCTCGGCCCTCAACACCGCGAGCGCCGACGACCAGCTCGCCCGCGCGGTGCAGGCGCTGCGCAGCGCAGCCTGACACCACCACCACCACGGCCACGGCCACGACGACAGACGGCGGGTATGCGTCCGGACAACCGGACCACCCGCCGTTTCTGCTGCTCAGGACGGAGCACGACCCGCTGCCGCGGGCCGGCGCACGGCTGACGAACGACCAGCCCACCACGGGCGGCTCCCCGACCACCCCGCCCGGCGCGCCCCACCCCGTCCGGTCCCGCCGGTATGCCGCAGGCGCCCGCGGCCCCTCGTGAAGGGCTGGCGGGCGCCTGCGGCATACCGGCGGGAAGGAGCGTCAGATCTGGAGCGCGCCGGGCCGGTCCGCGACCGGCTCGGGCCGGGGCACGGCGACCGTCTCGGGCTTCGTGCGGTCGGCGAGCTTGAGCCAGATGACCCCGACGATGATGACGGCCAGCCAGACACCCTTGGCCGGGGTGAGGGTCTCGTCGAAGAAGAGCGGGCCGAGCACTGCGGCGCCGACCGCGCCGATCCCCGCCCAGACGGCATAGCCGATGCTCACGTCGATCGTCCGGAGGGCGAGGCTCAGCGCGTAGAGCGTCAGCAGGAAGAACACCACCGCGACCAGGGACCAGGTCAGGACGGTGAAGCCTTCGCTGCCGCCGACGGCGAGCGCGTACCCGATCTCGAAGACTCCGGCGAGGAGGAGCGAGAGCCAGGCGTTGGTGGAGCTCTTGGCTGCGTTGGACATGGGAGGTGGGTCCTCTCTCAGGGATGCCGTCAGGTGGTTGCGCGAGGCGTGATGGGGGCGAGGCGTGCGAGACGTGCGAGGTGCGCAAGGCCAGGAGCCACCCTCAAGGGCTCAGGGACTCAAGGACTCAGGGACTCAGGGACTCAGGGGCTCAGGGGCTCAGGGGCTCAGGGGCTCAGGGCCCTCAGGCGGAACCGCTCAGTTGCAGGCCGACGACGCCACCGATGACGAGGAGGATGCCGATCGCCTTGTTCGCGTTCAGGCGCTGGCCGAAGAACAGCGCGCCGAGGACGGTGATGCCGACGCCCGCGACGGACGTCCACAGGGCGTAGCCGACGCCGACGTCGAAGGTCAGCAGCGCCTTGCTGAGGAAGAAGGTCGCGGCGGCGCCGCTGGCCAGGGTGATGCCGGTCCACTTGCGGTTCTTGAAGCCCTCGGCCTTTCCGGCGGCGATGGCGACCAGGATTTCGAAGGCGACGGCGACGGCGAGGTGGAGCCAGTGCATGAGAGGTCCTTCCGTACGGTGAACGGGCGGGGTGAACGGGGAACGCGGAACGGGGCGAGCAGGCAGTCCGGCTGTCAGCGCGGGGAGGCGCTCCCGAAACACTTGCCTGCACATGCAAGAACTTGACTGCCACAGTTCCCCGTGGGCGGCTTGCCTTGCGGAAACAAATCTTGCATGTGCAAGTAACTACTGTCAACCATGAGCGTGCGCACTGGGCATACCACCCAGGACCCTCGGCGACGCCAGCAGACGGGGCAACGGGAGGGAGCCCAATGTCGACTCCCAGAACTTCACCTCCACGGCCCCAGCCGTCAGCCATGCGCCGACCTCACGTCATTGACCGCGCAATCAAGCGCCGGGAACCGGCGAAAAGGGGGCGGGAAACCCCTTGCGGGAGCGCTCCCGCACCTGAAAGATCCCCGCATGACTCCTCCGTCGCCCGTGCTGCGCCCGTACCGCCCCGAGGACCGCGAGGCCCTCTTCGACATCTGCGTACGCACGGGGCACGAGGGCGGGGACGCCCGCCACCTCTACCCGGACCCCGCCCTGCTGCCGAACATCTTCGCCGCGCCCTACGCCGTCCTGGAACCCGAGCTGGCGTTCGTGGTCGAGGACGGCGGGCGCGCGGTCGGCTACATCCTCGGTACGGCGGACACCGTGTCCTTCGTCGACCGCTACCGCGCCGAATGGCTTCCCGGCCTCGCCGAGCGCTACCCGGCCCCCGTACGCGAACCCGCTTCCCCCACCGAGCGGATGACCGCCCTGATGCACGATCCCGAGCGCATGATCGTGCCGGAGCTGGCCGGCTATCCGGCCCACCTGCACATCGACCTGCTCCCGACCCATCAGCGGTCCGGACACGGGCGGCGGCTCATGGATGCCTTCCTCGCCGCCCTGAGCGAACAAGGCGTCGGGGCCGTCCACTTGGGCATGCTGACCGCCAACACCCGCGCCCGCGCCTTCTACGATCGCGTCGGCTTCCACGAGATCGCGGTTCCGGACGCGGGGCCCGTGACGTATCTGGGTCGCTCAACTCAGTGACGCGTACGCCGCGTTGAACAGGATCAGCGTGTGCACGAACCTCCCCGGGCGCGTGGGCGGGTACCGCCACGTCAGCGGCCAGGTGCCACCCCCGAGCGCCGGCACGGGGCCCACGCCGTCCACGTCCGTGACTCCAAGGTGCCCGACGGCCCCGCCCTCGCCGTCGCGCCGGACGCCTGGTCGGCGTTCCTCACCTGGACCGGCTGAACAGTCAGTCTTCCGATCCGGGACCCCGCGTGGCGGCGGCGCGAGGTCCCGTGGCTGAATACCCCCACACATGTCAGGCAACTCAGGGTGGGGGCACTACACATGACCGGAACGATTGCACGGGCCAGACGCACGGCCGCACTGGCCGCCATCGCCGCGATGACCGTGGCCGCGACCACGCTGTCCGGGGGGACAGCACAGGCCGCGCCGCTCCCGGTGCCGCAGGACATCAACGGGGACGGGTACCGGGACGTCGTCGTCCCCGCGCCCCGCGCCACCGTCAACGGGCTGGACTGGTCCGGGGCCGTCGTCGTGCTCTACGGATCCGCCAAGGGCGTCTCCGCCGACAAGCGGGCCGTGATCACGCAGGCTTCGCCGGGAGTACCGGGAGTCGCCGAAGCCGGGGACGCCTTCGGGGCGTCGAGTGCCATCGCGGACCTGGACAAGGACGGTTACGCGGACGTCGTCATCGGATCGCCGTACGAGAAGATCGGCTCCGCGCAGTCGGCCGGCGCGGTGACCGTGCTGTGGGGCAGCAGGCAGGGCCTGGTTTCCGGGGCCGCGCTGCCCACCGTCGTCGAGCCGGACGGGCAGGCGGGCCGGGACGTGGCCGCCTGGTCCGGGCCGGACGGGACCCAGGTCCTCGTCGTCAACAACAACACCACCACCCGCCTCACCGGGCCGTTCACCCGGGCGGGCGGCGTCGCGTCGTCCTACCTGCACGACGAGACGGGGTGGATGCGCTCCGCCGCGTACGGCGATGTGAACGGGGACAAGGCCGCCGACCGGGTGCTCGTCACCGGCCGCATGGGCGGGCTCAGCGGCGGCTACGTGTTCGTCAACTCCACCAACGAGGCCGGGCTCTTCGACCACCGGATGCAGGGCGGCGACGGGCTCACCTCCGCCGTCGGGGACGTCAACGGGGACGGTTACGGCGACCTGGTCGTCGGCGACCCGGACGAGCCCGGCACGGTGGAGGGCCTGTGGGGCCACACCGGCGGGGCGGTGCACGTGTGGTTCGGGTCGGCGAAGGGCGTGGCGTACGACAAAGCGCCGATGATCATCCACCAGGACACGGCCGGGGTGCCGGGCGGCGGGGAACGGTACGACGATTTCGGGGCGTCCGTCGCGGTCGCGGACCTGAACCGGGACGGGGCGGCCGAGATCATCGTCGGGACGCCCGGTGAGGCGATCGGCAGCAAGGGCCGCGCGGGGGCCGTCGTGGTCGTTCCCGGACGCGGTGCGGGACAACTCGGCGCGGGGTCCTACTCCTTCACGCAGAACACCGCCGGAGTGCCGGGCGGGGTCGAGGCGGGGGACCAGTTCGGGGCGACGGTGAGCGCCGGGGACCTGAACCGGGACGGGCGGCCGGACCTCGTGGTGGGCGCCGCGTGGGAGAACGACCAGGGTGCGGTGTGGGTTCTGCCCGGCGGAGCGTCCTCGCCCGCCTACACGTCGTCGGCCTCCTTCGGCCCCGCCGGTCTGGGGCTCACGGCCGCCAGCGGGCTGCTGCTGGGCGGCGACCTCCAGCAGTGACCCGCGTGCTGTGCCCGGGGCGGTGAGCGGGGCTGGGACCGGGGCTGTGACCCGGCCCGTGACCCCGGGGCGGCTTTACGCGGCCCCCAGGTCGCGGGACCTCAGCGCCAGCCACAGGTCGTAGCGGGCGCTCGGAGGCCGGAGCAGCGAGCGCTGGAGGGCCGTTTCCAGCCGGGTGAGGCGCTTGCGGGCGCCGGGCACGCTGATGCCCAGCTCGACGGCCGCGGGCCCCAGGCGGCCCTCGCAGCGCAGCCAGGTGCGCAGGGTCTCCTCGGAGCCGAGGACGGGGGCCAGTTGCTGGTCGGCCCAGTGCCGTACGGCAGGGCGGCGCAGGATCGCGTCGAGACCCCGCGCCGCCTCTCGCGTACCGGATCCGGAGGGGGCGTACGGGGCGGGCTCGGGGGTGCACGCCGGGGCGGGGGCGGCGCGGACGCGCAGCGCCAGGTCGAGGGCGGCCTGGTCGGCCAGCCGGTGCAGGTCGAGGGTGAGCAGCTCGCCGATGAGACGCAGCCGGGCGGCCAGGGTGTTGCGGTGGACCTTGAGGTGGTCGGTCGCGTGCGACGAGAACGCCAGCCAGGAACCGGCCGTGGCCGCCAGCTCCTGGGCACCGGGGTCCTGCGCACGGCGCGGGACATGGGTCAGGAGCGGGGTCAGCAGGTCGTTCGCCCACTGCCGTCCGGCCGGTCCGACGACGAGTGCGGGATCCGGTGAGACCCCGAACCGGGCGTGTCGGGAAGGGAGTTCACGGGCGACGGCCAGGGCATGGAAGGCCTGGCGGTAGCCGGTCGCGGTGTCGGCCAGCGGCACGGGTTCGCTGACGCCCACGACGCAGTCGCCGACCCGGGCGGCGACGGTCTCGTCGGTCGGGGCGGCGGCCGGCTCCGCCTCCTCCGGCTTCCGTGCGGGCATCACCAGGATGAGATGGCGGGCGTAGACGGGGCACCGCACGATCCAGGACCGGCCGCCGTCCGCCTCCGCGCAGACCCGGGCCACCTCGTCGCGACCGTCGCCCGAGCACTCCACGACGCACACCCGTACCGGATCGGGCAGCCGGGGGCGCAGCGCACCGGCGACCTGCTGGGCGATGGAGAGCTGGCCCGTCATCAGCAGGTGCAGCACCGCCTCGCGGCCACGGAACTCGGCGATGTCCACCCGGCGGCGTTTGCGCTCCAGGGTCTCGGCCTGCCGGCACACGGACAGCGGCAGGACCACATCGGCGAGCAGCGTGGCGAGCCCGGCGGCCACGGGCCGGGGGGTGACGACGGCGAGCACGGGGGCGGTGCGGTCGTCGGCGCTCAGGGGGAACAGCAGGGCGGTGTGCCCGCCGGTGTCGAGGGAGTACGCCCGGGCCCCGCGCCCGGTGAGGGCCCTCGCGCCCTCGGCGACGAGCCCCGCGACGTCGGGGACCACCGCCCGCGCGGTACGGGCCGCCGCGTGCAGCACCGTCTCTGTCTCTTATACACATCT
>NZ_NTGZ01000082.1 GCF_002551245.1 Streptomyces sp. rh34
GCCCTGCTGGGCCCCGGGGCGACGGCGGCCCCCGGCGCCCCGGCGCCGGAGGTGCCGCCGGCCGTCACCGCCACCATGCTCGCGGACGGCGAGCGGCTGGAAGTGCTGCCCAAAGAAGGCACCACGCAGCCGGGCTTCCGCATCGTGTCGCAGGACGGCGGCCCGGCCGGACGGTACGCCTACGCCCTCTCCGACGACGAACTGACCGTGCTGCCGACGGGCCGGACCGGCCGAACCACCCCGACCAGGACGGCCCTTGAGCCCCGGTCCGAGCAGACGAGAGGCCGGCCGGGCCCGGCGGCCGACGAGCCGGGCCGGATGGCAGGCCCCTCCTCGGCGCCACGCGGCGGCATGGCCGGTTCCGCCGCGGCTGCCACGTACCCGGTGACCTTCTCGGTCGCCAACTCCCTTCAGGACAACAGCTCGATCATGCGGGTGTGGGACAGCACGACCTGGCAGCCGTACGACGTCGAGACGGAGCAGTTCGCCCTCAGGGGCACGGCGTCCCTGCCGCCCGGCAACTACTTCGCTCTGACGGTGTACGGCGGCTACGACCGGCCCAACTACCTGCTCGCCAAGTCCTTCAAGGTGACATCGGCCGCGGTCAAGGTCGTCTTCGATCAGGCGGGCGCCAAGGAGACGGGCATCCGGACGGACGACGCGAGCGTGACGCGTACGACCGCCGCCGTCTCGGCGTCGCTGCCGAACGGGCAGAGCATCGGATACGCGGGCGGCGGGCGCAGCCGGGTCTTCGTCACCCCGTTCATCGCCTCGGGCAGCGCCCTGCGCATCCATGAGGTCCATGGCAGGAAGGGAGCGACCCCGCAGCGCCCCAGCCCGGTGCGGTACGACCTCTCCCACACCTTCGAGAGGGCCGTCCCGGCCGACCCGGTCGCCCAGGTCCGGCAAGCAGATCTGGCCGGGACCGAATTGACGGTGCGGGGCGGCGGCCAGTACCGCAGCGGCTTCCTGGAAACCGTCGCGAACACCCCGTACGGCGGTGGCGTCTACCTGTCGGCCCCCGTGCCGGTGGCAGGCTTCCTCACCGAGTACGTCACCCCCGGCCAGGCCTTCTCCCGGATCGCCGGATACGGGACCCACACCTTCGAACTCCCGGACCGCACCCTGCAGAAGGGTGTCCACCGAGGGGAGACCGTCGGCCGGGCGCCCTACGCTCCGACCGGCGGGGAGAAGTACGCCGCCTCCCGCCTCCGCGACGATCTCGTCCTGTACGGCCCGTTCTCGGTCAGTGACAGCGACGGTGTCTTCGGGCGCGACAGCGGGGCCACCCAGTCCTACCGGTTGAGCGCGGGCGGGGAAACGGTCACCGAAGTGACCGGAAAGCCGGCCCAGAGTCCGGTGTCCCTGAAGCTGCCGCCCGGCGAGGGGGCGTACGAGCTGGTCCGCACGGTGACCAGGGACGGCGAGACGCCCTTCTCCCGGCTCTCGGACAAGCTGATCAGCGAGTGGAGCTTCACCTCCGGAACGACGACGACCCGGACCGACCTGGGACTGCCCGACATCGGTTTCCGGGTCAGCGGGCTCGGACTGCGCAACGAGACCGGCCCCATGCCCTCCCGGGTCGTCGCCACCGTGAACGCTCCGGACGGCACCCCCAGGCTCCGGGGCCTGGAGTTCTCGGTCGACGGCGGGACGACCTGGACGCCGATCCCCTTCGAGGGCACCTCGGCCACCGCGGAGGGCGAAGTGCCCGTCCCGCAGAACACGCGGTACGTCTCGCTCCGCGCCACCGGCTCCGACGAGCGGACCGGCACCACCGTCCGCCAGACGGTGTCCCGCGCGTTCGCGGGCCCGGCGGGAGTGACCCTGCCCCCGGAGACAGCCGGTGGAACGGCTGTCTCCAACGTCACCGTGAACGGGAACAAGCCGCTCGTCCTGGACGGACTCGCCTACGGGTCGTCGGCGATGTTCCCCGTGCGGTTCACCGCCACGGACCCCTCCGGCATCGCCGGCGGCTCCTTCGTCCTGTACCAGGGCACCTACAACCAGCCCGACGCCGTTCTCACCGGCGGCAGGGCCCACTGCCTGCCGGTGGACGCGACCACCTCCACCTGCTCCGGCCAGGTCTCCCTGGCCCCGCACACGGAGCTCGGCGACAACACGGTGGCCGGCGTGTGGAAGGTCGCCGTTGCCGCACGCGCAGGCGACGGACGGGGCGTGGCCGACCAGCAGGAGGCCGGGGCGTTCCGGATGATGCGCAAGGCGGTGCTCGCCGCCGCCGACGCCACACCCGAGCCGGTCACTGCGGGCGGCGACCTCACCGTCACCAGCAGGCTCACCGCGAGCGACTGGACGGACGACGGCTACGCCGCCTACGCGGGTCAGCCGGTCACCCTCCAGTTCCGCCAGACCGGTACGACGGCCTGGTCGGACGTCCGGACCGTCACCAGCGGTGCCGACGGGTCCGTCACGACGACGCTCAGGGCGTGGAAGAACGGTGACTGGCGCTGGGCCTTCGCCGCGGTCCCCGCCGCCACGGCGGCCTCCTCGGCAGCGGACTACGTCGAGGTGAAGTGACCCCCACCGGACGGTGACGTGAGGGCGGCTGCCGCCCTCACGTCACCCGGCTGCCGTTCCCGGCCGGTCAGTCGAACCAGCGGTCCCGGGCCAGCTCCTTCGTCCGGGACGGGTCCTCCAGCAGGGCCGCGACCTCGAAGCGGCGGGGCCACTGACCCGCCGCCCAGGCCAGGCCGGCCGCCACGCCCTCCAGGGTCGCGGCGTGGACGACCCCGTCCGGGGTGCGGCGCCAGTCCAGTTCGACGCCGCCCGCGCGGAGTTCGGGGTGCTCGACGTACGTGTCCGGGGTGCCGGATCCGAGCAGGACGCGGACCGGCTCCGGTACGCGGTGTTCCTCGCCCTCGCTCGTCACGCCGGCCTCGATCGTCTCGCCGAGCCGTCGCACCTGGAGCAGCTCGGCCAGTTCGGCGGCGCGGGACGGGGCGACCGGCAGGAGGGGCAGGCCCTCCGTCAGGGGCAGCACGTCGGGGGCGTCCGCGATCACGGCGTCCGCCGCGTCGACCACCGCCACGTCCCCGTCCACCACCGCGCGCAGCTCGTCCGGCAACGTCACCCGGTCCGGGTCCAGTTCGGCGAGGGCCGTGTAGAGCGCGTGCAGTTGTACGGGGGTGACGGGGCGGTCCTCGTCGGCGAGCCGGCCCAGCAGTTCGGCCGCGCCGCCCGGCTCGTCCAGGAGGGCCGCGACCGAGGTGCGCACCCCGAGGGCCCGCAGCACCTGGGCGTCGTCGAAGCCGGTCGCGTCCACCGCGTCGTACAGCCCGGCCAGCCGGGGGTCGCCGCCGGCCGCGCGCAGTCCGGCCGGGCGGCGGCCGTCCAGCACCGGGTGGTCCCGCAGCCACCACGCGGTGTACGGGCGCACGGACTGCGTCGTCCCGTCCGGGAGCAGCACCCGCACCGGCTGCGTCAGCGCGTCGCGCAGCGGCGGCTGCGCCAGCATCGCGAGCGCCTGCGGCCAGGCGTCGTCGTCGACCAGGTCCAGATCCCGTACGGCCACGATCTCGGTGGCGACGGGCGGCACGGGGGTCTCCGGCAGCTGGTCGAGGAGGTCCTCGCACCAGACGTCCACCGCGTCCAGCAGCCCGGCGTCGTCGGGTTCGGCGAAGTCGCTGTCGCGGGGCTCCAGTTCGTCCGGGTCGAGGACGACGTCGGTGGCCCGGACGAGGGCGAAGGTGGCGAGCACTCCGCAGGCGGTGAGGGGACCTTCACCCCAGCGGTCGGCCAACTCCTGGTCGGTGAGGGCGAGTTCTCCCGCGCGCATGATCTGCGCGAACGCGCTCCCGGGAAGGACGAGTTCACCTGCCGGGGCCGGTTCGCCGTCCTCGTCGGGGAGAGCGAGCGCGCCGAGCCAGGGCTCGTCGCCGGGGGCCAGCTCGGCGTCCCGGACGAGGGCGAGCACGGTCTCGGCCAGCTCGTCGCCGTCGAGCGCGTCCTCGTCCCAGATCTCCCCCGCGTCCAGCGAACCGGCGACGGCCGCCCGGACTTGAGGGGTCCTCAGCACGGCACGCGGTGTGGCGGGCAGCGCCCCGAGCTTCTCCAGCAGCGGGTGCGCGGCGTCCGGGTGGGCGACCTTGAGACCGAGGCGGGAGAGCCGGGCGAGGACGGGGCCCGTGAGCGCGTCCGGAAGCGGCAGCAGGACCTGGCGCGGTCCGATCGTGGTGCGCGGCGGGCGGCCCGCCCGCTCGGCGTCCGGA
Source organism: Streptomyces sp. rh34 (assembly GCF_002551245.1). Lineage (GTDB taxonomy): Bacteria > Actinomycetota > Actinomycetes > Streptomycetales > Streptomycetaceae > Streptomyces. The sequence continues at coordinate 4,230 of NZ_NTGZ01000082.1, forward strand.
TCACCGGCGAGCGGGACCGGGAGGCCGGTGAGCCGGTCCGGGTCGGTGCCCGCGAGGCTGTCGTAGAGCCGGTGCCACCAGGCGGGGTCGCGCTCCAGACCGGCGAGGCGGTCGATGGCCTCGGTCAGGGGGACGCGGGCGACGCCGAGGGTGCGGAGCTCGGTGCGCCGCTCCAGGCCGGCGGGCAGCAGACAGGGCAGCACCTCGGCGAGGACCCGTACGGTTTCGGCCCCGACGCCCTCGACGACCTCGGCCTCCACGGGCCGCAGGGCGCCGGTGGCGGGGGCGTCGGTGGCGACGTCGCGGTCCTCGCGGTCCCAGTCGTCCGCCCAGCTCTGCTCGGCCTCGGGGTCCCGGGGCGCGGCGGGCTCCAGGAACGCGACCCGGGGCAGCCGGGCCAGGATCGCACCGCGCAGCGCCCCGTCGACACCTCCCTTGCCCAGCGGCCCCGGCACCAGGTCGATGGTCCCGGTCGACACGGGCCGCCAGGAGCCCAGCAGCTCCGCGTACGCGTCGGCCGCCCGCTCCACCAGGAAGTCGGTCAGCGGCCCCGGCGCGGGGTGCCTGCGGGCGGTGTCCAGCGGGAGGGAGGCGATGAGCAGGGCGGGGATGCCGAGCGGTTCGTCGGTGGGCGTCGGGGCGTGCACGACGGGTGCGGTACGGGGGTGGAGCGGGGCGCCCGTCTCGTCGACCGGGACCGCCCAGGTCACCGACCAGTGCGGGCGCAGCCGCTCCTCCACCGGGCGGTCGGCGAGCAGGGCGGGCTCGATGGGCCCGTGGTGGAGAACGGTGCGCCAGCGGCCCAGGCCGCGCGCGGAGTCGTCGATGTGCGTGTACGGGCCGTGGGCCGAACGGCTCAGGGTCCTCGTCCCGTCCGGGGTCTCGATGACGACCTCGTCCAGGCCGGGCAGCGTGAGCAGCAGCGCGTCGTCCACGGCGGCCAGCAGCCGGGCCACCAGGTCCTCGGCGGTGCCGTCGCGCAGCGGCAGCACGACGACGGTGTCGTACCCGTCGGGCGCGGAGCCCTCGGCGGGCAGCGGCAGGCGCAGCAGCGGTACGTGTCCGTCGCGGCGGCGCAGCTCGTCCCCGAGGCCGGGGCTGCCGACAGCCGCCTCCCGGGCCAGCTCGCGCGCCTCGGCCAGGGACCAGCGCACACCGCCGTGGAGGCCGAGCACGGCGGGCTCGTCGCTGACCGCGAGGACGGCGGCGAACCCGACGCCGAAACGGCCGACGGAGGACTCGTGGCCCTCGCGCTTGGCGGAGGCCCGCAGGGTGCTCAGGGACTCCACACCGGTGGCGTCGAGCGGCGCGCCGGTGTTCGCGGCGGCCAGCACGCAGCGGTCGTCCGGGTCGCCGGGGGCCGCGGGGTGCAGGGTGAGGCGGAGCCTGCCGGGAACGCGGGCGCGGGCGGCGGCGTCGGCGGCGTTCTGGGCCAGCTCGACGACGAGGCGGTCGCGGTAGCCGCCGAGCGCGAGGTCCTCCTCGGCGTTGGCGTCCTCCCGGAACCGGGCGGGCCCGGCCCCCCACGCGTCGAGCACGCCGCGCCGCAGCCGTGCCGTCCCGAACGGATCGGCCCCCTCGGTCGCCTTCATGCTCACGCTCTCGACTCCGTCCGCTGGGTGGGTGGGCGCGTATGCCTGTGCGGCCCAGTGTGCGCCCGAAGGTACCGCGCGCGCCGCCTCCGCCGTACCGCCAAGCCCGGCCGTCCCGGCCCGCCCGGCACCCTCTCGGTGACCGGCAAGCCCGGCATTCCCAGCCCGTCCGGCGTTTGAGGACGGAACCGTCGATGCGGTGTCGCGAACCACCGCGGGGCCCTGCGCGCCGGGCACCTGTTCTGGAAGCCGCCCGCCCGGACAAGGGTTCCGTCCTCAAACGCCGGACGGGCTGGAACGTGCCGGACGGGCTGGAAAAGGTGCCGGACGGGCGGGAGAGGCATCCCGCGATTCCCGGGCACCGCAAGCCCGGACCCCTCAGCGGGCAGGAGCGTCAGGAGTGGCCCAGGTCCTCCGACGCCCCGTCCGCCTCGTCCGGCACGGAGCCCCCGTCCCGCTCCGGCCGCAGCGAATACGTGTCCACCCGCATCGTGTCCATCGCGTGCGGCGCCGGCTTCGGCGGCACCGGCATCACCGCCGCCTCCGAGTGCCCGCCGCAGCCGTACGCCAGCGACACCACATGCCCGTCCGCCGGGCCGAACTCGTTCGCGCACACCCCGAAGGCCTGCTTCAGGGAGCCCGCCATCGGGATCAGGAACGCGCAGCTGACGCACGTCGCCGGGGCCGCCTGGGCCATCGGCGTCTTCGGGCCGAACGCCTCGTCCCAGCGGTCGGCCGCCGCGTACAGCCCGTACCGGGACAGCACCCGCGCCCGGCGCGTACCGAGCTCGTCCGCGACCGCGGCGATGGACCCGCGGGTGGTGGAGGCCACCGGCCGGTCCGTCAGCTCGGCGTCCTCGGAGTCGACCAGCTGCGCCAGCTCCTCGGAGACCACGGAGTTCGGCGGCGGCTCGTCCTCGCCGGTCCAGCCGGGCTCCAGCCGCAGGTCCTCCGCCTCGGTGGGCAGCAGGTCGCCGGGGCCCATGTCGCCGGGGCGCAGCCGCTCGCTCCACGGCACCCACTCCGGCGCCAGGAGCGCGTCGTCCCCCGGCAGCAGCACCGTCTCGTCCAGGGTGACGTTCTTCGCGCGGGAGGCCCGCGCCACCGTCACCGCCCAGCGCCAGCCCCGGTACCCGGGCTCCTTGGCCTCGAAGTAGTGCGTGACGACCCGGTCTCCCTCGGAGACCAGGCCGATGTGCTCACCGATCACACCGGGCGCGGCGGCCTCCTCCGCGGCCGCACGCGCGAGATCCACCGCCTCGGCACACAGGCGGTCGGGAACGGGGGTCCGGGCCGTACGGCTTCGCGTCGTCGTCGCAGCACTCACAGGTCTTCGCTTCTCTCCATACGCCAGTCTCACGAGCGCGCCAGCTGCTGCACGATTGCCGTTTCGGCCAGACAAGTGCGGGCGGAGCGGACCTGGGGGCCGCGTCGACGTCCACACCCGTTGTGCCTGCCTCGGGCGCGCCTTCTGCCACCCATTCTGCGGGATCGCCGAGAGGCGCGCGGCCAAGAACAACCGCCGGTGGCGCGTTACGCACGCTACCCTCTCCGCCGCTCCGCGCCCACCTGCCCGTCCCAAACGTGCCGTATCCGTTCCCGCCCGGGTGACCGCCGACGCCGGTCGGACGGGGGTGGCGGCGGGGCCCCGGACGGTTCCGGCGCGCTCGCCCGACAGGGCGTCACACGCGAGTCCGCGGCCGATCACCGTTCATACCGGCCAGGGTTGGGGCACTATGACGGGGTGACTGCCGCCAGGTCGCACGACGGTCCCGGCCCGCTCCGCAGGGCGGGACGGGCGACGGGTCATGCCCTGCGCGCCCCGTTCACCGGCACGGCGCGCGGAATCCGCAAGGCGACGCACGCCCACGGCGCGGGGGAATCCGGCCTCGGGAAACTGATCGAACTGCACGCGGTGAACGGCGCGGGCGACGTCATGATCACGGTCGCCCTCGCCTCCACGGTCTTCTTCTCGGTGCCCACGGACGAGGCGCGGGGCAGGGTGGCCCTCTACCTCGCCATCACCATGGCCCCCTTCACCCTCCTCGCCCCGGTGATCGGCCCGCTCCTGGACCGGCTGCCGCACGGCCGCCGCGCCGCGATGGCGGGCGCGATGCTGGCCCGTGCGCTGCTGGCGATCACCATGTCGGGCGCGGTCGCCACGGGAGGCCTGGAGCTGTATCCGGCCGCGCTGGGCGTCCTGGTCTCCTCGAAGGCGTACGGCGTGGTGCGCAGCGCGGTCGTGCCACGCCTGCTGCCACCCAAGTTTTCCCTGGTGAAGGCCAATTCCCGAGTCACCCTGGCCGGGCTGCTGGCCACCGGGGTGGCGGCCCCGATCGGGGCCGGCCTCCAGACCATCGGCTCGCCCTGGCCGCTCTACGGCGCCTGCGCGATCTTCGTCGCGGGCACCTTCCTCGCCTTCACCCTGCCGCCCAAGGTCGACTCCGCGAAGGGCGAGCGCCGGGCGCGGCTGATCGTGCCGCACCACGAGGAGGCCGTGCCGCCGCCCGCCCCCGGCAAGGGCAGCACCCGGGCGGGCCTCCGCAGGCGCGGCAACGGGGAGAAGCCGGCCAGGGAGCGGCCGCCGGGTCTGCGGTCCGTCGGCGGGTCGGTCCTGCACGGGCTCCAGGCCAACGCCGCGCACCGGGCCCTCTCCGGCTTCCTCATCTTCTTCCTGGCGTTCCTGCTGCGCGAGCACCCGCTGGCCGGGCAGAGCGCGGCCGTCTCGCTCGGCATCGTCGGCGTGGCGGCGGGGGTCGGCAACGCCTGCGGCACGGCGGTCGGCTCCTGGCTCCGGGCACGCGGCCCCGAGGTCATCATCGCGACGGTGCTGGGGCTCGCGCTGAGCGTGGCGGTCCTGGCCGCGGTCTTCTTCTCCACCGTGCTGGTCGCCGCGCTCGGCGCGGTCGCCGGGTTCACCCAGGCCCTGTCCAAGCTGTCGCTCGACGCGATGATCCAGCGGGACGTGCCCGAGGAGGTCCGCACCTCCGCGTTCGCCCGGTCCGAGACGTTGCTCCAGATGGCGTGGGTGGTCGGCGGCGGCATCGGCATCGCCCTGCCGCTCAACGCGGTGCTCGGGATGTCGGTCGCCGCGGGCATTCTCGCGCTCGGCGCGGCCACGTCCGTACGGGGCCTCCTGGGCACCGCGCGGCGCGGCACGCCGCACCCCCGCGCGGCATGAGCGGAGGCGACCGATAGCCTTCGGCCCATGACCGTTGCGTTCTTCTCCGGTAAGGGCCGTCGAATCGGCGTCGCTCTTGGTGCCGTGTCCGCGGGACTCCTTGTCCTGTCCGCCTGCGACAAGCCGACGCCGCTCGCCACCGTGACGGTCGGCAGCGACTCGGTGAACAGCGAGGCCGCCTGCTACAACGACGGCGATGCGATCAAGGAGTCCCTGATCCAGGGCTGCCTGAACAAGAAGGCCGAGAAGACCATCAAGGTCTCCATGGACGACAAGGTCCGCTTCGGCGTCGACCCCGAGATCGCCGAGAACGGCTGGACGCTCTTCATCAACGGCCAGCAGGCCGAGCAGGAGCCGTACGAGAAGACCTACCGGACGATCCCCGGCAGCGCCTTCTTCGCCAGCCAGACGGGCAAGCCGTCCGAGAAGACGAACATCTCCATCGTGGAGACCAAGGGCAAGAAGCTCACGGGTATCTGGCAGTTCGAGCTCAAGAAGGACTGACCCGCCCGACCAGGAGTGCCCCTCCCCCGTCCTCGACCCTGAGGCTGTACCCGTGCGTGTGCTGGTCGTGACCGCTGTCCCCGTGGAACGGGACGCGGTCACGCGTGCGTTCGGGGGCACGCCGGAGACCGTGGCGCTGCCGGGGGGCGAGCTGCACCGCGCCGGTGCGTTCGACGTCCTGGCCGGCGGTGCGGGCCCGGCCGCCGCCGCCGCGGCCACCGCCTTCGCCCTGGCGTCGGCGTCCACGCCGTACGGGCTCGTCGTCTCCGCCGGGATCGGCGGGGCGTTCACCCCGCTGACGCCGCTCGGCTCGCTGGTCGTGGCGAGCGCCATCGTGGCCGCCGACCTGGGCGCCGACACCCCCGGCGGTTTCCTGCCGGTCACCGCGCTCGGCTTCGGCCGGGACCGCTTCACTCCGCCGCCCGCGCTCGTACGGCGGGTGGCGGCCGCCGCGGGAGCCGCCGCGGGGCCCGTTCTCACCGTCTCCACCGTGACCGGCACCGCCGAGCGCGCCGGCGACCTGCTCGCCGCGAACCCGGGGGCGCTGGCCGAGGCGATGGAGGGCTTCGGGGTCGCGGAGGCCGCCGCCCGGGCCGACGTGCCCGTCACGGAGCTGCGGGCCGTGTCGAACGCCGTGGGCCCCCGTGACCGGGACGCCTGGCGCATCGGCGACGCGCTGGCGGCGCTCACGGACGCGTTCGGGAAGAGCGCACGCGTACTGGAAGGTTGGAACCGGCATGACCACTGAAGCGACCCCGGACCCGATCGAGATCGCGTTCTCCCCCTGCCCCAACGACACCTTCGTCTTCGACGCCTGGGTGCACGGCAGGGTCCCCGGCGCGCCCGCGCCCGCCGTGACCTTCGCCGACATCGACGTCACCAACGGCATGGCCGAGCGCGGCGAGCTGGACGTCCTGAAGGTGTCCTACGCCGTGCTGCCGTGGGTGCTCGACGACTACGCGCTGCTACCGTGCGGCGGGGCGCTGGGCCGGGGCTGCGGTCCGCTGGTCCTCACCAAGGAGCTGGGCCTCGACCTGACCGGCCGGACCGTAGCCGTGCCGAGCGAGCGCTCGACGGCGTACCTGCTGTTCCGGCTCTGGGCGGCGGAGATGGTGCCGGGCGGCGTCGGCGAGGTCCTGGTGATGCCGTTCGACGAGATCATGCCCGCCGTACGGGACGGCAAGGTCGACGCCGGCCTGGTCATCCACGAGGCCCGCTTCACGTACCGGAACTTCGGTCTGCACAACCTCGCCGACATGGGCCGGCACTGGGAGGACACCACGGGGCTCCCGATCCCCCTCGGCGCGATCATCGCCAAGCGCTCCCTCGGCGAGGAGACCCTGCGACGCCTGGCCGACACGATCCGCAGCTCGGTCCGGCTGGCCTGGGACCACCCGGAGGTCTCCCGGCCCTACGTCCTGGAGCACGCCCAGGAGATGGACCCGGCCGTAGCGGACCAGCACATCGGGCTGTACGTGAACGAGTTCACCGCCGACCTCGGCGAGGACGGCTACGCGGCGATCCGCGGCCTGCTGACCCGCGCGGCGGCCGAGGGACTCGTACCCCCGCTGGGGCCGGACGCGCTGGCGTTTCCCTGACCGGCCGGGCGGACCGGCCGGTCCGGAAGGACACTCACGTGCACACGCCGACCGCGTCGACCGCCTCGTTCACCCTGGCGTTCTGGAAGGAAGGCCGCACCCACGAGCGGCGGGCGGGCTACCGGGGCACGGCGGCGGAGTTCGGCGAGATCGTCCTCACCGCCCCGCTGCCCCGGAAGCACACCCCGGACAGCGTGGTCTCCGAGGTGCGCGGCCCGTCGATTCCCACCGCGGTGTTCGAGACCCGCGGCATCCACACCGAGGCCGCCGACCTGCCGACGCTCAACCGCTCGGTGCTCCGGGTCGGCGACGCCCTGGTGCACCTGCGCCGCAACCGCTTCGGCCCGACCCGCCGGGCCCGTGCTCTGCGTTTCCGGTACGGCGGCGACCACTACCGGCTGCGGGCGGTGAACCGGAAGCGGTTCGTCCTGACCCGGCGGGCCGATGACGAGGACCCCGGCGTCTCCCTCACGGCGAAGCTGTCCGGGCTCGGCGGCAGCAGGAAACTGGTGGTGCGGACGACGGGCCGGGCCGTGGCGGCGGACATCGCGCTCGTCACCCTCTTCGCCGGTGTCGACCGCGCGCCGCTGACCCGCTCGGGCGCTGTGCGCGCGGCCCTGGGACGGTCCACCCGGCTCTTCGCGGAGAGCCAGGCCTGACCCCCGCAGGAGCCGCGCCCCGGCGAGGATCACGGGACCGGCCCTTACACGTCGAGCTGGTCGGCGACCGCCCTCAGCAGGCCCGCGATCTTCGCGCCGGAGGCCTTGTCGGGGTAGCGGCCCCGCTCCAGCTGCGGCGTGATGTTCTCCAGGACCGTCGTCAGGTCCTGCACGATCGACGCGAGCTCGTCCGGCTTGCGGCGCTGCGCGGCCGCTACGGACGGGGTGGGGTCGAGGACCACCACGGAAAGGGCCTGGTCGCCGCGCTGGCCCGCGACCACGCCGAATTCCACGCGCTGGCCGGGCTTGAGGGCGTCGACTCCGGCAGGGAGAACCGACGAGTGGACGAAGACGTCGCCGCCGTCGTCGCGGGAGAGAAAGCCGAAGCCCTTCTCACTGTTGAACCACTTGACCTTGCCGGTGGGCACGTCTGTCCTCGTCCTCGTACTCGTCGGTGTGCGGAAGAGCCGGTCTCCCAGGGAAAACGGCTCCGGATAGCAGTACAGCGGGTCACCGTGACCCGCCCGGTCCCAGGCTAATGGCCCTAGGGCCGGTGACAAGACGTCGCCGGAGAGTTCCTCCGGGCTGGGAACTACCCTGGTCGCGTGAGTACTACTCCTTCAGGCGCAGGTGACCGGCTTGTTCAGGTCGGCGCGATCGTCTTTTTCGTCGGCGCACTGGCCACTCTGGTCACGGTCGCCCCACTTTTCCTGGGCACGGACCCGTTCCCCCCGATCGCGTACGCGGTCTGCATGCTGATGGGCGTCGGGTTCCTGATCGCCGGGGCGGGCGTCGTGCGCTCGGCCTGGATCAACTCCCCGAAGCGGGCCGCGAACCGCGCCTGACACCCCGCCGCGTCACGCCACCCGGTCCGCCTCGAAGGCCGCCAGCCAGGCCGGGAAGCCCGTCAGGTCCTCCAGCACCACATCCGCGCCCGCCGTCCGCAGCTCCGCCGCGTCGCACGGGCCCGTCGTCACGGCGACCGACAGCGCTCCGGCCGCCCGGGCCCCGCGTACGTCCCCGGTGTGGTCGCCGACGTACACCTGCGCGCCGTGCTCGCGCAGCGCCTCGCCCTTGGCCTCCGCCCACAGCCGGCCGACCACCGTGTCCGGCTCGATGCCGAGGTGGGCCAGGTGCAGCTTCGCGTTCGGCTCGTACTTCGCCGTGACGACGATCGCCCGGCCGCCGAGCGCCCGCACCGCGGCCACCGACTCCCGCGCCCCGGCGAGGGCCGTGCTCGGGGCTATCGCGTGGTCGGGGTAGAGCTCCCGGTAGCGGTCCGCAGCGGCGGGCACCCGGTCGGCCGGCAACCAGTGCGCCAGTTCCGTCTCCAGCGGCGGCCCGATCCGGCTCACCACCAGGTCGACGTCGATCGGAACACCCGTCTCCGCGGACAGGGCCCGGTAGGCGGCGGCGATGCCGGGCCGGGAGTCGACGAGCGTCATGTCGAGGTCGAAGCCGACCGTCAGGGGGCGCTGAGGGGAGTGGTGGAGCGGGTGCCGGGGGGCGTTCTGATCCGTGGAAGCCATGCCGCCATTGTGCCGACCGGCCGGGGGCGGTCCCGAAGCCCCCGTCGGGCTCGGAATCCAGCCGCTTAGACTGAAGCGCGCACTTAGCCAAGCCTTACCGTCCTGGCTCCGCGCCCCAGCGTTCCCTCACGTACCGTCACGTCCGCGTCCGTCCCGATTGGGTGAAATGTCAGCGTCAGCGCCCGTGCGGACCGCCGCGCCACCTCGTACGCCCCGCCTCTCCCGACGTGCGGCCTCGGTGGCCGCGGCCGTGCTCGCCCTGCTGCTGGCGGTCCTGCTGAGCCTCGCCGTGGGGGCGCGTTCCATTCCTCCCGGCGAGGTGTTCGACGTCCTGCTGCACGGCGGGCACTCCGACGCCGCCGAGGTGATCCGCTCGATGCGGGTGCCGCGCACCCTCATCGGGCTGATGGTCGGCGCGGCGCTGGCCCTCGCGGGCACGGTGCTCCAGGGGATCACCCGTAACCCCATCGCCGACCCCGGCATCCTCGGCATCAGTCAGGGCGCCTCGGTGGCGGTGGTGATGGCCATCGCGTTCGCGGGGGTCCACACGCTCACCGGGTATGTGTGGTTCGCCTTCGGGGGCGCGGCGATCGCCTCGGTCGCCGTGTACGCCATCGCCTCCAGCGGGCGCGGTGGCGCGACCCCGGTGAAGCTCGCGCTCGGCGGTGCGGCGATCAACGCGCTGCTGGTGTCGGTGACGGTGGGGATCCTCACGACGAACGCCGCCGCGCTGGACGAGTTCCGCTTCTGGCAGGTGGGCTCGATCGCGGGGCGGGAGTCGGACGTCGTCCAGCAGGTGTGGCCGTTCCTCCTCCTCGGCGTGGTCCTCGTGCTCTCCGTCGCCCGCGGCCTGGACGCGCTCGCGCTCGGCGAGGACGTGGCGAAGGGGCTCGGGCAGAACGTCGCGGCGGTCCGGATCGTCGGCGGCCTCGGGGCCACCGTGCTGACCGGGGTCGGGGTCGCCGCCGCCGGGCCGATCGCGTTCATCGGCCTCGCCGTCCCGCACATCGCCCGCGCCGTCGTCGGCAACGACCACCGCTGGGTGCTGCCCATGGCCGCGCTGATCGGACCCGTGATGCTGCTCGTCTCGGACGTCGTCGGCCGGATCGTGTTCCCGCCGAGCGAGGTCCCGGCGGGTGTGATGACGGCCCTGATCGGGGTGCCGTTCCTGGTCGCCCTCGTACGCCGGAAGGCGGTGCCCGCATGACGACCGACACACCCGTGACCGCGCCCGTGCCCGCGCCCGTGGAGGCCGTACGGGTCCGGCCCGCCGGGTACTCCGTCGTGAAGGCCGGGCCGCGCGGCCGGTTCCTGCTGCACCGGCGGGCCTCCGTCGTCGCGGCCGCCCTCGTCGTGCTCCTGGCCGCCGTCTGTGTCGTCTACCTCTGCGTCGGGGAGAGCTTCGTCGCACCCGGCGAGGTCGTGAAGGTGATCCTCGGGCAGCCGTCCTCCGCCGAGCTGGTCGTGGGCACGCTGCGACTGCCGCGCATGGTCGTCGGGCTGCTGGTGGGCGCCGCGTTCGGGATCGCCGGGGCGCTGATCCAGACGGTGGCCCGCAACCCGCTGGCCAGCCCCGACATCATCGGCATCAGCCAGGGCGCCAGCGCGCTCACGGTCGGCGCGATGACCTTCGGCATCACCTCGTACACCGTCCTGCCCTACCTCTCCGTCGTCGGCGGCATCGCGGCGGCGGCCCTCGTCTACGTCTTCGCGTGGCGCGGCGGCCTGCACGCCACCCGCTTCGTGCTCATCGGCATCGGCTTCGCCATCGCGCTGCGGTCGGTGACCACGCTGTTCCTGACCAAGGGCGACTACCTCGTCGCCCAGCAGGCGCAGATCTGGATGACCGGTTCGCTGAACGGGCGCGGCTGGTCGGAGGCTGCCCCGATCGGCTGGACGCTGGTGATCCTGCTGCCCGCCATCGCGTGGGCGGCCCGCGCGCAGCGCACCGTCACGATGGACGACGACACCGCCACCGCGCTGGGCGTGCGCCTGGGGGGCGTACGGCTCGGACTGGTCGCGCTCGGCGTGGTCCTGGCGTCCGTGGCGACGGGCACGGCGGGCCCGGTGGACTTCGTGGCGCTGCTCGCGCCGCAGATCGCCCGCCGGATGACCCGGACCGCGCAGATCCCCCTGCTGTCCTCGGCGCTGCTGGGCGCGGTGATCGTCGTCCTCGGCGACCTGCTCGCCCGCAAGCTGTTCTCGCCCACCGAACTGCCCGTGGGCGTCCTCACGGCGGCGGTCGGCGCCCCGTACCTGATCTGGCTGATCATCCGCGGTCACCGCGGCCGCAGTGGAGGCATCGCATGAGCCCGAGCCCGACGACCGACACGGCGCAGCGGACCGGCAGGCTCGCCGCGCGCTCCCTGACCCTCGCGTACGAGGACCGCACCGTGGTCCACGAGCTGGACCTCACCGTGCCCGACGGGCAGGTCACCGTCATCGTCGGCCCGAACGCCTGCGGCAAGTCCACCACCCTGCGGGCGCTCGGCCGGCTGCTGAAGCCGCACGGCGGGGCGGTCCTGCTGGACGGCACGGAGCTGGCGCGGATTCCCACGAAGCAGATCGCCCGGTCCATCGGGCTGCTCCCGCAGACCCCGGTCGCGCCCGAGGCGATCACCGTCTCCGACCTGGTCGCGCGGGGCCGCCAGCCGCACCAGAGCTGGTGGCAGCAGTGGTCGGAGGAGGACGAGCGGGCGGTGACCGACGCGATGGCCCGTACCGACGTCACGGCGCTGGCCGACCGGTCGGTGGACGAGCTGTCGGGCGGTCAGCGTCAGCGGGTGTGGATCGCGATGGCGCTGGCCCAGGAGACGGACCTGCTGCTGCTCGACGAGCCGACGACGTATCTCGACATCGCGCACCAGGTGGAAGTCCTCGACCTGGTACGCCAGTTGGCCTCCCCTGCGGCCGACGGCACCCGGGGCCGCACCGTCGTCACCGTCCTCCACGACCTCAACCAGGCCGCCCGGTACGCGGACCGTCTGGTCGCCATGAAGGAGGGCCGGATCGTCGCCGAGGGCAGGCCCGGGGACGTCGTCACCGCCGAGCTCGTCGCCGAGGTCTTCGGCCTGGAAGCGGTGATCGTCCCGGACCCGGTGACAGGTTCGCCACTCGTCGTCCCGAGCGCCCCCTGGGCCCCGTCCCCGGTGGTTTCCCCCTCTCAGAAAGGTCTGTGACATGACTGCCCTCCTCCGCGACCGCCGAGCCCTCGTCGCCGGCTCCCTCGCCGTGACCGCCGCGCTCACCCTCGCCGGGTGCGGCTCCTCCGACCCGGCATCGGACTCCTCCGACTCCCCGGCGAAGACGCGCACCGTCTCCACCGCGAACGGGGACGTCGACGTCCCCGTGGCGCCGAAGCGGGTCGTCGTCCTGGACTCCGGCGAACTGGACTCCGCGATCACCCTCGGCGTCCGGCCGGTCGGCGCGACGCACTCGGCGTCCGAGGACGCCTTCCCCTCCTACCTCCCCGCGAGCGAGACGAAGGACATCACGCCGGTCGGCGAGATCGCCAACGCGAACATGGAGTCCGTCGCCGCGCTCAAGCCGGACCTGATCCTCACCAGCAAGGTCCGTGACGGGGACCGCTACGAGCAGCTCAGCAAGATCGCCCCGACCGTGATGACGGAGGCGACCGGCAGTGCCTGGAAGGAGAACTTCCAGGTGCACGCGGAGGCGCTCGGCAAGCAGGCCGAGGCCAAGAAGGTCCTCGCCACGTACGACACCCAGGTGGCGAAGGTGACGGAGGCGCTCGGCGGCAAGGAGAAGGCCGCCGCGACGGACGTCAACTTCGTCCGCTTCGTCGAGGGCGCCGAGATCCGTATCTACGGCAAGCAGAACTACATCGGCTCGATCCTCGCCGACATCGGCACCGGCCGCCCCGCCATCACGGACAAGGCGAAGGACGGGTTCTCGTACGACGTGTCGCCCGAGAAGATCGACCTGGCGGACGCGGACGTCATCTTCACGTCGACGTACGGCGACCCGGGCAAGGCCGGGACGACGAAGACGATGAACAGCGGCCTGTGGAAGGGGCTGAAGGCGGCCAAGAACGACAAGGTCTTCAAGGTCGACGACCGCCTGTGGATCTCGGGCATCGGCTACACGGCCGCCGGCAAGATCCTGGAGGAGTTCGAGGCCAGCATGACGAAGTAGCCCTCGCCCGGCGCCGGGGGCGTGCCGTGGGCGGCCGGCTCAGCCGGCCCGCCTGCGCGCCCGCCACACCAGGTAGAGCGCGGAGGCGACGGCGGCGACACGGACGACCACCGGCCAGGTCTCCAGCAGGACGTCCCGCATCGCGCCCTCGCGGATCGGCTCGCCCCAGCGCCCCTCCATCCGCCCCCACACCCACGCGAGGGCCCCGGCCGCCACCACGCCCGGCAGGCCGAGCGCCGCCCACTTCGCCTCCGTACGGGAGAGGGTGCGCGAGCTGTACGCGATCAGCCAGCCGCCCGCCAGCGGCAGCCAGGAGCCGGTGACCACACCGGCGACGAGCAGGACGGCGGCCAGGAGCAGCAGCGGGTGGGCGAAGCCGCCGCGGGGGGCGGAGGCGGCGGCCTCGGGCTCGGCGACCGCCGCGGTCCTGCGGCGGCGGAGCTTCACGAGGCGCAGGGCACGGCGGCGCGCGGCGGTCCCGGCTGCCCCTTCGGCCCCGCCCTCCCCTTCTGCCCCGCCCTTCCCCTCGGCCTCGTCCCTCTCTCCGTCCGCGTCCTTCTCGCCGTCCGCCTCCTTCTCGGTGGGCCCCGGCCGCCGCCTCCCGAGCAGCTCCGGGGCCTCGATGCCGCCGTAGAACCCGGGGATGGCGGTTCCCTCGTCGAAGGGGCCCGGCTCCATGCGCCACCAGTCGGTCGCGCCGTCCGCGTCCGCCTGCTGGTCCTGGCCGAGCATGTGCGGGGCGGAGGGGTCGGGCCAGTCGCGGACGGGGACGCGTTCGTCGTCAGCCGCATGGTCGTCGGGGGCGGGAGCCGGGCGGGGCACGGCGGCGGATCGCGCGCCGGAAGCACCATCGGAAGCACTCTCGGAGACACCTCCGAAAGCGCGGCCGGAAGCGCTGCCGGCGACATCACCGGGAGCACCGCCAAAAGCGCGGCCGGAAACGGCGCCGGAAGCACCGCCGGTGCCGTCCTCGGGATCAGGGCGCGACGCGCCCCACCCGAAACCGGCTTTCGGCTTCCTGAAGGCCTTCGCCTCCCGGCCGTCCCCGGCGCCCGGAGCGGGCTCCTTCGGCTTCCTCGGCTCCTTCGACTCCTTCGGCTCCTTGCGGAGGAGTCCGCCCCGGGGCCGGGGCGGAGAGGTCCGCCGCTGCTGCCCGCCGGCCCCCTTCCCGGACCGCGCGGACGGCAGCGAGACCGTGCCGTCGGCCGACTCCGCCGCCGCGGCGACCAGTTCGTCCGGGCTGCCCAGCCTGCCGATGATGCGCCGCACGGTCGCCGGGGAGTCCGCGCCCTCCGTGCCGCGCTGCCGGTCGATCTCTCCCCGAAGCGTCGAAACCAGGCGCATCCGGGCGCCCGACGACAGCTGTTGCTGCTGGGCCAGGTCGCCGACCCGGCTCAGGTAGTCGTAGACGAGCTGGTCGCTCTCGATCCCCACGCGGTGCATCCCCTCTACCGGCCCTGCCCCGACGGTAGCGTTCCAGCGGCTACCGTGGGACGGATGGGGACGACCACACCACCGCGCACGCTCGCCGAAGCCCTGCGCGCCCGGGGCGACGAATCGCTGGCCGGGCTGCTGCGTGCCCGCCCCGACCTCCTCAACCCGGTGCCGAACGACATCACCCAGCTCGCCACGCGGGCCGGCACGCGGGCGTCCGTCGTCCGCGCGCTGGAACACCTGGACCGGTTCGCACTCCAGACCGCCGAGGCGCTGGCGGTGGCCCCGGACCCGGCCCCGTACGACACGCTGCTCTCCCTGCTCACCGGCGACGGCCTGGACGACGGCGACCAGCGCGACGACGCGGGGGCGGCGATCACCGCCGCGCTGCCGGACGCGCTCGCGACGCTGCGCGAACAGGCCCTGGTGTGGGGCGAGGACGACCGGCTGCGGCTGGTGCGCACCGCCCGCGAACTGCTCGCCCCGTCCCCGCAGCACCCCTCGCCGACGGGCCTGGGGCCCACGGTCGCCGAGGCGACGGCCGGGATGTCGCCGGGCCGGCTCCAGGAGATCCTGGCGGCGACCGGGCTGCCCGCCACGCACGACCCGGTGTCCGCGGTGGCCGCGCTCGCCGCTCTGTTCACGGACCGGACGCGGATGGCGGAACTGCTGGACACCGCACCGGTGGAAGCGCTGTCGGTCCTGGACCGGCTGGTGTGGGGCCCGCCGTACGGCGAGGTCACTCCCAACCCCACACCGCCGGTGAAGTGGCTGCGCGACCGGGGCCTGTTGCTGCCGGTCTCCACCCGCACGGTGGTCCTGCCGCGCGAGGCGGCCCTGCATCTGCGCGCCGGACGCGCGCACCGGGTACCGGAACCGGTCCCCCCGGCCGTCGCGGCGGCGGCCGAACGCGATCCACAGGCTGTGGACAGAGCGGCGGCGGGCCAGGCGTTCACCGCACTGTCGACGGTCGAGGAGCTGCTGAAGCTCTGGAACGGCGGCGGCCCCGCGATCCTGCGCGCGGGCGGGCTGAGCGTACGGGAGCTGAAACGCGCCGCGAACGCCCTTGACGTGACGGAGCCGATCGCCGCGTTCTGGATCGAACTCGCCTACGGTGCGGGGCTGCTGGCCTCCGACGGGGAGCCCGAGGAGCGTTACGCGCCGACGCCGGCGTCCGACGAGTGGCTCGACCTGTCCGCCGAGGACCGCTGGACGCACCTCGCCACCGCCTGGCTCGCCGCCACCCGGACCCCGGGCCTGGTCGGCGGCCAGGACGCCAAGGGGCGGGCGCTGTCCGCACTCGGCCCGGAGCTGGACCGCTCGGCCGCCCCCGACGTACGCCGCCGGGTCCTGGCCCTGTTCGCCGAACTCCCGCCGGGCACCGCGCCGGACGCCGAGACTCTGCTGCGAAGGCTGCGCTGGGAACGCCCGTTGCGTGGCGGAGCGACCCCTTCCGCGTCCTCGGCGGAGGGGACGGACCTCCGCTCCCGCCTCGCCCTGTGGACGCTCAACGAGGCGGAGCTGCTGGGCATCACGGGCCGGGGCGCGCTCTCCTCACAGGCCCGCGCGCTCCTGGACGAGGGCCCGGACGCGGCGGCGGCCCTCCTCGCGCCACTCGTCCCCGAGCCCCTGGACCACGTCCTGCTCCAGGCCGACCTGACGGCGGTGGCGCCGGGCCCGCTGGAACGCCCCCTGGCGGAGACGCTCTCGGTCCTGGCCGACGTGGAGTCGAAGGGCGGGGCGACGGTGTACCGCTTCACGCCCGGTTCGGTGCGCCGCGCCCTGGACGCCGGGCAGGCGGCGACCGACCTGCACGCGTTCCTGGCCGCGCACAGCCGTACGCCGGTGCCGCAGCCGCTGAGCTACCTGATCGACGACGTGGCCCGCCGCCACGGCCACCTGCGGATCGGGTCCGCGTCCGCGTACGTACGCTGCGACGACGAGGCGGTCCTCAACGAGATCCTGGCCGACCGCCGCTCGACCGGCCTCCGCCTGCGCCGCCTGGCCCCCACGGTCCTCGCCTCCCAGGCCGACCCCGGCTCCCTCCTCGAAGCCCTGCGCGACATGGGCTACGCACCGGCCGCCGAATCCGCCGAGGGCGACGTCCTGATCACCCGCGCGGGCGCCCGCCGCACCCCGCCCCGCACACCCCCGGCCCCGGTCCCCGAAGGCCCTCCGGTCCCGGACGGCACCCTGCTCGGGGCGGCGGTACGGGCCATCCGCGCGGGCGACACGGCCGCCACCGCGATCCGCAAGGACACGTCCGAGGACCCGTCGTCCACCACGCCTTCCGGCTCCCTCCCCCGCACCACCTCCGCCGAGACCCTGGCCACGGTCCAGGCGGCCGCGATGACGGGCTCCGCGGTCTGGATCGGCTACGTCAACGCGGACGGCGCGGCCAGCCAGCGCGTGATCGCCCCGGTCCGCGTGGAGGGCGGCTTCGTCACCGCCTACGACCACACGGCCGACGAGGTCCGCACGTATCCGCTGCACCGGATCACGGGGGTGGCGGAGCTGGCGGAGGACGGGAAACCCTAGGGCCTGTCGGAACCCGCGATCTGCGATGCTGCGGAGATGTCCTTCGCCGACCTCGTCCCCGGTCCGAAGCGTGAGCCGACCGAGCGCGTGTCGCCGGACCCGCCCGCCGCACCGATGCCCCCGCTGCTCACCCAGTCCTGGCTGGACCTGGCGTTCCTGCACTGGGCCGTCGATCCCGCGGACGTGGCACCGCTGCTGCCGCCGGGCACGGTGCCGGACACCTTCGACGGGACGACGACGTACGTGGGTCTGGTGGCGTTCCGGATGTACCGGGTGGGCGGGCTCGGGCTGCCGGGGCTTCCGTACCTCGGCACCTTCCCCGAGACCAACGTCCGGCTGTACTCGGTGGACGAGCACGGCCGGCGCGGTGTCGTCTTCCGGTCCCTCGACGCCTCGCGGCTGGTCCCGGTCCTCGTGGCACGGGCCGCGCTCCGGTTGCCGTACGTGTGGTCCCGGATGGACATCGCGCGCTCCGGCGACACCCTCACGTACACGAGCACCCGCCGCTGGCCCGGTCCTCGCGGTGCGCGGAGCAGGATCGTGCTGCGGGCGGGGGACGCGATCGAGGAGCCGACGCCGCTGGAGCACTTCCTCACCGCCCGGTGGGCCCTGCACAGCGGGTTCTTCGGGCGGACCCTGTACCTGCCCAACGCGCATCCACGGTGGCCGCTCCACCGGGCGGAGCTGCTGCAGTGCGACGAGGACCTGGTGACGGCGGGCGGCCTGCCCGCGCCGGCCGGGGAGCCGATGAGCGTGCTGTATTCCCCGGGCGTCCCGGTGCGCTTCGGGCCGCAGCGCAGGCCCCGCGCCGGAGGCTGACCACATCGCCCACCCCGCCCCGCCCCCCCGATGCGGCACACTGGACGTTTGGCCGCATCCGTGGCCGCACCCCGCAGAAAGGGCCGAAGCGCGTGACCGGACCCCTCATCGTCCAGAGCGACAAGACGCTGCTCCTCGAAGTCGATCACGACCGGGCGGACGCCTGCCGTCGTGCCATCGCGCCGTTCGCGGAGCTGGAGCGTGCGCCCGAGCACATCCACACGTACCGGGTCACCCCGCTGGGGCTGTGGAACGCCCGTGCCGCCGGGCACGACGCCGAGCAGGTCGTCGACGCCCTGGTCGAGCACTCCCGCTACCCCGTGCCGCACGCGCTCCTGGTCGACATCGCCGAGACGATGGCGCGGTACGGGCGGCTCACCCTGTCCAAGCACCCCGTGCACGGGCTCGTGCTCACCAGCACCGACCGGCCCGTCCTGGAGGAGATCCTCCGGTCGAAGAAGGTGCAGCCGCTGGTCGGGGCGCGGATCGACCCGGACACCGTGGCCGTGCACCCCTCCGAGCGGGGGCAGGTCAAGCAGACCCTGCTCAAGCTGGGCTGGCCCGCCGAGGACCTCGCGGGGTACGTCGACGGCGAGGCCCATCCGATCGAGCTGGCCGAGAACGGCTGGTCGCTGCGGCCGTACCAGAAGCAGGCCGTCGAGGGGTTCTGGCACGGCGGGTCCGGTGTCGTCGTGCTGCCGTGCGGCGCGGGGAAGACGCTCGTCGGGGCCGGCGCCATGGCCGAGGCCAAGGCCACCACCCTGATCCTCGTCACCAACACCGTCTCCGCCCGGCAGTGGAAGCACGAGCTGGTGAAGCGGACCTCGCTGACCGAGGAGGAGATCGGCGAGTACAGCGGGACGAAGAAGGAGATCCGGCCGGTCACCATCGCCACCTACCAGGTGCTGACCACCCGTCGTAAGGGCGTCTACCCGCACCTGGAGCTGTTCGACTCCCGCGACTGGGGCCTGGTCGTCTACGACGAGGTCCACCTGCTGCCCGCACCCGTCTTCAAGTTCACCGCCGACCTCCAGGCCAGGCGGCGGCTGGGTCTCACGGCGACGCTGGTGCGCGAGGACGGGCGTGAGTCCGATGTGTTCTCGCTCATCGGGCCGAAGAGGTTCGACGCTCCGTGGAAGGAGATCGAGGCGCAGGGTTACATCGCGCCCGCCGACTGCGTCGAGGTCCGGGTCAATCTCACCGACTCCGAGCGGCTCGCCTACGCGACCGCCGAGACGGAGGAGAAGTACCGGTTCTGCGCCACCACCGCGACCAAGCGGAAGGTGACCGAGGCGCTGGTGCGCAAGCACCAGGGGGAGCAGACCCTCGTCATCGGCCAGTACATCGACCAGCTCGACGAGCTGGGCGAGCATCTGGACGCCCCCGTGATCAAGGGTGAGACCAGCAACGCCCAGCGGGAGAAGCTCTTCGAGGCGTTCCGCCAGGGCGAGATCAGCGTCCTCGTCGTGTCCAAGGTCGCCAACTTCTCCATCGACCTGCCCGAGGCGACCGTCGCCATCCAGGTCTCCGGGACCTTCGGGTCGCGGCAGGAGGAGGCCCAGCGGCTGGGGCGGGTCCTGCGTCCGAAGGCCGACGGGCACGAGGCCCGGTTCTACTCGGTCGTCGCCCGCGACACCATCGACCAGGACTTCGCGGCGCACCGCCAGCGGTTCCTGGCCGAGCAGGGGTACGCGTACCGCATCGTCGACGCGGACGAGCTGCTCGCCGACGGCTGAGGCTCCCGGGGAGGGCGGGCGTTCAGCGGCCCCGGCCGACGACGCCCGCCTCCTCCGCGTACTCCCCCAGGACGACGACGCCGAACGCCGCCGTCACGAACACCTTCACGGCGCGCACCGCGTCGCCGACGCGGTGGGGTCGGTGGTGACCGGTGGCCGCGGTCGCGCCGTGCGCGGGGCCGGTCCTGCGTGGGTTCAGAGTGGCTGTGCTCATGTATCCATGGTGCTCCCGTCACCCGTTCGGGCGCGTCGGCCCGCAGACGGAACCCCGGGGCCGGGCGACTAGCCCTCCGGTACCGCTCCGGGCGCGCGCGTCCCCTACGGGTATCCCTGGCGTCTCCGCCCCGGGGAGCATCCGGCAGAGGCCCGGCCCGGGGGCCGCGAAGGCCGTATTCCGGTTCGCCGCCGGCCCGCTCCGTGGCTACAATCGCGGGTCTGCCCGCCTCCCGCGCCGTCTTCCCGGCCCCGGGAGCGCCGCCGACCGGACGGAAACCGGCCGACACCTACGGATACGTACCTTCCCAGCGGACCCCGCCGCTCCGCGTGCCGCCATGGCACCGCAGCGCGTCCGGTCCGCCGTCCTGCGTTGAAGAGCCGGAGGCAACACCGTGCCCGCGCACGTAGCAGAAAGCGATTCCACCCCCGACCCCACCGGCGCCGCCGACCCCTTGGCGCACGAGCGCGCCCATCTCGCCGCGTCCCGCGCCGCCCTGCGCGGGATGCGCGAGGACGTCCAGGCCCTCGACATCCGCGACGTCACCGCGAACTGGGTCAACGCCACCGTGCTCCAGTCCCAGATCGACGACCGCATCAAGGCGCTCGCCGACCTCTCCCACACCCCGCTGTTCTTCGGCCGCCTCGACTACCTCCACGCCGTCGGCGGCGAGCTGGCCGAAGGCGCGGACGGCGAGCGGTTCTACATCGGGCGCCGGCACGTCCACGACGCCGTCGGGGACCCCATGGTCATCGACTGGCGTGCGCCGGTCTCCCAGCCGTACTACCAGGCGTCCCGCAAGAACCCCCAGGACGTCGGGCTCCGCCGGCGCTTCGGCTACACCGCCGGTGAGCTGACCGCGTACGAGGACGAGCACCTCACCGACCCCGCCGAGGCCGAGCACACCAGCCGGCTCCTCCAGGCGGAGATCGAGCGGCCGCGCGTCGGCCCGATGCGCGACATCGTCGCCACCATCCAGCCCGAGCAGGACGAGATCGTACGGAGCGGCCTCGGCGGGACCGTCTGCGTGCAGGGCGGGCCCGGCACCGGGAAGACCGCCGTCGGTCTGCACCGGGTGGCGTACCTGCTGTACGCGCACCGCGAGCGGCTCGCGCGCACCGGCACCCTCGTCATCGGGCCGAACCGTTCCTTCCTGCACTACATCGAGCAGGTCCTGCCCGCCCTCGGTGAGCTGGAGGTGAAGCAGGCCACCGTCGACGACCTGGTGCGCACCGGCGTCGAGGTCCGGGGCGAGGACGAGGCGGCCACCGCCGTCGTCAAGGGCGACGCCCGCATGGCCGAGGTCCTGCGGCGGGCGATCCGCTCGCACGTCACACCGCCCGCCGAGCCCGTCGTCGTGGTGCGCGGGTCCCGGCGCTGGCGCGTGCCCGCGTACGAGGTCCAGGAGATGGTCGACGAGCTGCTGGCCCGCGACATGCGGTACGGGGCCGCGCACGAGGCGCTGCCGCAGCGGATCGCGCACGCCGTCCTCGTACGGATGGAGGAGGCCGGGGAGGCACCCGACGACCGGGTGCAGAACGCGGTCGCCCGGAACCCCGCGGTGAAGGCGGCCGTCAAGGCGGTCTGGCCTGCCGTGGATCCGGCGAAGCTGGTGCTGCGGCTGCTCTCCGACGCGGAGTTCCTGGCCGCGCACGCGGAGGGCCTGCTGGACGAGGACGAGCAGAAGCGGGTCCTGTGGGCGAAGCCCGCCCGCAGCGTGAAGTCCGCGAAGTGGTCGGCTGCCGACGCCGTGCTGATCGACGAGGCGGGGGACCTCATCGCCCGTACGCACTCGCTCGGCCATGTCGTGCTCGACGAGGCGCAGGACCTCTCTCCCATGCAGTACCGGGCGGTGGGGCGGCGGTGCTCGACCGGTTCGGCCACCGTGCTCGGCGATCTCGCCCAGGGGACGACCCCGTGGTCCACGGAGAGCTGGGGCGAGGCACTGTTCCACCTGGGCAAGGCGGACGCGGTGGTGGAGGAGCTGACCGCCGGTTTCCGCGTGCCGCGCGAGGTCATCGCGTACGCCTCCCGGCTGCTGCCCGTGATCTCGCCGGGGCTCGCGGCGGTGGAGTCGGTGCGTGAGTCGCCCGGTTCGCTGGTCGTACGGGAGGTGGCGGGCGGTGCGGACGATCTGGACGCGGCCGGCCCGGCCGACCCGTCGGATGCGCTGAACGCTGCCGTCGTCGCCGCCTGCGAGGAGTCGTTGCGCCACGAGGGGTCGATCGGGCTGATCGCCGCCGACGCACGGATCCCGGCGCTGGGCGCGGCCCTGACGGCGGCGGGCCACGCGTATCTCTCCCCCGGTGAGGAGACGACCGCCGCGTCCCGTCTGACGCTGGTGCCCGCGTCGCTCGCCAAGGGCCTGGAGTACGACTACGTGGTGCTCGACGAACCGGCGGCCGTGGTCGACGGCGAGCCGGACGAGCGGACCGGGCTGCGGCGGCTGTACGTGGCGCTGACCCGTGCGGTCTCCGGGCTCACGGTGCTGCACGCGGCTCCGTTGCCGCCGGCGCTGACGTAGCGGTGCCGCGGAGGGGCGGGACCTCCCATGGTCCCGCCCCTCCGCCCGTCAGGCGTCCAGCGCCTCGCGCCACTCCCGTACGGCTGCCGCGTCCACCGGGGCCGACCAGCCCCCGGGCCGGGCGGCACCGCCGATGTGGAAGGCGTCGATCCCGCCCGCCCGCAGCCGGGGCAGGTGGTGCAGGTGGAGGCCGCCGCCGACCAGGACCTGGGCCTCGTATCCCGGCTCGCCGGTACGGGTCGCCTCGGCCAGGAGGGTCGGGATGCCGGCGTCCACCCCGGCCGGCGAGCCCGCCGTGAGGAACGTGTCGAGGCCGGGCAGGTCCGCGAGCTGCTTGCGCAGGGCGTCGCGGTCGGCGGCCCGGTCGATCGCCCGGTGGAACGTCCACCGGCAGCCGTCCAGCTCGGCGACGAGCCGCTCGACGGCGACGAGGTCGGCGTGGCCCTCCCCGTCGAGGAAGCCGAACACGAACGCGTCGGCCCCCGCCTCCCGCATCTCGCGGGCCCTGCCGACCAGTACATCGATGTCACCGGCGGCGAAGCCGTCCGCCACCCTCAGCATCACGCGCAGCGGGATGTCCACGGCGGACCTGATCGCCGCGAAGGTCTCCCGCGACGGGGTCAGACCGTCGGCGGCCATGTCGGTGACCAGTTCGAGGCGGTCTGCACCACCGGCCTGGGCAGCGACCGCGTCCTCCGCGTCGAGCGCGATCACCTCCAGGACTGCACGGTTGCTCATGGGTCCCCATTCCTCCGATACGCAGCTATAGGTCTAGTCCAATGGCCAGCCTACGGGTCGGTAGACGGGCAGCGCAGCCCTCTATCTGAACGCACGACCACGACAGCGCGCGAGCCGACCCCGCAGTCGGGTGACGCGCGCCGCGCGCACACCGGTGCGGAACGGGCGCATGTGTCGCGATCACCCCTTGCGCTTCATAGGGGCGGGGGGTATACATGGGGAGAGAAAGAGATACCCCCTAGGGGTATCCGACGGCTTCAGGGAGGACCCCGTGTCCGCGCACTCCGCCACCACCGCCACCACCGCTGCCGGCTCCGCCGCCGACACCGCCGCGGTCGAGCTCGCGATCGGCGGGATGACCTGCGCCTCGTGCGCGGCCCGTATCGAGAAGAAGCTCAACCGGATGGACGGCGTCGAGGCCACCGTGAACTACGCCACCGAGAAGGCGAAGGTCACCTACCTGGGCGCCGACGTGTCCGTCCAGGACCTGATCGCGACCGTCGAGGCCACCGGCTACACCGCCCGGCCACCCGCACCGCCCGCGTCGACCGCCTCCCCCGGGGGCAACGATACGGGCGCGGCGGACACGGCGGGCCTGGCGGCGGAGAGCGAGGACGACGGGCTCACCTCCCTGCGCCAGCGCCTGATCATCGCCGTCCTCCTCGCCGTACCGGTGATCGCGATGGCGATGGTCCCGGCCCTCCAGTTCGACTACTGGCAGTGGCTCTCCCTGACGCTGACCGCACCGGTCGTCGTCTACGCCGCCTGGCCCTTCCACCGTGCCGCCTGGACCAACGCGAAGCACGGCGCGGCGACGATGGACACGCTGATCTCCGTCGGCACGTCGGCCGCGTTCCTGTGGTCGTTGTGGGCGCTGTTCTTCGGGACCGCGGGCATGGTCGGGATGACGCACCCCTTCGAGCTGACCATCGCGCGCAGCGACGGCGCCGCGAACATCTACCTGGAGGCCGCGGCCGGGGTGACGGCGTTCATCCTCGCCGGGCGCTACTTCGAGGCACGCTCGAAGCGGAAGGCCGGGGCGGCGCTGAAGGCGCTGATGGAGCTGGGGGCGAAGGAGGTCACGGTCCTGCGTGACGGCGTCGAGACGACGATCCCGACCGCCGCACTGCAGGTCGGGGACCGTTTCCTGGTCCGTCCCGGGGAGAAGATCGCGACGGACGGGACCGTGGTCGAGGGCTCCTCCGCCGTGGACGCCTCCATGCTCACCGGCGAGTCCGTACCCGTCGAGGTC
>NZ_NTGZ01000083.1 GCF_002551245.1 Streptomyces sp. rh34
AGATGTGTATAAGAGACAGCACGAGGTCGTCGCGCAGGGAGCCCACGCGCCGGGCGAACTGCTCGCGCCGCTCGGCCGCCAGCCGTCCGGCGACCGCGAAGGAGGCGACGGCGGGCACGTCCAGCGTGCCGGAGCGCACGTGCCGCTCCTGGCCGCCGCCGTGCAGGACGGGTACGGGGGTGTGGTCGCGGCCCAGCAGCAGCGCGCCGATGCCGAACGGACCGCCGATCTTGTGCCCGCTGACCGTCATGGCGGCCAGTCCGGAGCGGGCGAAGTCGACCTCCAGCTGACCGAAGGCCTGGACCGCGTCGGCGTGCATGGGGATGGAGAACTCCGCCGCCACCGCCGCCAGTTCACGGACCGGCATGATGGTGCCGATCTCGTTGTTGGCCCACATCACGGTGATCATCGCGACGTCGTCGGGGTCGCGGAGGATCGCCTCGCGGAGGTCTTCGGGGTGGACCCGGCCGTGGCGGTCGACCGGGAGATAGTCGACGGTCGCGCCCTCGTGCTCCGCGAGCCAGTCGACGGCGTCCAGGACGGCGTGGTGTTCGACGGGACCGGCCAGGACCCGGGTGCGGCGGGGGTCGGCGTCGCGTCGGGACCAGTAGAGGCCCTTCACCGCGAGATTGTCGGCCTCCGTGCCTCCGGAGGTGAGGACCACCTCGCTGGGGCGTGCGCCGAGGGCGTCGGCAAGAGCTTCTCTGGACTCCTCGACGGTACGGCGGGCCCGGCGTCCGGCGGTGTGCAGTGAGGACGCGTTGCCGGTGGCGGAGAGCTGGGCGGTCATCGCCCCGATCGCTTCGGGAAGCATCGGGGTGGTCGCGGCGTGGTCGAGGTAAGCCATGGTGGGGCCGATTCTACGAGCCCGGGGTGGGGCGCATGCCGGGCGCGTCATGGCCCGGTCCCCGCGCACGCCCGCGGAGGGCCCCGCTCCGGAACGGGGAGAGCGGCTCGTGGGGTCGCGTGGGGGGCGCGTCAGCCGCCGAGGTCCCAGGCGATCGTGCCGTCGCCGGTGACGAGGACGGCGAGCACGACGAGGTCGGCGATGCCCAGGGCGAGGCCCAGCCGGGCGCGTCCCCGGCGGCGGGTGCGGCGGGCCAGGGCCAGCAGGGCCATCACGATCGCGGTGGGCCCGAGCAGGAGGTTGAAGACCAGCAGCCCGACGAGGCCGAGGACGAACGAGGCGACGGCCAGACCGTCCGCTTCCCGGCCCACGGCCCGGGAGGCCGCGGCATCCGTACCCGCGACGGGGGCGGGGGTCCGCCCGGTCGCTCCGGAAGCGGCGCCGGTGTCAGGACCGGCAGCCTCGGATCCCGTAACGGCTTCGGTGCCGGAGTCGGTCACGCGGCGGGCGAAGTCGGTGAGGGTCATGGTGCGAGCTCCTTCGGATCGATCCGGGAACGGCAGGCTCGGCGGGTGCGGGTGCGGGCTTCCGGGGGCGCGGCGGGGCTGGTCAACGGGTGCGGCGCGACGCGCGCTCGCGTACGGCGAAGGCCAGCAGCCAGCAGCCGATCAGGGCCGCGGCCGCCAGGGACAGCGGGAGCGGGAGGTGGGCGACCGCTCCGAGGACGATGCCCAGCAGGAGCAGCGCGGCGACGAGGGCGAGCACGGCGGGACCTCTCTGTGCGACGACGAGTACCGTTCGAACAGCCGTGGGGAAGCCATTCGGAGTACGAGTGTTCACTGACTTGGAAGTCTAAACCCCGAGCCCCTTCCTCGACTCGGAGAACGGTTGTTTACTGAATGGCATGAGTCACATCCCCGCCGGAGTCCGCCAGACCCAGAAGCTCAGGACGCGCCAGGCCCTCCTGGACGCGGCGCTCACCCTGCTGGAGCACCAGAGCCTGAGCAGCCTGGGCCTCCGGGAGGTCACCCGGGCCGCCGGGGTCACCCCGACCGCCTTCTACCGGCACTTCGAGGACACCGCCGCGCTCGGCGTCGCCCTGGTCGAGGAGACCCTGGGCAGCCTGCACGGGCTGATCGGCGCGGTGCTCGCGGAGACGGGTGACAGCGAGGAACGACTGGACCGCGGCGTGGAGGTGATAGCACGTCATGTCGGCGCGCAGCCGGCCCACTTCCGGTTCATCGCCCGCGAGCAGCACGGCGGCGTGGGCCCGGTGCGCGTGGCCATCGCCGCCCAACTGCTGCGGTTCGCGGAGGAGGTGGCGCTGGCGCTGCGTGAGGAGCCGGGGTCGGCCGGGTGGAGCACGGAGGACCTGCTGATGCTGGGCGGCCTCTATGTGGACCACATGGTGATCACCGCGTCGGCCCTGCTGGAGGCCGGTCCGGCGGGTGAGCGGGAGGTCGTCCGGGTGGCCCGGCGTCGGCTGCGGCTGGTCTCGGTCGGCCGCGAACACTGGCTGGACGAGGGGTGACGGGGCGCGCCCCCGGGCCGGCCTCCGACAGAGCCGCTTGACCCTCCCGTAACAGGAGGCTCTACGGTCCCCGGACATGAAGATCGTCGTCCATGACACCGCCTCCGCCCTGCTCGACCTCCTGCACCGCCCCGTGGCCCAACGGCCCGACGCCCTGCGCGAGATATTCGCCCCGCTGCAGGAGGTGATGTCCCGCGTGGGGGTCGGGGACCTGGTCGAGACGCACCGCGCGGGCAGCGGATTCCCCCTCGACCGGGACGAACCGCGTCACCTGGCGGCCCTGGAGCGGATGCGGGAGGCCCGGGTGTGGCAGCGGGTCGAGGAATCCCTCGCCGCCGCGCGGGAGCGGCTGGGCGCGGCGGCGCCCGGTGCGCGGACCGCCGACACCGTGCACGTGGTTCTGGTGCTCGGCGACCCGGACGATCCGCTGGTGGGCCTCAACCAGGGCTACTTCGGCCTCGGCGGCATCCCGGGCGCGATCCTGCTGATGATGTGGCCCACCGCGACCAGCCTCGCCAAGATCGAGCACGCCGCCGCCCATGAGCTGCACCACAACGTCCGCTACGCCAACGTGGACTGGGACCCGATGGCGGTCACGGTCGGCGAGCAGGTCGTGGCCGAAGGGCTGGCCGAGGCGTTCGTACGGGAGCTGGCGGGCGAGGACGCCATGGGCCCCTGGGCCACGGCGCTGTCCGGCACGGAGCTGGACGACGCCTGCGCGAAGGTGGCGGCCGGGATCGACGTCGCGGGTATGCAGAACCTGTCCCCGTACGTGTTCGGCGACCGCACCGCCCTCCAACTGGGGCAGGAGCCGGTCGGGCTGCCGGACTTCGCCGGGTACGCGGCCGGGCTGCGCTTCGCGGACGCCCACCTCGCGGCCTCCGGGCTGACCGCCGCCGCGAGCGTCGCCCTGCCCGCGCGCGAGGTTCTCGCCAACGCGGGCGTGCCGACCACGGCGTGACCCTGCCCCGGGTCCCGTACCTCCGGCCCCGGGCCCCGTACTCCCTCCCCCCGACCCGTTCCCCCGGCCCGGGGGACCCGCTCCCCCGGCTGCGGGAGACTGGACCGATGAGGAGCGAGGACCGACGCCCCGAGGAGCCGCCCGCCGACGGTCTGACCGTCGGCCGGACGGCCGAGCTCGTCGGGGTCAGCGTGAAGACGCTGCACCACTGGGACTCGATCGGCCTGGTGCGGCCGGGCGGGCGCACGAGGGCCGGGTACCGGGTGTACGGGGACGACGACGTCGCCCGGCTCCACCGGGTCCTCGTCTACCGGGAGATCGGCATCCCGCTCGCCGCGATCGGCCGGCTGCTGGACGACCCGGAGGTCGACGCGCGCGAGCACCTGCGCCGGCAGCGGGGGCAGCTCGTGGAGCGGGTCTCCCGGCTGCAGCGGATGGTGGGCGCGGTGGACCGCATGCTGCTGGAGTCGAAGCCGGGGATCCGGCTGACGCCCGAGGAGCAGGTGGAGATCTTCGGGGACGACTGGGAGCCCGCCCGGACCGAGGAGGCCGAGGAGCGCTGGGGCGACACGGAGCAGTGGGCGCAGTACGCGGAGCGGGCGGCCGGGATGAGCCGCGAGGACTGGAAGGGCGTGGCGGCCGCCACCGAGGCCCTGACCGCCGACCTCGCCACCGCGTACCGCACGGCCGTCGCTCCCGGATCACAAGCCGCGGACGCCCTCGCGGAGCGGCACCGCGCGCAGATCTCGACGTACTTCGACTGCACGTACGCCATGCAGGTCTGCATCGGCCGGACGTACGTCACCGATCCCGGCTACGCCGCGCACTACGACGCGATCGCGCCGGGACTCGGCGGCTGGCTGTGCGAGGTGATCGCCGCGAACGCCGAGGCCCACGGCGTCGATCCGGAGTCCGCGGTCTGGGAGTAGCGAGGGGCCCCGGGCCGAGGCCTACGCGGTGCGCGGGGCCTTGGCCAGCTGGCGGGACTGGGCGACGAGGCGGTCGGCGCTGTCCCAGACCTCCGCGTCCTCCTCCAGGAAGCCGCCCGCGAGGTTGCGGGTGGTGATGGCGACGCGCAGCGGGCCCGGGGCGGGGCGGCAGCGGATGTGGGTGGTCAGCTCGACGGTGGGGGTCCAGCTGGTCAGGCCCAGCTCGAACGAGGTCGGCGGCAGGGCGTCCACGGTGAGCAGCAGCGACAGCGGGTCCGGGTCACGGCCGTCGGCCAGGCCGAACCAGCCGCGCATCTCGCCCTTGCCGGACGGGGCTCCGACGGCCCAGCCGACGGTCGCCGGGTCGAGCTTGATGTCCAGGCGGTCGGTGATGGCGGAGCTGCCGGGGATGCTGGGCGCGCCGTCGCTCGGGCCGAGGCAGTGGTCCCGGTCGGGCATGGCGGGCGGGCGGGCCGTCGTGCGGACGTCGTCGGGGAGCGCGTCCAGGTCGCCGTAGGTGGCCAGGACCCTGATGCGCTCGATCTCGCCGCCGTCCTCGGTGTACTGGAAGAGGGAGGCCTGGCCCGTGGAGAGGGTGCGGCCGGTACGGACGGTCTGGGTGCGTACGACGGCGGGTCCGGGCACGGAGGCGGTGAGGTAGTGCGCCGTGACGGAGAACGGGTCGGAGTGCGGCAGGGCGTCGCCCAGGGCCCGGCCCAGCAGGGCCAGCAGGTAGCCGCCGTTGACGGCCTGGATGATGGTCCAGCCCGCGGAGAGCTCGGCGTCGTAGACGCCCTCCTCGCGCGGGGTGACCGCGGTGTCCCGGTCGAACTCGCTGTCGCCGATGGTTGCCCGTGCGGTCTGCGCCGCCTCAGTCGCTGCCTGTGCCATGGCATGCACGGTACATCGACCTCCCTACTGAGCGGTAGCTTTTTGGGGGCCGGATCATCTCCGCGCTACGTGGCCGCCGAGCCCTTCTCGGCGCGAGCGGAGGAGCGGTTGTACGCGCGGGGCGCGCGCCAGTGGAAGCGCAGCGCCAGCAGCCGCAGGGCGAACGCGACGATCACCGCCATCCCACTGGTCAGGGCGTTGAGGGTGTCGAAACGGATGCACAGGACGACCATGGTCGCGCCGACGATCGCGGGCACCGCGTACAGGTCGCGGTCCCAGCGCAGCAGGGAGGGCACCTCGTTGGCCAGTACGTCGCGCAGCACACCGCCGCCGACCGCGGTGGCCAGGCCCAGCGCCGCCGAGGCGGTGAGCCCGAGGCCGTACTCGTACGCCTTGACGGTGCCGGTCACGCAGAACAGGCCGAGCCCCGCCGCGTCGAAGACGTTGACGCCGGCCTGGATGCGCTCCACGTGCGGGTGGAGGAAGAAGACCAGGCCGGCGGCGAACAGCGGGGTGGTGAAGTAGCCGAGGTCGGTGAAGGCGGCGGGCGGAATCGCGCCGATCATCACGTCGCGGAACAGCCCTCCGCCCAGCGCTGTCACCTCCGCGAGGACCGCGATGCCGAAGACATCGAAGTTCTTGCGGACGGCGAGCAGGGCACCCGAGATCGCGAAGACGAAGATCCCGACGAGGTCGAGCGCATGCTGGACGGAGGGCGTGAACAGTTCGGTGAGCACCGGGCCATTCTGCCGGTGCCGGGCGCCCCAAGGCCTCCGGCCCGGATCCGGGCCGGGCCCGCGGAGCCCGGCCCGGTCCGAACGCGCGAGCCCGGGGCCTAGGCCTTGGGGTTGTCCTCCGTCTGTTCCGTGGCGTCCGCGTCGGCCTGGGCCGGTACGGTCGCGGGCTCCTTCGCGGGGGCCTCGGCCTCCGCGGTGTCCACCGCCTCGGCCGCCACCGTCTCCGTGCCGGTCACCGCGTCGATCCCCGAGGCCAGCGTCTGCTTCACCGTCCCGGCCTCGATCTCGGCGGTGAAGTGGCAGGCCACCTTGTGCCCGTCGCCGGTGTCCAGCAGCGGCGGGCGCTCCGTGGCGCACTTGGTCTCCTGCACCCACGGGCAGCGGGTGTGGAACCGGCAGCCGGTCGGCGGGTTCGCCGGGGAGGGCAGGTCGCCGTGGAGCAGGATGCGCTCGCGGCGGTCCTCGACCTCGGGGTCGGGCACCGGGACCGCCGACATCAGCGCCTTGGTGTACGGGTGCCGGGGCCCCGCGTACAACGCGTCGCTCGGGGCCTCCTCGACGAGCCCGCCGAGGTACATCACCCCGATGACGTCCGAGATGTGCCGGACCACCGCGAGGTCGTGCGCGATGACCAGGTAGGTCAGGCCCAGCGACTCCTGGAGCTCCTCCAGCAGGTTGATCACCTGCGCCTGGACCGAGACGTCCAGCGCGGACACCGGCTCGTCGCAGATGATCACGTCCGGCTCCAGCACCAGCGCGCGGGCGATGCCGATGCGCTGGCGCTGGCCGCCGGAGAACTCGTGCGGGTAGCGGGACATCGCGTTGGACGGCAGGCCGACCTTGGCGAGGATGTCCTCGATCTTCTTCCGGCGCTCCGCCGCGTCCTTCCCGATGCCGTGGGCGGCCATGCCCTCGGCGAGGATGGACTCGATGTTCTGCCGGGGGTTGAGGCTGCCCAGCGGGTCCTGGAAGACCATCTGGAGCCGGCGGCGGAAGGCCCGCATCTCCTCGGAGGGCAGCTTCGCCAGGTCGGTGCCGTCGAAGACGACCCCGCCCTCGGTGATGTCGTTCAGCCGCAGGACCGCACGGCCGAGCGTCGTCTTGCCGCAGCCCGACTCACCGACCAGGCCGTACGTCTGACCGGCCTCGACGCTCAGCGAGACGCCGTCGACCGCGTAGACGTAACCCACCGTACGGTCGAAGAGGAGGCCCTTCTTGACCGGGAAGTGGACTTTGACGCCGTCCAGTTCGAGAAGGCTCATGCCGGGACCTCCGCCTTGGGCAGGACCGGGTTGACGCAGCGCACCTGATGTCCGGCCGTGCGTGGTTCGGTCAGTTCGGGAGTGCCGGTGAGGCACTCCATCGTGTAGTGGTCGCAGCGGGGTGCGAACGCGCAGCCGTCGGCCCAGGCGATCTTGTCGTTGATGGACCCGCGGATCGGGTGCAGCGGCTCGCCGCGCGGCGCGTCGAGGCGCGGGATGGAGCCGAGCAGCCCGTGCGCGTACGGGTGGGTGGGGTGGGCGAACAGCTCGCGGCGGCCCGCCGACTCCACCGCCCGTCCGGCGTACAGGACGTTGACCTCGTCGCAGAGACCGGCGACGACGCCGAGGTCGTGCGTGATCATCAGCAGGGCGGTGCCCTCCTGGTCGACCAGTTCCTTCAGGAGCTCCAGGATCTGCGCCTGGATGGTCACGTCCAGGGCGGTCGTCGGCTCGTCGGCGATCAGCAGCCGGGGGGCGCAGGCGACCGCCATGGCGATCAGCGCCCGCTGGCGCATACCGCCGGAGAGCTGGTGCGGGTACTCCTTGAGCCGCCGGTCCGGGTCGGGGATGCCGACCCGGTCCAGCAGGGACACGGCTTCCTTGCGGGCCTTCTCGCCCTTCAGCCCGCGGTGGCGCTGGAGGATCTCGGTGACCTGGATCCCGATGGGGACGACCGGGTTCAGCGAGGAGAGCGGATCCTGGAAGATCATCGCGAGCTGGCTGCCGCGCAGATCGCGCAGCTTCCGCTCGTTCATGGTCAGCAGGTTCTGGCCGTCGAACTCGGCACGGCCGCCGACGCGCACGCCCTTGCGGGGCAGCAGGCCCATCAGGGCGAGCGAGGTGACGGACTTGCCGCAGCCCGACTCCCCGACCAGGCCCACGACCTGGCCCTGGTCGACCTCGAAGGAGACACCGTCCACGGCCGTGGCGTCCTTGCGGCCGCGGGCGGTGAAGGTGACGCTGAGTTCCTCAACGGTGAGCAGTGACATGGGACTTCAGCCTCGCAACTTCGGGTCGAGGGCTTCGCGCATGGCCTCGCCGAGCAGGGTGAAGCCAAGGGCGGTGATGATGATCCCGACGGCCGGGTAGGCGGCCATCATCGGCTCGTTGTCGAAGAAGCGCTGCGCCTGGGAGAGCATCACGCCCCACTCGGGAACGGCCGGGTCGGGGTTGCCGAGGCCGAGGTAGGACAGGGCCGCGGCCTCGATGATCGCGGTGGCCAGGCTCAGTGTCGCCTGGACGATCACCGGGCTCAGCGAGTTGGGCAGGATCTGCGTGAGCACGATCCGCTTGCGCCGGATGCCGACCGCCTTCGCGGCGAGCACGTAGTCCGCACCGCCCTGGACCAGCATCGAACCGCGCAGCAGGCGGGCGAAGATGGGGATCTGGACGACACCCACGGCGATCATCACGGTGGTCAGCGACTGGCCGAGGACCGCGGCGATGGAGACCGCGAGCAGCAGCGAGGGCAGCGACAGCATGATGTCGGTGAAGCGCATGATCACGGTGTCGACGCGCTGGCCGACCTTGCCGCCGAGGGTGGCGGCGGCTCCGGAGCCCACACCGACCAGCGCGCCGACGATCAGGCCGATGAGCATGGAGACGACACCGACGAGCAGCGTCTGCCGGGCCCCGACGAGCCAGCGGGAGAACATGTCGCGGCCCAGGTGGTCCAGGCCGAACCAGTTCTCGCCGCGCATGCCGATGAACTTGCCCTGGTTGGGGAAGACCTCGCTGCGCCAGTTCTGCGCGGTGGGCCCGTGCGGGGCCAGCATCGGGCCGACGATCGCGACGAGGATGAACGTGGCGATGATCGCCGCGCCGATGATCGCCATCTTGCTGGACCGCATCCGGCGGAACGCCTCGCGCCACAGGCTGGTGCCGGTGACGGTCTCGGAGCTCTGCGTCAGCTCGGCGAGACGGTCGATCTTGTCTGCTTTGTTGGTCAGGATCGTCACGTCAGTGCACCCGCACTCTCGGGTCGATGATGCTGTACGCGAGGTCGACCAGCAGGTTGATCAGCACGTACACCATCGCGATGAAGAGAATGAACCCGACGAGGACCGGGTAGTCGCGGCCGTCGATCGCGGTACGGATGAAGGAGCCGATGCCGCCGAAGTCGAAGACGGACTCGGTGAGCACCGCACCGGAGAGCAGGCTGCCGGTCAGCAGGCCGACCGCGGTGATCACGGGCAGCAGGGCGTTGCGCAGCACGTGGCGGCCGCGCACGGTCCGCTTGTCCAGGCCCTTGGACTCGGCGGTGCGGATGTAGTCCTCGCCGAGCACCTCCAGGACGCTGGCGCGGGTCATCCGGACGATGACGGCGAGCGGGATCGAGGCCAGTGCGACGGCGGGCAGGATCAAGTGCATGATCGCGTCCCAGCTCGCGTCGAACTCTCCGGTCAACAAGCCGTCCAGGACGGCGAATCCGGTGATGTCGGTGGCGTTGAGCCCAGTGGTGAGCCGGCCCTGGCTCGGGAACCAGCCCAGCTCCACGGAGAAGATCCCGCGCAGCAGCATGGCCAGGAAGAAGACCGGGATGCAGATGCCGAGCAGCGATCCGGAGACGGAGGCGACGTCCAGCCAGCCGCCGCGGTGCTTGGCCGCCAGGTAGCCCATCGGGATGCCCACGACCACGGCGATCAGGATCGCGGCGACGCTGAGTTCCACGGTGGCCGGGAAGCGCAGGGTGAATTCGTCCCACACCGGCTGGCCGGTCTGGGTGGAGGTTCCGAGGTCGAGCTCGAAGATGCGCTTGAGGAACCGCCAGTACTGGACGTGGACCGGCTCGTCGAGCCCGAGTGCCCTGTTGATTCTCGCTACTTCGGCTTCGGTGGCCCGCTCGCCCAGGATCGCTGAGGCGGGTCCGCCGGGCAGTCGGTTCAGCCAGAGGAACAGCAGGACCGACAGGCCGAGCAGGGTGGGAATGAGCTGGAGAAGTCTTCTTACGACGAGTCGCAGCACCCCGCATGCCCCTTTCTCACGTGCGTCGATGCGGGCCCGCCCGGCCACCTGGTTGCTGTGGCCGGGCGGACCCGCTGGTGTGCGATTACTTGAAGGAGACCTCGGCGAAGTTCTCCTGCGTCAGCGGGGAGACCTTCGGCGGGTTGACGTTCTTGGCGAACGCGATGGCCGGCGGCGACGACGAGATCGGCACGCCCGGGACGTACTCCGCGATCGCCTCGTTGGCCTTCTGGTAGGCCGCGGTGCGGGCGGCCTGGTCGGTGACCTTGGAAGCGGCGTTCACGGCGTCGAAGACCTTCTGGTCCTTGAAGCCCCACTGCTTGTCCGGTCCGGCGAACCAGGTGCCGATGAAGTTGTAGCCGTCGTTGAAGTCACCGGTCCAGCCGAGCATGTGCAGGGCGCAGGAGCCCGCCTCGGTGGCGTCCAGGTAGTCCGGGGCCCACTTCATGGCCTTCGGCTTGACGGTGATGCCGGCCTTCTCCAGGTCGGCCTTCATCAGCTCGAACATGTCCTGCGGGGCAGGCATGTACGGGCGGGTGACCTCGGTCGGGTAGCAGAAGTCGATGGTCAGCTTCTCCGCACCGGCCTGCTTGAGGAGGTCCTTCGCCTTGGCGGTGTCGAACGGGTACGTCTTCACCTTGTCCGAGTAGCCGGCGACCGTGTCGGGCATGAACTGGGTCGCGACCTTGCCGCCCTCGGGCAGCTGGGTGTTGACGAGGTTCTCGCGGTCGATGGCGTGCGTGATCGCCTGACGGACCTCGGGCTTCTTCAGCGCCGGGTTCGCCGACTGGCTCATGCCGAGGTAGAAGATGTTGAAGACGTCACGGGTCGGGACCTCGTAACCCTCCTTCTCCAGCGTCGTCACATCGGCCGGCGCGACCAGGTCGTAGCCGTCGATGTCACCCGCCTGGAGCGCCTGGCGGCGGGTCTCCTCGGTGGAGATGGTACGGAAGACCAGGTTCTTCACCTTGGCCTTGTCGCCCCAGTAGCCGTCGAAGCGCTCAAGGGAGACTTCCTTGTTGCCCTTGTTCCACTTCGTGATCTTGTACGGGCCGGTGCCGGCGACCGTGCCGGCCTCCTGGCTGTACTTGGGGTACGTGATCGCGTCGCCCTTGGCGGTCGCGTCCTGCTTCTCGTACTCCTTGATGGCCTTCGGCGAGTGGATCGCCAGCGCCTGGAGGGAGAACCCGCCCGGCAGGTTCGCCGAGGGCTCGTTCACCTCGATGACGGCCGTGTTGTCGTCCTTGGCGGTGCAGGACTTGTAGTTGGGCTTGGGCGCCTCGGCGTCCTCGTTCTTCGCGAACCCGCCCATGATGGTCTGCCAGTAGTAGGAGACCGCGCTGGACTGGTACGTGCCCTTCCAGTTGAACCAGTGGTCGTAGTTCGCGCAGACCGCGGCGGCGTTGAACGCCTCGCCGTCGTGGAACTTCACGCCCTGGCGCAGGTTGAACGTCCAGACCTTGCCGGCCGGGTCGCTCGACCACTTCTCGGCGAGGCCGCCGACGAGCTTGCTCCCACCGGGCTCGTGCTCCAGGAGCGCCTCGAAGGCCTGACGGGTGACGCGGAACGTCTCGCCGTCGCTCGCGAGGGCCGGGTCGAGGGAACCGGGGTCACCGGCTCCGGCGAAGACGAAGGTGTCCTTGTCGCCCCCCTTGGAGCCGCCTTCGTCCCGCTCGCTGGAACAGCCCGTGGCGATCAGACCGACAGCGACCGCTGTCGTGATCGCCCGGACAGCCCGGGACTTGAATATTCGCATGGGTCCACCCCTGGTTCGCCATGTGGTGAGGTTTGATGGCCGCACACTACAGACGGTGCCCACCGCAAGAGAACAGTCCGGATAGCGGTGAGACCTAGTCGAGACCCGGACAGTTAACAAACCGTCCAGTTCCGGGACATCCTCGCGGGGGAAGTTAACAAGCCGGACATGGAAGGGTGTTCGACGGAGGGTGACCGGAGCGGCGAGCGGCGCCGGCCGCGCCGCCCGCTCGGCGCCGCTCAGCGGGGCTGGGGCGGGTATCCGTATCCGGGGGCCGCGAGGGGCGGCGGACCGGCGGGGGCGTGCGCCTCGCGGTCGTAGAACGGCCGGGCGTTCGCGCGCAGCCACATGCCGACCGGGTCGTACTCGTCGGACAGGGCGACGGTGGAGACGGGGAGCCCCTCGGGGACCGCGCCGACCGACTGCCGCATCATCTCGCGCACCGATTCGACGGAGGCTCGGCCGGTGTCGTAGAGGTCGAGGCCGATCGCGAGATACGGGACGCCGACCGCGGGGTGCACCCAGGCGCGGCGCAGGGAGCGGATCGCGGGGGTGCGGTGGGCGTTCTGGCTGAGCAGGGCGTAGAACTGCGGGAGTTCGATGGCGGGGTCGGAGAGCCGGAGCGGTCCGGCGGGCAGCCGGTCCAGGCCGGTGGCGATGCGCCGCAGGTCGAGCCAGGGGATGCCGACGCCGCCGCCGGGGGCGTGCGGGTTGAGCCAGATGCCCCAGCGGTCGGGGAACAGGGAGCGGGCGATGTCGCGTCCGGTGACCAGCTCGTGGGCCCGGTTCCAGCCACTGGCCGACAGCTCCTGGGCGGAGGTGACGCAGGGGGCGTAACCCAGGCCGTCGATCTCCATGTTCCCGTACTGGGCGTCCGGTGAGCCGGCCGTGCCGTGCCAGAGCAGCATCCAGATCCGGCCCTCGGCGACCGCGGCGAGCAACGCCTCGTAGGCGTCGTAACGCCCGGGGGTCACCTGGCGCAGCATGTGCTCGACCGTCCCCGGGCGACTCGGCTCCGCTCGATCGGGGAAGGCCCCGCTGGCCGCCGCGGTGCCTGACGCACTCACTCTGGGTTCCGCCCCTCGTCGATCCGTCGCGTTCGCGCCACCGCTCCCGGGCACACGGGAGCGACCACGCCATCAAACCAGCTTATGCGCCACTTCTGACACCGACTTGACGCCGCGGTCCGGCGGCGCTGTCACCCGGCCGCCTTCCGTTGCCGTCAGTGGCCCTCGCGCCGGTAGAACGGGCGCACTTTCTCCCGCATCCAGTCGCCGACGAGGTCCTCCGCCACGTCGAGCAGGACCAGATTGACCGGCCAGGGCACCTGGACCCGGCCGAGCGCGCGGCCGATGGCGTCCATGGGCGCGCTCTGTCCCGCGCCGTCCCAGGTGGCGAACTCGACGCCGACGAAGAGGACCGGGTCGCCGCCCTCGATGCTGGCCAGGGCCCGGCGGGCGGTGCTCACCACTCCGGTGGCCTCGAACTCCTCGGACACGGCGGTGAGGAAGTCGACCGGGTCGTGCTGCCAGTCCGGCTCGAACAGCCGGACCCGGCCGCCGGTGGCGGGCCCGTCCAGCGCGGTGCGGCCGGCCCGGCAGAGCTCGGCGACAGCGGGCGGCGGAAGGGGTACGCCGACCGCGCCGCCCGGGTTCACGGCGATGCCGACCTGCGGGGGCAGGCCCCGGGCGAAGTCGCGGGCGGGCGCGACGGTGAAGGACATGTGGCCGCCGACGCAGCTGAGGAACTGGGCCTCGGAGCTGAAGACGGGGACGAAGGCCGCGCCGTCGATCTCCATCATCGGCAGGTCGAGGTCGGCGCTCGCGGGGGTGCCGCCGTTCGGCAGCGGCACCCAGACGGAGCTGCGGCCGAGCACCTCGACGAGGCGGCCGCCCGCGTCGGGGACGCCGAGCGAGGCCGTCAGTACCTCTTCGAGCTCGTTGGCGGGCCACCCCTGCTGGGGGTGCGCCGGTGCGGGTGCCGGAATGTCCACTGCCTCTGTGCCCTCTCTCCACCGCCTCGGCCGCGCCTCGGCGGCCCTCTGCTCCGGCCAGCACCTTAACCGTCAGCGGGCGGTGGAAGCCTCGGCGGCCGTGAAGGAGATCCGGCCGAGCGCTCCCGCGGCCTCGCGGTCCAGCAGCACCGCGGAGGTGCAGCCGGCGGGCAGCAGCCCCTGTTCGGTGTCGCGGAGCAGCCGGGCGACCGCGTGCCGGTGGCGGGCGAAGGCGTAGCCGGAGACCCCGCGCCCACGCTCGCGCTGCCCCTGCCGGGCCACCTCGGGCGTCACGTCGAGCAGGATCAGATGGAGGGTGCGGCCCCGGCTCACGGCGTGCCGGGCGAGCCAGCGACGTACCCAGGTCTGGGTGCCGCAGTCGTGCACCACGACGGATTCACCGGAGCGCAGGGCGTTCCAGAGGCCGAGGTAGTGCGCGGCGCGGACCAGGGGGCGGTAGAGGGCGTAGGGCAGTAAGCGGGGCAGGCCGGCGGCCCAGCTGTCGCGGGTGTTCTGGGAGTCGATGGCGCGGCCCTGCACGGTCCGCCGGATGAGGGTCGACTTCCCGCTGCCGGGCAGTCCGGAGACCACGACGACGTCACCGGCGGTGAGATCGAGGCCGTACGGGCCACAGTCGGTACGCCCGCGCAGGTCGCGTACCACCGGCGCGCCCTCCGTCAGCAGCTCCCGTACGGGAGCGCCGGGCTGTGCGGGCATCGCGCCGCGCGCGACCCCCGCGGTCGGTGCCGACCGCTGCAACGTCATCGCCCATCCCCCTGCCGTCGTGTCCCCCACGCCTGCCCCTGAAGTGTAAAGAAAAGGCAATGCAGCACAACCGGCTCCGGGCCTGTTGTAGCCGTCTTCACCTGCAGGGGGACCTGACCCCCCACTCTCCCCCCATGCATGCGATGATGACCCCGCCAACTGCATACCGGCCGTTCGAATCCGCGCGGGAGAGTTCCGGCCACAGTGTGAGCCGGGCGCCGAAGGAGCAAGATCCTCCCTTGAATCTCTCAGGCCCCGTACCGCGTGGATGAGGCAGATCTGAAAAGCGAGCCGTTCCGCGGCTCCACCCAAGGTGCAAGCCGAGCCCCCCTGATCCGGGGTGCCCTCCATGGGCATACCCCGTCGGGGGCTATCGGCGAACCTCTCAGGTTCCGATGACAGATGGGGAGGATTCGTCCTGACGTCGTCATGCCCTGGAGCCGTATCCATGAGCACTGCCCCCCGTCATACCGCCCCCCCGTCGCCCACCACCACCCTGCCTGACGGTGCTGCGCACCAAAGCCCTGTTCAAGCTCTGCACCGCTCGCTCGGCGCCACCATGACCGACTTCGCGGGCTGGGACATGCCCCTGCGGTACGCCAGTGAGCGCGACGAGCACAACGCCGTACGCACCCACGCCGGTCTCTTCGACCTGTCGCACATGGGCGAGATCACCGTCACCGGGCCCGAGGCCGCCGCCTTCCTGAGCTACGCCCTGGTGGGCAACATCGCCACCATCGGCAACGGCCGGGCCCGCTACACGATGATCGTCCAGGAGGACGGCGGGATCGTGGACGACCTGATCGTCTACCGCCTGGGCGAGACCGAGGCCCCCGAGTACCTGGTGGTCGCCAACGCGGGCAACGCGCAGACCGTGCTGGACGCGCTGACCGCCCGCGTCGGGGGCTTCGACGCCGAGGTGCGCGACGACCGGGACGCGTACGCGCTGCTCGCGGTCCAGGGCCCCGAGTCGCCCGCCATCATGAAGGCCGTCACCGACGCCGACCTGGACGGGCTGAAGTACTACGCGGGCCTGCCGGGCACGGTCGCCGGGGTCCCGGCGCTCATCGCCCGTACCGGCTACACCGGCGAGGACGGCTTCGAGCTGTTCGTCGCGCCCGAGCACGCCGAGCAGCTGTGGCGGGCACTGACCGAGGCCGGCTCCCCGCACGGCCTGATCCCCTGCGGGCTCTCCTGCCGGGACACGCTGCGCCTGGAGGCGGGCATGCCGCTGTACGGGCACGAGCTGACGACCGCGCTCACCCCGTTCGACGCGGGCCTGGGCCGGGTCGTGAAGTTCGAGAAGGAGGGCGACTTCGTCGGGCGCGAGGCTCTGACGGCCGCCGCCGAGCGTGCCGAGACCGCCCCGCCGCGCAAGCTGGTGGGCCTGATCGCCGAGGGCCGCCGGGTCCCGCGCGCGGGCTTCCCCGTCGTCGCCGACGGCAAGGTGATCGGCGAGGTCACCTCCGGCGCCCCGTCCCCGACCCTGGGCAAGCCGATCGCCATGGCCTACGTGGACCCGGCCTTCGCCGCGCCGGGCGCCGAGGGCGTGGGCGTGGACATCCGCGGCACGCACGAGCCGTACGAGGTCGTCGCGCTGCCGTTCTACAAGCGCCAGAAGTGATATTCCGGAAGGACCGGGACTCCCCGGGCCCTTTCGACCGCGCACAGACGTCACGGAAGTGACGTACCTCCATCTCACACCGTAAGACCACCGTTCATCAGCACTCCCCCGCGTACAGGAGAATTCAGGTCATGAGCAACCCCCAGCAGCTGCGGTACAGCAAGGAGCACGAGTGGCTGTCGGCCCTCGAGGACGGCGTGGCCACCATCGGCATCACGGAGTACGCGGCCAACGCGCTCGGTGACGTCGTCTACGCCCAGCTCCCGGAGGTCGGCGACACGGTGACCGCGGGCGAGACCTGCGGCGAACTGGAGTCGACCAAGTCCGTCAGCGACCTGTACTCGCCGGTGACCGGTGAGGTGACGGCGGCCAACCAGGACGTCGTGGACGACCCCTCGCTGGTGAACTCCGCTCCCTTCGAGGGCGGCTGGCTGTTCAAGGTGCGCGTCGCGGAGGAGCCGGCCGACCTGCTCTCCGCCGACGAGTACACCGCGTTCTCCGGCAACTGAGACCTTAAGGGACCCCCTGATGTCGCTTCTGAACTCCTCCCTCCACGAGCTGGACCCGGACGTCGCCGCCGCCGTCGACGCCGAGCTCCACCGTCAGCAGTCCACCCTCGAAATGATCGCCTCGGAGAACTTCGCTCCGGTCGCCGTCATGGAGGCGCAGGGCTCCGTCCTCACCAACAAGTACGCCGAGGGCTACCCGGGCCGCCGCTACTACGGCGGCTGTGAGCACGTCGACGTCGTCGAGCAGATCGCGATCGACCGGATCAAGGCCCTGTTCGGCGCCGAGGCCGCGAACGTGCAGCCGCACTCCGGCGCCCAGGCGAACGCCGCCGCGATGTTCGCGCTGCTGAAGCCGGGCGACACGATCATGGGCCTGAACCTGGCCCACGGCGGTCACCTGACCCACGGCATGAAGATCAACTTCTCCGGCAAGCTCTACAACGTGGTCCCGTACCACGTCGACGAGAGCGGCGTCGTGGACATGGAGGAGGTCGAGCGCCTCGCCAAGGAGTCCCAGCCGAAGCTGATCGTGGCCGGCTGGTCCGCCTACCCGCGCCAGCTGGACTTCGCCGCCTTCCGCCGCATCGCGGACGAGGTCGGCGCGTACCTGATGGTCGACATGGCGCACTTCGCGGGCCTGGTCGCGGCCGGTCTGCACCCCAACCCGGTGCCGCACGCCCACGTCGTCACCACCACCACGCACAAGACCCTCGGCGGTCCGCGCGGTGGCGTGATCCTCTCCACCCAGGAGCTCGCCAAGAAGATCAACTCCGCGGTCTTCCCGGGTCAGCAGGGCGGCCCGCTGGAGCACGTGATCGCGGCCAAGGCGGTCTCGTTCAAGATCGCGGCGGGCGAGGAGTTCAAGGAGCGCCAGCAGCGCACCCTGGACGGCGCGCGGATCCTGGCCGAGCGCCTGGTCCAGCCGGACGTCACCGAGGTGGGCGTATCGGTCCTCTCCGGCGGCACCGACGTGCACCTGGTCCTGGTCGACCTGCGCAACTCGGAGCTGGATGGCCAGCAGGCCGAGGACCGGCTCCACGAGCTGGGCATCACGGTCAACCGGAACGCCATCCCGAACGACCCGCGTCCCCCGATGGTCACCTCGGGCCTGCGGATCGGCACCCCGGCGCTGGCCACCCGCGGCTTCGGCACCGAGGACTTCACCGAGGTCGCGGAG
Source organism: Streptomyces sp. rh34 (assembly GCF_002551245.1). Taxonomy (GTDB): domain Bacteria; phylum Actinomycetota; class Actinomycetes; order Streptomycetales; family Streptomycetaceae; genus Streptomyces. The sequence goes on from NZ_NTGZ01000083.1 coordinate 17,947, forward strand.
ATCATCGCCGCCGCCCTCAAGCCGTCCTACGACGCGGACGACCTCAAGGCCCGCGTGGTCGCGCTGGCCGAGAAGTTCCCGCTGTACCCCGGCCTGAAGTAGCGCCTGGCCTGCGGTTCTGCACGTTCGGGCGGGGCACCGCGCACACTGAACAGAGTGAGCGTGGTGCCCCGACCCGTGTCCCTCCGCTCTCGCCCCGCTTGCCCCCGCGGGCCGCACCCCGGCCCGTTCCGCACCACCCGGCCCGTTCTCGCACCACCCAGGCAGACAACGGCGTCTTCCAACCCCAAGGAGTCCTCCCGTGGCCATCTCGGTCTTCGACCTCTTCTCGGTCGGCATCGGCCCGTCCAGCTCCCACACGGTGGGCCCGATGCGCGCCGCCCGGATGTTCGCGCGCCGCCTGAAGAACGAGGGCCTGCTCGCGCACACCGCCTCGATACGGGCCGAACTGTACGGTTCCCTCGGCGCGACCGGCCACGGGCACGGCACGCCCAAGGCGGTCCTGCTCGGCCTGGAGGGCGAGTCGCCCCAGACCGTGGACGTGGAGTCCGCCGACGGCCGCGTCGAGGAGATCCGCGGCAGCGGCAGGCTCAACCTGCTGGGCATGCACGAGATCCCGTTCGACTTCGACGAGGACCTGGTCCTGCACCGCCGCAAGGCGCTCCCGTACCACGCCAACGGCATGACGATCCTCGCGTACGACGCCGAGGGCGCCCCGGTCCTGGAGAAGACGTACTACTCGGTCGGCGGCGGCTTCGTCGTCGACGAGGACGCGGTGGCCGGGGAGAACCCGATCGTCCCGGACGACACGGCCCTCAAGCACCCGTTCCGCACCGGCGACGAACTGCTGCGGCTCTCGCGGGAGACCGGTCTCTCGATCTCCTCGATGATGCTGGAGAACGAGCTGGCCTGGCGCACCGAGGCGGAGATCCGCTCCGGGCTGCTGGACATCTGGCGCGTCATGCAGGCCTGCGTCTCGCGCGGCATGTCCCGCGAGGGCATCCTCCCCGGCGGCCTCAAGGTCCGCCGCCGCGCCGCGAACTCGGCCCGCCAGCTGCGCGCCGAGGGCGACCCGCAGGCCCACGCGATGGAGTGGATCACTCTGTACGCGATGGCGGTCAACGAGGAGAACGCGGCGGGCGGCCGCGTCGTCACCGCCCCCACCAACGGCGCGGCGGGCATCATCCCCGCCGTTCTGCACTACTACATGAACTTCGCGGCCGGCGGCTGCACCGAGACCGAGAAGGAGGACAGCGTCGTGCGCTTCCTCCTCGCGGCCGGTGCGATCGGCCTGCTGTTCAAGGAGAACGCCTCGATCTCCGGCGCCGAGGTCGGCTGCCAGGGCGAGGTCGGCTCCGCCTGCTCGATGGCGGCCGGAGCCCTGGCCGAGGTCCTCGGCGGCTCCCCCGAGCAGGTGGAGAACGCCGCCGAGATCGGCATGGAGCACAATCTGGGCCTGACCTGCGACCCGGTCGGCGGCCTCGTCCAGATCCCCTGCATCGAGCGCAACGGCATGGCGGCGGTGAAGGCGGTCACCGCGGCGCGGATGGCGCTGCGGGGCGACGGCAGCCACAAGGTCTCCCTCGACAAGGTCATCAAGACCATGAAGGAGACCGGGGCCGACATGAGCGTGAAGTACAAGGAGACGGCGCGGGGCGGGCTGGCGGTGAACATCATCGAGTGCTGACCCCGTAGGCCCTGAACAGCGCTTTTCTATCTTCCCGTGCTGTCAGGGCCTTGGCCGTCGCCCAGCAGCTCGGGAACGTTGATGAGCCCAGCGGCGGGGTCGGGGCGGCCCTGCACATAGGCCAGGTGGGTGGCTGTCAGGTGGGTCAGCCGAGCTGCCTGCAGGACCAGCGCACGACGAGCTCCGTCCGACACGGAGCCGCGCTCCACGAACAGGGAGGCGAGACGGGCGGCCGTCGCCGCCCGACGGGCGATACGCAGGTCCGCGTGCCCCTGCTCCGACCGTGTCTGCTCGTCCACGAGTGAGAATCGCTTGGATGGTGGGAGGGCCACGCGCTCCGCTGCGGCCGGGACCACCTCGTTCAGCAGCGCGCCGAAGCGACTCGTCTGCGCGGCTCGGACGTACACCTCCCTTTCCAGTCGGTGCAGCGGCCCGGCCGTGGCTTTCCTGTCCCTCCCGTCCAGGTCCCACAGAGGCCACAGCTCCATCTCCGCCACCTCCTGAACATCGAGGAGCCCCATGGCGACCGCATCGGAACGTTGGGTCACCAGGTGGCGCCGCACGCGCGTCCCAAGTCGCTCACTCGTCTGACCCACCCAGAGGGGTTCGCCGTCGTAGTCGAAGAAGGCGTAGCAGCCGCAGCGGGCATCGGCCCATTTCCGCCCCTGCGCATCCTTCTCGTTGAGTGCCTCCTTCAGCATGGCCCGGAGACGTTGAACCCTCTGTACAGGCAGCTCTCTGGTCGTGGGGCGGAACGGCGCCTCGGAAGACAGGGGAGCGCGTCGCTCCTCAGCTGTCGTGGCAGAGGGTGCTGCTTCTGCCGACGCAGGGGGCGGTTGCGCCGCCGCTCCGGGGGGCGGGAGCGTGGGGCGCGTGCGGGCCGCTCTACGGATCTCGTCCAGTTGGCCCTTCGTGGTACTCCAGCGCGTGCGCCACTCCTTGAGGCGAGGGTCGTCACGCGATACCGGTGCGGAGGAGTCGTCGTTCGAGATCAGCGAGCGGATGAGCGACATGGTGGCGTCGACCCCCGGCATTCTCTTGCCGTTCAGCACGTCGCCGACGGTGGACTTGGAGAGCTCGGGCTTGTACTTCGCCGAGAGCCGTACGATCTTCGCCAGGCTGGGGTCTCCGCATTCGATCTTGAAATACCGAAGCTGGGTCGCGAAGGCCTGGAGGGGGTCCACTTCTGTCTGCACGTCGGGCCTTTCGCACGGGAGGGGCAGGTGGCCAGGCTAGGCAACCGCTGCGGGACGGCCCCAGTCCCCTGGCCGAGATGGGACGTTGCAGGACGGTGCTGGACGTCCCAGCCCTTCCCGGATACGGGCACCGGCGTCCCATCGCGTCCGACTCCGTCCCAGCGGTGCACCGTGCGGGAGGGTTCTCCTGCTGAGACTGCGGCACGGCAGCCCCGGTCGGGCAGGGCCGAGCCGCACAGGGCGCGCACGCCCGCCCGCCGCACAGGAAGATCGGAAACCATCGATGACTCTGCACACCATGCTCGTTGCGCTGCTCTGCGGCCTCGTCCTGTTGATGTTGACGGCAGGCAGTGTGTACCTGTGTTGGCAGCACCCCAGCGTCACGGGCTCCGTCACCGCCGGCGCGACCGTGGCCGGCGTTCTCATCGCAGCAGGCGGTGTCGCCGTCGCCGCAGCCCGGCGGGGCGATTCCTGATCGAGATCACGGGCGGCGCCCGGACCTTCACGTCCGCCGACTTCCCGACCTGCCGATTGGTACGCTCGGGCGAACGACGCCTGGGGGAGGTACGCATGGTGCCGCGGTTGGTGTTCGTCCACGGAATTGGCCCGCTTCGGGACACCGAACGTGAACTGGCCTCGTGGATCGACTCGTTGGCCCGCGGGATGCGAGCGGCCGGTCACTCGGCGGTCGCCGAGCGGCTGGCCGGCGCGGACGCGGGGATCTGTTCCTTCGTCAACTACGCCGACCTGTACGCACCCCCCGAGGCCCAGGGCAGCGGCGGGGCGCGTGCCGAGGGCGAGGCGAGCGAGCTCCTCGCCGAGCTCCTCGTCGAACTGGTCGCCGGACACACGTCCGCGCACCCCACGAGTGAGGGTCCGCACGACCGCGAGCGGCAGCACCGGGCGGGCATTCTGGCCCACGCGCGCGCCGAGGCCGGCACGCGCGGTCAGGCCCAGGGCAGCCTGGCCGTGCTGCGCAGGGCGCTGAACGTGACGACCACCCTCATGTCGCTCAAGCCGTGGGGCGGAGTCGCGCATCGGGTGACACCCAAGCTGATGGTCAACGGCCTCACTCAGGTGTCGCGCTACCTGGCGCGCGGGGAGCAGGACGCTTCGGGGCTGACCCTTGACAGCCGCGTACGGAACCGTGTGCACGAGGCGCTCGGGGATGGTCCCGCCGTCGTGGTCGCGCACTCCCTCGGAACCGTTGTCGCGCTGGAGGCACTGCACGAGCGTCAGGGGACCGTCCCCCTCCTCGTCACCCTCGGGTCTCCGATCTCGATGCGTACGGTCGTCCGGCCCAGGCTCCTTCCGCAGCCGCCGCGCACACCCGAGCGGGTCGAACGATGGCTGAACTTCTGGGACAAGGACGACATCATCGCCGTCCGCCCCCTGCTCGAACGCGATGTGCTGCCCAACACGTCCGGGGTGCTTCCCCGCAGCAGCCGCATCGACTCGGACGGGATCTGGGTCCACTCCGCCGAGAAGTACCTGGCCCAGGCTGCCGTCGCCGGTCCCGTCGCCGAAGCCCTCACGGTCGCAGAGCGACGGTCCGCCTCATGAGTGAGGGGCCCCGCCATCTTCTCGTCGTGGCGCCTCAGTGCTCCTCGATGCAGAAGCTCACCCGCCTCGGTGAGGCGGCTTCCTCGCTGTACGACGCGCTGGCCCACCCTGACCTGGGCGACTGCGCGCCGGGCCTCCCCGGCGACCGTAGCTCCCTGATCGTTGGCGATGGGCTGACGAGTACGGAGATCCGGAAGGTGATCGTCGAGGCGATCCGGTACGCCGAGGACAAGCGGGCGACACTCGTCCTCGCGCTGCTGGGGCACGGGTTCGTGCCCGGAAGCACGAACACGCTGTATTTGATGGGGGACGACTCCGCCGAGGACGCGACCGAGCGGGCGGTCAACGTGGGCGAACTGCTCGCGGCCGCCGCGAACAAGCCCGACATCCCCAGTGTGCTCGGGATCGTCGACACCTGCCACGCCGCCGGGGCGGCACCTCCGGGGCAGGACCTCACCGGCGGTGCCGGCAACGGGCGCACCCGGCTCGCCGTGCTCATGGCGTCGTCGGTCAGCCAGCAGGCGTTCGACCTCTCGTTCTCCAGGAAGCTCGCCCGCCTGATACGTGACGGTGTTCCCGGAGCGGGCCCCCGGCTGGGGGTGGACGACGTGCAGGGGGCGCTGCGCGGTTCCGTCGTCGGCCAGGACGTGACGGTCTCCCAGCACGACGGTGAGCCGCTCGCGGGGGAACGCGTCTGGGTCACTCACAACACGCGGGTCCACAACACCGCCGGCGGGCTCGTCGGGCCGATGGCGCGCGCGGACCTCGCCGAGGCCTTCGGCGCACTCGCCGCCGACGTACCGTCCCCGGCCGTACCGCACGACGTGAAGTCCGCGCTCGGCAGTCTGGAGTTACTCGAAGGACTCCGCCCGTCCCCGGCCCGTGACCGGGCCGAGGAGGCAGTCCGCTTCCTGCTCATCGCGCTGCGGACCGTCGGGTTCCTCCGTGACTGGCTCGGCGGCGAGCTGACGACGGCCCGCCTGCGCCACGCCCTGCGCCTCCTGCTCGCGTCGGAGCGCCGCGCCTTGCCCTCTGCTCTGCCCGAGTTCACCGACATCGCGATCGTGGACCAACTGGTCTTCGACCATCCGGTGACCCGGAGGGACGGCAAACCGTCGGTCGCCGCGTTCGTTGTGCGCCTCGGCCTCGCCTCCGGCAAGGACCTGGGCTCCCCCGAACTGCTCGCCTGGGCACGGTCCGTGGACGCCCAGCAGGAGCTGAACGACGCCGTGACCAAGGCCCTCGACGACCGGGAGGACCACCAGCTGCGGCTTGCCGTCAGCCTCGACTCCTCGCTGACCGGCGGCTGGCCCGAGGCGGTGAGCGCGTGGCTCCTCCAGAACGGTGAACTGCTGGACCGGCGGGACTTCAGCTGCCCCACGGTGGACCGAGGAGGGGCGGAGGCGGCGATCGAGGAAGCGGCCGACTGGGCCGAGGCGCACGCGGAGGCCCTGGGGCTGCGACTGCGCCGGCTCGACATCGCCGTGCCGAGCGCGGTGCTGCTGGAATGGCGACCGGAGGAGGCCGGCCGGGCCCTCCGCTTCGGGGTGCAGTACGACGTCGTACTGCACTGGAGCCGACGGCTCACCCCCGATCCCCTGCTGAGACGTATCCAGGGCTCGGTGAGCGAGCGGTGGGAGGAGATCGCCGCCTGCACCGGCGTACCCGTCGACTGGCTGGACGACACCGACACGGTCGACCGCCCGCCGTTGCAGGACCGGTTACGCAACGGGCACTACCGGCGGGGCATCGGCCTGATGCACCACACCGGCCTCGACGACCAGCTGATGGAGATCCTCCTCTCCTACACCCCGGTGCTGCTCTGGCCGCAGGGGGTGGAGGGGTTCCCCGCCAGCCGGCACAGCTGTCTGGAGCCTCGGTGGCTGACCATGCCGGAAGGGCTCGGCCACGCCTACCGGCAACAGTGGCGCGGCGAGCACGCCGGTCACTTCGCCGATCTCCGGGCGGTCTGGGACGACCGCGAGTGGCTGAGGTTCTGCCGGCGTGTGAGGGCCACCGTTCCCCCTGTCCAGAATACGATCAAGGAAGCCTCATGACGTGGAGTCCGTACTACCGGGGCGACGGCGTGGTGAGGCCGCAGACCCGTCTGCCCGACCCACCACCGTGGAGGACCTTCCCCCGCGTGTCGTCCGCAGGGCTGTTCGAGCCGCCGGAAGGACTGGTCGACGCGGTCAACGCGGCCCTCGCCCTGCGCCGGCCCCTGCTGATCACGGGCAGTCCGGGCACGGGCAAGTCCACCGTGATCGAGCAGGTCGCGGCGGAGCTGGCGCTCGGCCCCGTACTGCGCTGGCATGTGACCTCGCGCAGCACGCTCGGGGACGCGCTGTACCACTACGACGCCCTCGGGCGCATCCACGCGCACCGACTGCAGCAGGAGAGGACGCGCGCCGGTGCGGCTGATGCCGGCACCGACGACATCGCGGCGTTCATGACCCTGGGGCCGCTGGGCACGGCGTTGCTGCCGTCGGACCGGCCCCGTGCGCTCCTCATCGACGAGATCGACAAGGCGGATCTGGACCTTCCCGGGGATCTGCTCGATGTCCTGGAGCGCGGTGAGTTCCGCATCGAGGAGCTGCGCCGTGAAGGGCAGGACCTCGCTCACCTGCGGATGTCCGGCGAGGAGGCCACGCACCCCGTGCGCGGCGGTCATGTGCAGTGCACCGAATTCCCCTTCATCGTGATGACCAGCAACGGGGAGCAGGAGCTGCCCGCGCCGTTCCTGCGGCGATGCCTGCGCTACACGATGCCCCACCCCACACCTGAACTCGTCCGGGAAGTCGTGCGGCGACACCTCCGGCTCGACGTACCCGAATCGGGTCCGCTCGCGGATCTCGTCGACGACTTCGTCCGCCGGGTGGGCGACAGAGAACCTCTCGCGATCGATCAGCTGCTCAGCACCATCCACCTGCTGGACGGACCGGCGAAGATGGACGCAGCGGAGCGCAGCGCACTCATCGGCCTGCTGATGAAGAACCTGTCCGGTGCATGAGCGGGCAGAAGGGCTGCGCGCCGTCGTCGCCTCACTGCGCGGTCTGGACAGGGACCTCGACGCGGTGCGGATCGCCGAGATCCTCTGGCTCGCGGCCCAGGGCGCCGGCCCCCCACCGGGAGGCGGCGCGGGGAGCGACGAGGCCGCGCGGGAGGATCCGCCCGCCCCGGTGACGGCCGACGTGCCACCGACGGCCGACGTGCCACCGACGGCCTACAGCCGGGTAACGGAGACCGATCAGGCCGCGCGGAGGAGCTCACTGCACCTCCCCTGGAGGGGCGGTGCGCCCGGCTCGGGAGCGGTCGGTGCGTCCCTGCCCCGTACCGGCTCCCTACCGCACGGCAGGGAGCTGGCCCGGGCGTTGAAACCGCTGCAACGCCCATGGCCGCGCGGGCGCAGGCAGCGGCTGGACATGACGGCGACCGTGGCCGACTACGCGCGCGTCGGTGAGCTTACCCCCGTGTTCTCCGGCGAACCGGAGCGCTGGTTCGACGCGACCGTGGTCATCGACCGGTCACCGACCATGGCGGTGTGGGCCGGGACGGCCGACGAACTGGTGCGCCTCCTGGCCCGCACCGGTGTGTTCCGCACCCTTCGGGTCCGCGAGCTCTACGCGGACCCGTTCCCGGAGAGCACACCGACGCTGCACGGCCCCGGGGGTCAGCGCGTCGAGGAGGGCGGCGGGAGATCCGCACGGCCCCGACGGCTCATGTTCGTCTTCTCCGACTGGGCGTCGGCCTCGTGGCGCGACGGATCACAGTGGAACCAGCTCCGTACGTGGTCGGACTCCGTGCCCACCGTCCTCTTCAACCCGCTGCCGTCGAAGATCTGGCGGCAGACGGGCATGGGACTTCCCGCCGTGCGCGTGGTCTCACCCGGGACACCCGGCGCGACCAACGCACAACTGCGGTTCGTCAGAACACTCCTGATGGATCACGCGTTTCCGGGGACCACCGACCGCGACTGGCTGCCCGTCCCCGTGAGCTCCCTGTCACCCCACGCGGTCGGCCGCTGGGCCCGCACCCTCATGCTCGCGGATCCCGCGGGCTGCGAAGCACTGCTGCTGCCCGCGCCGGGGCTCGTCGAACAGATGGCGCAAGAGGACGAGACCGAGGGGGGAGCCGGCCCGATCAGCGGCCGGTCACTCACAGACGCCTACCTGTACCGCGCCTCGCCGGGTGCGGTCCGTCTGGCGGTGCTGTGCTCTCTGTATCCACAGGTGAGCGTCGACGTGCTCCGGGTCGTGCGGCAGAGCATGGTCCCGGAGGCGACACCCGCCGACCTGGCCGAGTTCGTTGTCGGAGGACTGGTCACCGTCACCGAGGCCGCGCAGGCGGGCGGTCATCCCGTTCTGCGGTTCAGGGACGGTACGCGCGAGCAGCTCATGCCCAGGCTCGGCGCCCGGGATGCCCGGCGTCTGAACAGGGCCGTGGACCGGTTCTTCAAGGGCAACTCGGGCTCGCTGAAACGCTTTTCGGCCGCCGTGCCGGATTCCGGGGCCGCCACGGGAATTCCGGTGGACCCCGAACCCTTCGGCGAGGTGTCGGCGGGTGTCCTGCACGCGTTGGGCCTCCCCGCCGAAACACGCGAACCGGCCGGCCGCGAGGCGACCTCCACTGCCGAGTCCCCGCAGGAACCCGTGGCCGATCCCGCTGCTGCTGCTCCTGCTCCTGCTCCTGCTCCTGCTCCTGCGGCGGCTGATCCGGAGGGCTTCGCCCCCTCCGCGCCCAGGAACCGATTTCAAGACCTTCCTGTGCAGAAGCCCGCGCAGAAGAAGGGGGTGGACGGTCGCCCGTACTTCTTTCTCAGTTACGCCCACACGCCGGGGAACGGTGGCGGCACGGACCCCGATATGTGGGTCGAACGGCTTTTCCAGGACCTCTGCGGCCACGTGATGGCCATGACCGACTTACCCGCGGGCGCGCCCGCGGGCTCTCGCCGCGCTACTTCGCCAGCGAGATCTGCGGCAAGGAGTGGTACGCCTTCGAACAGCGCGCCATCCACCACCGCGCCCGCTCCAACCAGCCCGCCGAGGCCATCGTCCCGGCGCTCTGGACGCCGGTACCACCGGGCCAACTGCCTCCCGTGGCAGCACGGTTGCGATACGACCACCGTGATCTCGGCCAACGGTACGCCAGCGACGGCCTCTACGGCCTGATCAAGCTCAGACGCTACGCCGAGGAATACGAACAGGCCGTCTACGAACTGGCCAAACGCATCGTCAGCGTCGCCGGCTCGGTCCGCATCGGCACCGGCCGGCCCGTCGACCACCGCCTCGCGCCCAGCGCTTTCGGCTCCCCCGGCGTCGAAGTGGGCACCTCCCGGCCGATGCGGATCACCATCGCGGCGCCCACCCGCCACGATCTGCCGGAAGGCCGGAGCCCGGAGTACTACGGCGACAGTCCGCAGGATTGGAACCCCTACCATCCGAATGCCGGCAGACCGCTGGCCCGTACCGCCGAGGATCTGGTGCGCTCCCTCAACTACCAGCCCTCCATCGCCTCGTTCGGCGAGGGCCGGCACGATGCCAAGGCCCTGCCGAGCACCCCCGAGATCCTGCTCGTCGACCGCTGGGCTCTCATGAACGAGGACCACCGCCGCAGGCTCGCCGCCTTCGACGCGGAGAACCGGCCCTGGGTGACCGTGGTCGTGCCGTGGAACCGTGCCGACCACCAGAGCAGAGCGGCGGAGGTCGGGCTCACCGAGATGGTCGAGGCGACCATGCCGGCCACGCTGCGGCGGGGGCGGGCCTCCCTGCACTCGGCGGCCAAGGGAGTGCCCACGATGGAGGCGTTCGAGCAGATCCTGCCCCAGGTGGCCGAGGTGGCCGCCCAGCAGTTCCTGCGGCACGCGCCGGCCGCCCCGCCCGCGGAAGACCGGCGCAGCCGTACGTTCGTGCTGAGGGAGCGCGACACTCCGTGATCGCCGGGGAGCGCCCGGCCGCCGAAGCGGGCCCCGGGGAAGCGCCGCGCCGCAGGGACT
>NZ_NTGZ01000084.1 GCF_002551245.1 Streptomyces sp. rh34
AGAGATGTGTATAAGAGACAGCGGCCGGGGCGGGCGCGGTGACGGCCGGGGCCGCAGCCGGCGGAGTGGTGGTGGCGGGCTGGCACAGGGCGCCGGAGTGGAGCGGGCGGCCGTCGGTGGACTGGTAGGTCGTCTCCACACCGCACCGGACGCACGGGCCCGGGTCGCCCTCGATCGCGCGGCCATCCGGCCCGCGCAGGGTCTCCAGGCCGGTGAACGCCGCAGGCACCGCCGGGGCGGCGGGCGTCTGGGCGGCGGTCTGCTCCGGGGCGGGGCCGCCCGGCGCGTCAGCGAACAGTGCCGCAACCGGGTCCCCGTGGGCGGCGGTGGGGGGCGGGTAGATGTCCGCGAGGCCCTTCAGGATCCGCAGGTACGGGTAGCGGGCGGGCGGGGTGGGGTCGGAGACGCCAGTCTCCCAGTTCGCGATCGTCTGCCTGCCGACGCCGACCGTGGCCGCGATGTGAGCACGGGAGAAGCCGGCCGCCTCCCGGAGCCGGAACCGCTCCTCGGGGGGTGGCATCGCCGCTGCGAGACGGGCCTCTTCGAGTAGTGCTTCCACGCTGTTCTCTTGACTCATATCGCCACTGTACAACATTTAGGCGTTACATGGTGCTACATTTGGCATTGATTAGACGACTCGTGACATTAGGGAGCGCAGCGGTGATCTGGACCTCGGAGGACGTGGCACGTGATCAGGTACGCCGACAGGCGGCAGGCATGACCGTGCAACAGGTGGCCCAGGCCGTGGACACGGCGGTGGTGCGCGTGCGCGAGACCCGCCAGAAACTGCGCTCCCCGGTGCGGGTGCCCCGTGGGGAGCTCGTCCCGGACCCGGAGAAGCTGGCCGGCCGGTGGGCGGCCCTGCTCACCGAGTGGCAGCGGATCGCTGCCCATCTCGCCGCATCCGGTGCCGGCGTCTACGACGGCGACCAGGACGAGACGGGCAGCGCCTGGGCACGGGAGCGGGAGGAACGGCGCACCACAGCGCTGCGGGATCATGCCGCGTGGACGGAGCAGCGGCGTGAGGAGCGGGACGGGCTACGGGCCGAACTCTGGCTGAGCGCGGCTGCCGGGCGGCGGATCCGTGCGGCGGCGGCGCGGGCCGGGCTGACCCCGCACGAGGTACTGGCCCAGCTCGCCGAGCGGGTGGCCGTCGATGATGACGGGGCGGTGTCCGTCGCCCCGTTCACCCCGGGCCGGACCGCCGGGCTGAGTGAGGAGCGATGAGCATGCAGGGGATCACGCTGCGACCGCACCAGGTCGAGGCCGTGGACGCGATCGTGCGCGGCCTGTCCCTGCCCGTGGACGGGACGCTGCCCGTTGGCGGGCTGCGCAGTCAGGTCCACATGGCCACCGGCACCGGCAAGACCATCACCGCGGCCATGGCCGCGCTCAAGCTGTGCCCGACCGGAGTGATCGGCGTCCTGGTCCCGACCCTGGACCTGCTGACACAGACGATCGAGGCATGGCGCCGGGCCGGACACCAGGGCCCGGCCGTCGCCGTGTGCTCCCTCGGGGCCGACCCGCTGCTGGAAGCCCTCGGGGTGCGGTGCACGACCAACCCAACCCAACTCGCACTCTGGGCCGCGTCCGGGCCGGTGCTGGTGTTCGCGACGTACGCCTCACTCACCCCGCAGGGCCTGGCCGACGACCAGGACGACACCCCGGACACCGCCGCCCCCGGCGTCCTGGAACAGGCGCTGCGCGGCTCCTACGGGCAACGCATGTCCCCCTTCGACCTGCTGGTAGTCGACGAGGCACACCGCTCGTCCGGCAGCGCCTCGAAGGCCTGGGCGTCCGTACACGATCAGGCCCGGATCCCGGCCCAGCGGCGCCTGTACATGACCGCCACCCCACGCCTGTGGGAAGCGGGCCCCCGCGCGACGGACGAGGTCGACGGGGACGCCTCCGGCGCGGGCGACGTCCCGCAGAGCAGTGGTGAGGCGCTGGGCGGACGGCTGGTGGCGTCGATGGACGACGTCGAGCTGTACGGGCCGGTCCTCCACGAGACCGGCCTCATGGAGAGCGTCGAGCGGGGCATCCTCGCCCGGTTCGAGGTTGACGTCCTGGAGATCCGCGACCCCGCACCGCTCACCGACGACGCGTCACTGGAGGAGCGGCGGGGCCGGCGGCTCGCCGCCCTCCAGGCCGCGCTCCTCAAGCACGCCGACGAGACCGGCGTCCGCTCGTACATGACGTTCCACTCGCGCACCCTGGACGCGATGAGCTTCGCCCGTGCGATGCCGGAGACCGCCGCCCGCCTCCACCACACCGACCCCGCCGCCTACCCGGCCCGGGTCGGCTCGGAGTGGCTCTCGGGCGAGCACCCCGCCCCCCACCGGCGCGACGTCCTCGCCCGGTACGCGGACGGGCTGGACGCGGAGGGGTGGGTGTGCGAGCTGTCATTCCTGGCCTCCTGCCGGGTCCTCGGCGAAGGCGTCGACATCCGCGGCAAGCGCGGAGTGCAGGCGGTCGTCTTCGCAGACACCCGCAGTTCCCCGGTCGAGGTCGTGCAGATCATCGGGCGGGCCCTGCGCCAGGAGCCCGGCGACGGCAAGGTCTCCCGGATCATCGTCCCGGTCTTCCTGGAGCCCGGCGAGGACCCCGGCGACATGATGGCGTCCTCCAGCTACCGAGGACTCGTCGCGGTCCTCCAGGGCCTGCGCGCACACGACGACCGGGTCATCGAGCGCATGGCACTGCCGACCACGACCGCGCGCGGACAGATCACCTCCGTGCTCGCCCTCGACCCCCAGGAAGCCGCAGCCGACAAGGACGACGAGCAGCACCAGGTCCAGGACGAGGGCCAGGTCGAGGACGAGGGCCAGGAGGACGTCCCCGACGAGAGCCCGGTGGCCGGCCCCGGCGACGACGACCAGGACAACGCCGACACCGACGAGCACCAGGACGACGAGGAGGATGAGGGCCAGGGCGACGAGGAGACCGGCGCGGCACCGGGCACCGGAGTGCCGCTGCTGCGGTTCTCCCTCCTCCGCGACCCTGAGAGCATCGCCCTGTTCCTGCGCACGCGCGTCCTGCGGCCCGACAGCGAGGTCTGGCTCACCGGGTACAACGCCCTGCGCTCCTGGGTCCGCGAGCACGGGCACGCGCAGGTCCCCAGCGAGACCACCATCGAGCTGGGCGACGACGGCGCCACGTACGGGCTGGGCAGCTGGGTCACCGAGCAGCGCCGCGCGTTCCGTGCCGGGACCCTCAAGCCGTGGCGCACCGACCTGCTCAACGAACTGGGCATGGTCTGGTCGGTCGGCGACGCGGCGTTCTGGAAGAACCTCACCGCCGCCCGCGCCTATATGGCCGCGCACGGCAGCCTCGCCTGCCCCAGGGGCGCGGTGATGGACGGGGTCGCGGTGGGGCAGTGGGTCGCCAATCTCCGCAAGCCCGGCGGACTGGGCAGCGACCCGGTACGGGCCGACGAACGGTGCCGGGCACTGGAAGCGATCGACCCGGACTGGAACCCGGACTGGCCCGTCGAATGGCAGCGCCACTACGCCGCCGCCCGCACCCTCCTCGCCGAGGAGCAGGGCCCGGCCGATGTCCTGCCCGGCGTCACCGTGAACGGCATCGACGTCGGCACCTGGATCGCCAAGCAGACCGACCCCGCCGTCTGGGACACCCTTCTGCCCGAACAGTCCGAGCGCCTGACCGCGCTCGGCCTCACACCCCGGCCCGCAGCACCGGCCCCCGGGAAGAGCGCCGCCGGGGCGTTCGAGCGGGGAATCGCTGCTCTCACCCAGTACGCGGCGCGGGAGGGGCGGGTCGTCGTGCCAAGGGCGCACGTCGAGGAGACACCCCACGGAGCGGTCCGGCTGGGCACCTGGATCAGCAACACCCGCACCCGGCGGGCAAAGCTGAGCGACCAGCAGCGCGAGCAGCTCGCCGCGCTCGGCATCGACTGGGCCCAGGAAGCCACCGCATGAACATCGAGGAGCGGATCGCAGCGATTCTGTCGGACCCGGAGGTACAACAAATCGGGACACTGATCCAGGACGAGGAATCCCGGAGCGGGCGGGAACTCCGCGACAAACTCCAGGCATTCCAGGACCGGTACGAGATCGCCGTACGCACGGGCGACATCGCCGCCCTCACCCAGGTGTGCACGGGCAAGCACGGCCGATGGGGACGGATCTGCACACAGCGCGCCGGCCACGAGACCCACGCCCCGCACTGGGGCATCACCCCGGACGGCGAGCCGGTCGCCTGGATCGGCAGCGCACCCGACGACGACTGATCCCCAAGCCACCCGGGGGCCCTGGGCCTGGTGCCGGTGGCAAGGGCCGCCACCGGCACCAGGGGTCCGAGCCGTACTCCAGGAGACCCGGACCTGTCCCGCACACCCATACGGCGCGGTCTGCCCCGACCCTATCCAGCCCGCCGGGCGCGGCGGGGGGTCACGGTTTGTTGAGCACGTTGTCCGGGCGGCACACCCCGCAGGCCTGGACCCCGTCGGCCAGCTCGGCACGGGCACGCTCCGCACTGACCGGCCGGAGCGCCTTGCCCCCGGCGAAGCAGTCGCCCCGGTGGACCTGAACGACGGGCGCCCCGATACCGACAGACGAGATACCCCAGTCAGGCGTCGGCGCGCGGCGCGGCCCGGCGGACCGGGCAGCAGCCGCCGGGGGTTGGGGTACGCGCCGGGGCTGCGCCGGCCGTTCGACAGCCGCGATCTGCTCACGCACCCGGTCCAGAGAGAGGACCAGCCACGTTTCCAGCGTGCGGAGACGCTCCAGGTCAGGCGGCAGATCGCCCATGACCGATCAGCCCCTTCTCAGGCAGCGGGCTCACGCCGCGTCCGTACGCCGGTCCCCGCCGGTCAGCCGCCGCAGCTCCACCCGCGCCGCAGGCGTCCAGCCGGCCGGAGTCGACCAGAACGGATGCCACTCGATGCGGACCGACAGGGCCAGCAGGCGGCGGCGCAGGTCGGTGGCACGGCGCGGACGCGGCACGGCCAGTGCGCGGTAGGTGTCGTGCCACTCCTGCTGGGCGCGGATCAGGTCGTCGGGGAAGGGGAAGCGGTCCATCCCCCCATTAGAACCCTTGTTCGAACTCCGATGCCACTCCAGACCCCCCGGCCCCGGCCGGTACCCACGCGACACCGTCCGGGCGGGCGGCGTGGTCCAGGACGGCGCACAGCCGGGCCAGGCCGTGAACGATCGCTCCGCCCGGGTCCCGCGCGATCAGCCGCACGGCCCCGGTGACGGCGGAGGCGACGGCCAGGAGGCGCGCCTGCTGGTCCGGGGCGAGCCAGCCCGCCTCCGGCAGCACCACGGGAACAGCGGTCAGGGTGCTGATCGTTCCGGCGCCGACACCGCCGGTGCCGTCGATGGCCCGGCCGTCCGGGGCCATGTGGTCGCACTCCTCCGGATCCAGACCGCTCATCGCCGTCTCGATCGCGGCGGGCAGCTCCCCGGCGAGCCAGACACCGACCGGACCAGGGGTCGGCGGGGCCGGCAGTGAACGGACCCACGCCGCCGCCCGGCGGCCGGCGGCCGCGGCTTCGGCCAAAGCCTCGGGCTCCCCCTCCCACGTCTCGTAGGGCACGTCGTCAGGAGGCCCGGCAGGGGCAGGCAGGAGTGAGAGCGTCATGCCCCTCTAACCGCCCCGGCCCCGCACCGTCACGGTGCGGGCCGCGGCAAAGACCGTTCGGTCAGGGTCACTTCAGCGTGACGCACGCCTTCGTCGACAGCCCCTTGAACTGAACGCAGAGCTTCGTGCCGGACGGGTACTTCGGACCGGTGTGCCCGTCCCGGCCCCAACTGGTCTCAACAAAGCTGCCCACCCGGGACGCGCGCTTCCAGCCGCCGCCGGTCTTCCACGTACCGCCGGGCTTCTTGACGAGCCAGCGGGCCGTGCCGGACCGGACGCCCTCACGGGAGGCGTACACCCAGCCCACCCCACGGGCCGAGGAGCCGCGCTTGTGCCAGTGGTGGACCACGGCCCCCGGACGGCACCCGGAGCCCTCCCCCGCGCAGTCACGGACGCGGGTGTCGACGTAGGTGCGCACGGCCGTGGTCGCGGACGTCGCGGCGGGGGCGGCGGCCACCGGGGCCAGGACGGCGGCCAGAGCGGCGGTGGTGATCATGCGTCGGTTCATGATCCACTCAACCGGAACGGTGGTTCCCCGTCACGGGCGGCAGCAACGAATCACTCAGTCGAGGTCCGCGCTGGCAAGGGCGACCGCGAGCGAGAAATGCGGCACGGCCGCCAGACAGAGCTCGGCCGCCGTGCTCGGATCGGACATAGCCGCGGTGTGCGCCTCGCTCAGGGTCAGCAGCCCGGTCACCACCACCGCGTCGACCGCCGCGTCCAGGATCTCGTCGACCGCGAGCTCGCCGCCGGCCGCGAGCTCGCGCACGAGGGCGACGGCCCGCTCCGGATCGCCCACCCAGCGGTCGGCAACCTCGTCGCCCGCGCTCGCCACGTCCAGCCGGGCGCCCTGATCCGTCGTCGGCAGCGGAACCGGGCCCCGGCCCGGTGCGGTCCGGTGAACGGCCCGGTGCGCTTCGGCCAGCGCGCACCGGGCCGCGTACGTCCGCCGGGCCGTCGCCTCCTCCCGGGCCACGGCATCCGGCCACCTGGTCGCGTCCTCGGTCACGGCCAGGTCCAGCAGCAGCGGGGCGGACATGCCGACCCGGACGCACGACAGCACGGACGTCTCCACCGCCTCCTGCTCCGGCGGGGCGGCGGCGACCGGCCCGTACACCTTCCCCGCCGCTTCCGCGCACGCACCGATCAGATCGGTCAGGGCGGCGATCAGCCGGGCGTGACGGCGGCGGCGGGCAGGCAGCGAGGGTGCCGGGGCGTGCGGTGTCGTGGTC
The DNA here is from genome assembly GCF_002551245.1 of Streptomyces sp. rh34. Classification (GTDB taxonomy): domain Bacteria; phylum Actinomycetota; class Actinomycetes; order Streptomycetales; family Streptomycetaceae; genus Streptomyces. The sequence continues at coordinate 6,837 of NZ_NTGZ01000084.1, forward strand.
ACCACCGCACTATCCCCCGATGCCACGGCACAGCGGACGCCTTTCGGCCCACATCCCTCCGAGTACAGCTCACCCACCTGGGATCGAGAACACGCTGTGCTTGCCATGTGCTGGCCCTTCTCGGGTGGCGGACCATTCCGATGACGTCGGCGGTCGGCGGGATGGCCGTCCTGAAGGGGTTTCAGAATCCGGCCCCCGACCGAGGCGCTTGCGCCCAACCGGCCCGCCGCCGAGTGCCCCAGATTCGGTCATGCATCTGTTGTTCTGGCTGAATCGGGTGCATCGTTGCTCGTGCGGGATCCCCGTTTCCCGCACCCGTCGGGCCCTGCCCACGCTGCGATGCCAGCAGGGCCCGCCGCCCCTCCCGGCCCTCCCCACGGGAGGGGGATCCGCCAGAAGCCGCAGGCCCCCTCGCCACTCCGGCACCCACCAGGCCCGGTTCCGCCCAGTTCAGGCGGACCCTGCGAAACCGCGGCGGAGCACGGGGCCGGCTGGCAGCCTGAACGGATGACCGGGAACACCAGGTGGGTCTACGGGACCGACCACGACGACCCTGCCCCCTACGCCTTCGACCCGGACCACACCTACGTCGAGCTCGTCGGCGGACCACTCGACGGGCAGCTCCTCGACGTCACCGCCCTCACCGCCGAAGAGCGCGCGGACGGTGCGCTGCTGATCGCGCCCCGCAGCGCGTACGGGCCCGGCGGCCGAGCCGACTACGAGCCCCGCCCCGGCTGCACCACCCGGTGGGACTGGAGCGGCGACGTCCCCTGGTGAACGAGGGGCTCCGGCCCGAGGCCGACAGCATGGTCTTCGGTCCCGGCCGACGTCGCCCGTACGTCATCGACCCTCGCCGTACGTCTCCGGAATGACGTACCCCGACGACGACCAGGAGCACGGGCACGGTCAGGAGGACGTCCTGTCAGCTCGCCGCGATCCCTCCTCCTTGGGAATCTCCGGCATGGCCAGCTCCGCGAACGCTGCGTTGAGGGTGGCGTGCGTGTTCCCGCTGAGGTGGCGCGAGACGACAGCGTCCAACTGCTGCCGAAGTCCCGAGCGGTACCTGCTGCTGACCATCAGCCGATGATCCCAGAACTCCGCCGGGCAGTCAGTAGTTTGCAGCGTCCAGGACGGCTGTCGAGTCAGGCTCGCAGTGCTGGGCGGAGGGCCGAGCGGTGCTGGTCATGGCGCGATGGGCGCCTCAGATGCGGGGCGCCAGGACCTGCCCCGGCAGCGGCCCGGGGCAGGCGGTCTTTCTCTGCGCCAGCTTCACTGCGGCCTGGGCAAGTGCGCGCGCTGCGAGTGCCTCGGGAGAAGCCATGGCCTGGACTGTAGCCACGAACCGGCTCCCGCAAGAAGGAGACCGCGGGTCCCGTCCCCACCCTCTCCTTGTCGACCGCACCCCACCTATCACCGCCGACGCCATCGCTCGCACCGGCTTCTGGGACGAACGAATTGGTAACAGCAGGCCCGCGGGGAGCAGCTCAGCTACGCCGACCCGTCACGCTCTGGAGGGCGGATCATCAGAACGTTCGACACACCGCCTTGGTTCACGCAGTCCTGCGCCAGGTCGTGCACCTGCCAGAAAAAGTCCGGGTCAGAAGCAACTGCATTCACAGTCGTCTCGACAGGCGTATACCGATGCAGAGGGGTCGACACCTCGTCGTAAACGAAGCCCATGGTGTCCCGGGTCAGAATTGTCAGCGGCCCTTCGCCAGCCCACTCGACTCCGACACGCACGTCGTACTCGCCGGCACCGGTCAGGTCCGCAGTCGCTCGGACCAACGCCATCATGTCCGCGATCGAGCACTCGATGGCAGAGGACTCGACGTGCCGGCCCTCGAAGAACTCCCCGCCCTCAGCGCCCGAAGCAGCACGCCGGTGTCCGCCCACAGCGGCCGCCAGGGTGACCGATCCGTCGTGGTGGATGGTGGCCCACGCCTCCTTCCACCAGGAGTAGGCGGCCGCTGCCGTGTTCACCAGGACCCACCGGCGCAGGCCAGGGCGAGGGTTGAGCCGGTCCACGCTCTCCAGGGGGTGAACACCACCCCGCCCCGCGTACATCAAGGCAAGGCTCTCTGCCTTGGACATCACCTTCTGCGCCTGGTCGCGCGTCAGCCTCTCGCGAACGAGAGGGAGCCGCGGGTGGGCAACCGCGATCAGCCACGCCCGCTTGCGGCTGTCGCGCCCGGCGGCGGCTTCGGTGAACAGCGAGTCCAGGGCCTCGGTCGCATGGCGGCGCTCGTCGAAGCGAGCGCGGTACATGGCCTCGATCTGGCGTTCCTTCATCCATACCGTGTCGGCGTCGTTGCGGACGGGAGCGCCAAAATAGTCGTGCCGATAGATCAGGTGCGGACCGTCGACGCTAGCCGGGATCTCCACCACCACGGCCCTGTTCCCTGCCTCGCCCACACGGTGCACACCGAGCCCGAACACTGGCGGAGAGATCGCAGTGATCGCGGCGCTTCGCAGTGCCCGCTCGTGACCCTCATCGAACTCGCCGACATCGACGCGGCTAGTCGCCGCCTTCTGCGTCTCTTGTACGCCGTAAACGATCACACCGCCGCCGCTGTTCGCCATGGCCGCGACATCCTTCGGGAAGTCTGTCTGCGGCAGACCTTTGGCGGGCGGCAGCTCGGACTTCCAGTCCAAGTCGCTGTGTTCCGTCACGCCAGCTGTTACGGCGGCGTCCAGGATGTCACCGGTCAGCGGCCCAGGCGCAAGCCCGAGTATGCGGTGAAGTGGCGTGAAAGGCATGGCGCAAGCTTAGGGAAGCCCTCTGTGCCCTGTCCTCCTGAAGCTGCCACGAAGTGACCAGTAGCTCCAGGACGGCAGCGCCGCTGGCCGGGATCCGCCCGACCGGGGGCCGAATGCGCAGCGGCCGCTCTCGCCCCCCGGAGCGTCCGGGCTACGCGAGCGGGGCATTGGCGCCGGTGAGGTCTTCGACCACACCGGGGTCGAGCTCCGCAGCACAACCCCGCAGACGCTTCTGCTGCGCGGGGGTCAGGCCGAGCTCGTCGTCGAAGGCGAGGCGTTCAAGGGCGGCGGCGACGTAGCCGGGCGCGGCTGCTGCCAGCGCCCGGCGCATGGGCCGACCACGTCTGCCGCGGGCAGGCTGGCGGAGTAGTGTGCGCGGCGATGCCATATGTCTAGGCCGCGCGCGTGTTGATTCGCTCCAGCGCAGCCTGCATATTGGCGTCACCCTGGTCGGCACGCAGGTCGAGGTCCACTTGGTCGCGGCCGTTGGCGGCAGCAGTCACCGGTCGGAGACCAGACGCAGTCGGCCGCTCGGGGGCAGTCTCCTGTACCACCTCAGCGGCCGGGGCGTCCTTGGGCCTGCGTCGCAGCTTCTCCTTGAATCGGCGTGCCCCGTCCTTGAGGTACGGGGTGGCAACCTCCACGACGCCATTGAACTCGCCGTGGGCCACCGCATCCGAGATCACGGCGACGTTGACGTCCTGCTACTGCGCCGCGACCAGCTTGCCGTGCAACAGGCTCTACCGGACTGGAAGTTGTCGGCTGCCGATCCACCGGGGAGCCTGCGCCCATGGGTATCTGGCGAGGCTCCTTCTGAGAGCGTTCATGACATCTGGTGCCAGCCAGGGTCGGGCGAACCCTGGCGCATCCAGATCATGCTCGACGAAGCCCATAACCAGGAGTGGGTGTCACGCCGTGATCCGCGAGTACGTCGTCCGATCGACGCGCTCGGCCTGATCTCCGCCGACGGTATCCCCTACCTCGCACCGGAGGTGCAACTCTTCTACAAGGCCAAGAAGCCGCGACCCAAGGACGAAGCAGCCCTCGACGCGGCCCTGCCCACGCTCACTGACGACCAGCGACACTGGCTCGTCCGTGCCATCACCCAGGCTTACGAACCACATCCATGGGCCGACCGGCTGCTGCGGTAATCCCAGCAACACGATTGGCGACACGCCCGGGATCCCTGATGGGCCCAACTCGCTGGCGTCTCCTCAGTGACCTGACCGGGCGCGCAGGCGGGCTCTCAGCCACACACCGCAAGTTCGGTTAAGCCTGCGTTCGCTGCCCGGTCCTGATCGTCGCCCTGGACAAGGAGCCCCGCATGGAAGAGATCCGCGACAACCTCAAAGACAGGATCGCCGAAGCCGAACGCGAAGGATGGATCGGCGAGGTCGAGGGCTGTCCACCAGCCTCGCTGCCGCCGAAGACAAGATCGCCCAGGTCGAAGCCCAGCAGGAGAAGAAGCAGTCCCCTGTCTTCCTGGGCCTGCCCAGCCTCTCCCAGCTCACCGCCCGCACAGGCGAGGCCACCGAGTAGCCGCTACTGAAGCTTCGGATGCATGCCTTCCCCAACGACGCCCCCGCGGATCCCCACGACGCCGCAGGGCGGAAGGCGTTAACGGTTCTACGATCGCGCGGTGTTCGTCGCGACTATCTTTGTCGCCCTGTCAGGGTGCTCACAGCCCGGAACAACCCACAGTCCCTTCACCACCAGCCCCTCAACGAAGGTCATTGAGTACGGTCCCCGCCATCAGTGCCGGAGTCACCGATCTGTCAGTGGCCCTTTTAGGGACCCCGAATCGCGCCAGGTAGTGCCACACCTTCTTGATCGCCTGGGGGTCATAGAGGCCGGCGCGTGCAGCGTCTCCGACGATCCGAGGATCAAGAATGCCGTCGACCGCGATCTGCGTTCCCAAGTCGACGTATTCCTGACCGCGGTAGCCGGGGTGACGTCGGAGTTCTTCAACCCCGAGTCGGAAGCCGGGGTGCCACTCCATCGGACAGCCAAGGACCAAAGCCGCGGCCTCAACCGTCGTGCCTTGGTAGCAAGGGTCCAGGACCAGCGCCTCCACATGGCATTGCATCTGAACCGACCCGTGCACTTGCGCCTCGATGTAGTCGTCAAGCTCGTCCTGACGATCAGCGAGGGCAAGCTCCATGAGCCCCATGCGGGCTGCGACACCGAAATCCGAGGGTTCGAGGAAACTATCCGGGTAGCAGAACGTGGTTCGCGTCAGCGTCTGGGCCGTCAGCCGGAAGTGGGCCGAGCCGAACCGCGGGGCACCTCCAACTGGCTTGCGGCGGAAGTTCAACGCCCCGTAAACGGGTCGCTCATGAGCGATGGCTTCGTCGTATGCCCCGTCGAAGATCCGGCTCTCCCAGCGCCACCGGTCGCCGCCTGGATGCGCGGTCAAGCCGCCGTTGCTGGTCCCAGTAACGAACTGCGAGTGGTAGACGCCGCCCTCGGCCATGGCATCCAGGATCGGCTTGCCGTGCAGCAGACGGTCCGGGTGGAAGTTGAGGGTCACCCGCAATGTCGGGTCCATCGGAGGGCCGGATGCCAGTTCCGCAACATGCCGAAGGGCCCGTTCCTGCGCTGTCTGGGAGGCTGCAGAGCTCATCAGCACAGTGTTCCCCACCCTGATCAACCGGTGCACGCGGTTTGTCCACCGGCAGACTGTTCCGGCGTAACGAAATCCTCCAGGAGGTGGGGGTCCTTCCCGCCGTAGATGAGAAGAGGTACCCACTTATGTGGACGGCGTTGGTTGAGGAGTGGCCGCAAGCAGCCCCTGTCGATCATCTGAGGACCGCGTTGCGGCGGCGATGCGAGTACGAGGTGTTTACAACGCTCGACGCCACCGCCCGCGAAGCTTCGTACCTGGGGGAGCCGCTTCTGCGGATTACGCCTCATCTTGATGACGACGCGTGTGGACATCGGGCCCCGCACGCGGCCTATTCCTTGTCGTACGGGATCCCGGTGCTGTGCCGACTACCTGCATCCCGTTGTTCGCAGGACTCGACGGACGAGGCTCAGCTGCACCGCTCTTGTGCCCACTGCCTTGCTGATCTTGGCGTCCAAGGTGGGCCTCGTCCGGGGCACCTTCCTTTGGCATGGCAGGACCTCACTCCCCCGCAGACCCTTCGTGCCGCTGCGGTACCTCCTGAGGAGCTTTTGAGGTCTGGGAACCTCGCCAAGCAGTGGAGGTCAGCTCCACCCGAGCCGTACAGGTGGGAGCGATTGGCTGACGATGTCCTCCAGTGGGAGGAGGAGCACCCAGCTCCAGCATTGAGCGCGACGAACGAACTGTCCTTGGCTGGGGTGCAGCGGCAGGTTGCGCTGTCCCGGCTTGCTTTCGCGGACAGCGAGGTGCGGCGTCTGCTCCGGAAGACTGCTGCTGGCGGTGTAGGGCCTTCGCGGCTTGAGGCGTTGTCGGGCGTGAGCCGACGAACGATCCCAGGGTGGCTGCGCGCTGAGCAGTAGAAGACTGCCCAACGTATGGATGCAGGCGACTAGTGCCGCATCAGGCAACGTTCGCCCCGTCGTGATGTGTCGCCCGGATGCTGTGCCGGGCGGCGCTGGACCGTCAGAATGATCACGTGGGTGAACGCGTGCAGGTCCGTGAGATCGATGACGACGAGGGCAGCGGCTGCTACGGATCGTTCGACGGGGCACCGGGTCGGTGGTGACCTGGCGGCGAGCCCAGATGGTGCTGCTGTCCGCCCAGCGCATGCCCGTGGCGAAGATCGCTGAGGTCACGTTCACCAGCGCGGACCGGGTCCGCGACATGATCCACAACTTTAACGCCGACGGCTTCGACTCGCTCTACCCGAAGTACAAGGGCGGGCGGCCGAGGACGTTCACGCTGCCCGAGCGCCGGGAAATCAAGAAGATCGCCAAGTCCAAGCCGGTCGAGCACGGCCTGCCGTTCTCGACCTGGAGCCTGGCCAAGCTGGCCGACTTCCTGGTCACCGAGGGGGTGGTCGACGACATCAGCCACGAGGGCCTACGGGTCCTGCTCCGCGAGGAAGGCGTCTCCTTTCAACGCGTGAAGACCTGGAAGACCTCCCGCGACCCTGAGTACGCGGCCAAGAAGGCCCGCGTCGAACACCTCTACGCGATCGCCGATGGCGAGGTCATACCCGAGGAGGGCGAGCCCGAAGTCGTTTTCTGCATGGACGAGTTCGGACCGCTCAACCTCCAGCCTCACCCCGGCCGGCAGTGGGCCGAACGCGGTGGCAAGGGCAAGGACCCTGACCGTGAGCCCCGGCCCCGGCGGCGCGCGACCTACACCCGACCGCACGGGGTCCGTCACCTGTTCGCCGCCTACGACCTCGCCAAGGACCAGCTCTACGGCCACATCAAGAAGACCAAGAACCGCTCCAAGTTCCTGGAGTTCTGCCGCTACCTGCGCTCGCTACACCCGGCTGATGTGCGCATTGCGATCGTCTGCGACAACTACTCGCCTCACCTGACGACGAAGCGGTGCCAGCGAGTCGCAACCTGGGCCGCGGCGAACAACGTGGAGATCGCCTACACGCCGACAAACAGCTCCTGGCTCAACCGGATCGAGGCCCAGTTCACCGCCCTGCGTTACTTCGCCCTCGACGGCACCGATCATCCCAGCCACAAGGCCCAGGGCAGCATGATCCGCCGCTACATCATCTGGCGGAACAAGCATGCCGCCGACGAGCGCCTACGCGGAGTCGTCACCAGGGCGAACGTCGCTTGACACAGCGCCAACTCCACATGTGCGCCGCTACCTGTCAGCTACTGCGTACCGTCGTCGTCGAATCCGGCGATGACGCTGACGTCCGCTTCGGGCATGTCCAGGATCCCGGCGATCAGGCGGGCCTGCAGCAAGTTCGGATTGTGTCCGCGGCGGAGCATGTGGATGGTGGACATCGACAGTCCGGCGGCCCTAGCCATGTCCCTGACCGGAATCCCGCGCTGGTCCATCAACCCGGTGAGCATCCGTCCGAACGGATGGGGCTCCGACCGCCCGGCAGGGGCAACGGCCGGGCCGATGACAACGTCACCGATCTTGGCCTGGAAGCGTACGAGCTGGTCGCCCGTGAACCCGACTTTCGCGACGAGCGGCAGGCTCTCGCCGTTGTCGGAGGCGACCGTTCCCGGGATCGACACCTCGGTGAACCTCACGACGGGATCGCAGCGGTGATCCCCGGTCTCTACAGGATGTCCCGGCTGGACGCGGTCGACTTTCCAGTCGCGGTTCCACCACGGAAGGTCCTGCAGCGTCTGGTTGAAGAAGGGCGGCAGGACGGTCATGTCCACCGGGTCCGGAGGATTCTTCTGACCTCCCCATATGACACCGGGCCAGTACCTCAGTGCCGCGATCACGTCCGCCGTCAGCGCGCGGTTGGCAGTCTCCACGGCCACCCTCTTCCAGTCGACGGAGCAGTCTCCCACGACGGGGCGAACGTTGCCTGATGCGGCACTAGGGACGCCGGGAGCCCTTACCTTCCTCTCCTCGCTCCGCAGCAGAGAGAAGGCAAGGGCTCCTACGGCAACTACACGTCTTCGAGAAGGCCTGCGGCAACCTGCTGGAGGATGGCTGCGAGCGAGGTGCGGGCCTCGGCAGCCAGGTTCCCTCTCATGTCCGCGATGACGGCATCGATCCCGCTGCTGCGCTGGAAGTAGCGGAGGATGAAAGCGCTGCGCTGCTGGGCGTCGAGGTGGTCGAACGCGGCGTTCATGAGGGCTTCGCCGTCTCGCCACGGCAAGGCGGCGGCCTCGGCGTGGGGAGCCGTAGTGGTCCGTGGCTCCGGCACGGCAACGACAGGTGTCTCCGTCTTTGCGGCCGCCACTCCCCCGCTGGATACCGACGTCTCGATGCCGGGGTTCAAAACCGGGTTTTGAACAGCCGGACTTGCCTGGGTGGTCTGGCGCCTTCGGGGAGCCTTTGGTTCCTTTGCCTTGCGGATCTCCTCTGCCGCGATGGCCTTCTGCTGTTCCGGGTCTTGGATCTTCGCGATCCTCTCGGCGGTCTTCACCTTGATCTGTTTGGTGTCGACGGCGTCCCGGAGCTCGGGGTCAAGGTCGAGGAGCGACAGGCGGTTGGAGACGTACATCTGCGATTTGCCGATGCGCTCTGCGACTTTCTCCTGCGACCCGTGACGCTCAACCATCCGCTGCAGGAACACTGCCTCCTTGTAGGGGGGAATGTTCTTGCGGTGGATGTTCTCGATGATGACGGCCTCGTCGACCTTGTCATCGTCCTGGTTGCCGAGGCGGTCGCGGACCCTGATCTCGAACTTGGTCCAGCCGAGCTGCTTGGCAGCGTGGAAGCGGCGGTTGCCGAGGACGACGACCCACTGCGCGTCACCGAGCTGCTGCCCGTGTTCCGGCTTGACTGCCAGAAAGGCCTCGCGGGACATGGCGACGGCCGGCTGCAGCTGACCGACTGCCTTCATGGAGTCCTTGAGTTCACGGAAGGCAGCGTCTTCGTCCGTGTAGTCGGCCTCGGTGCGGGGGTTCTCGGGGTTGCCGGTGATCGTGTGCATGTGGACGGTGGTGGGTGGCACGTCCGGCTTGGTCTCGTCTGCGACGGTAGTGCGCTTGCTGCCAGGCTTGCCGGGGCCGTCGAGCAGGTCTGCCCAGGGCTTCTTCGTGGCCATCAGCGCGTCCCCTTCTTGCCTGCGCCGAGCTCGAGAGCGAGCTGGTAGAAGTCTTCGCGGGCTTCCATGGCTACCCGGTTCTTCTTGTACTGCGTGACGACCGTGCCTTCGAGCGCTGCCCGGGTGTGGACCTTGTAGTGGCGCACGACCGTGTTGGCGAGGTTCCACTGCTGGGCCCGGATGAAGTCCTTGGTCTGTTCCAGGTCGGCTTCGCCGTCCCGAGGGTCCCAGTTGTTGATGACAACGAGGTAGGGGATGCCGAGCGGCTTCACCACTTCCTCAATGGTGTCGCGGGTCGGCATGAAGCCCAGCGGCTCGGGCTCGACGGGGACGATGATGTCGTCTGCGTTGGCCAGCACGGCGCGCATCGCGTCGGCTGCGGTGCTCTTGCCGAACGGGTCGCCGGCCTCTTGCTTCTCGTCTTCGGGAAGGTCCATCCACCCAGGGGTGTCGATGAAAGCGTGCTTGACCTTGCGGGACTTCTTCAGCTGGGCGAAGAGTTCAAGGTCGTCCCTGGAGTTGATCTGCTCGAAGGAGAAGGGCAGCTCACTACCCACGCGTTCCGACCACCAGGTAGTGGATCCCTGCGGGTCTGCTGAGACTGCGGCAACGTAGTGAGGGGCGCCTTCGGGGGACTCGCCCAGCACGTGGGCTGTGATGGCGGCCGTGTTCACGGTAAGCGTCGACTTCCCGACGCCACCCTTCCGGTTAATGAGCGCGGTGATCCGTGCCATGCGTGTACTCCTGATGCTCCGTATGCTTCCCAGCCACCCGGCTGGTACTAGCGGACCGAGACAGGATGCCACGTATCGCCCTGAGAGGTGGGTGTCGGCGTGCCGCTTCAAAACCCGGTTTTGAGAAAACTCGCGGGTCTTATGTGTCGGCTGGATCTTCAAAACCGGGTTTTGGAAGGCCCCCCAGGGCTACAGAGGACGGCTCCTCGCCGGCGAGCAACCTGGGCCCAAGAACGCAGAACGGCCCGGCTCCCCCGTCAACACAGGAACGCATCCCCTCCCGCCCACACCTCGACCTCTGGGCCGATCCTCATGCGCGTCGGTGCGCAGGACACGGTCTAAGCCGCACTCCTGGCGTAGAGCCAGGCAAGGTTATGCAGCCGGTAGCTTCCAGGCTCCAGTGGGATGCAAATCCCAGCGCTTGCCAGTTCCTCGAGGACCTTTTCCGCCTCAGCGGCGCTGCTACCGAGCAAGGCCCCCACCTTCTGCACGGAGATCACCGGGGTAGAGCGTGCTCCAAGCACTCTGAAGACCCGGGCCTGAACGGGCGTGAGTTGCCGGTAGCTCATGTCGAGCGTGGCCCTGACTGCCAAGTCTCCAGCCTGCAACTCGTCCAACCGCTGCCGCTCGTCGGCGAGCTTGGCGGCCAGTGCAGAGATGGTCCAGTTTCGGCGGGCGGCGAGTCGCGAGTCGGGAGCCAGCGATACGAATGGCAAGCGGCAGAAAGCCGCAGGCGGCGAGCACGTCGAGGGCGGCTTCGAGCTCGGCTTGGACGCGTTCCGCCCCGACGATCCTCGTGAAGAGCTGGAAGGCATCTTCCGAGGACATCACGTCCAGGTCCACCAGATGCGCCCCGGCCAGGTCCACCATCCGCACCCTCGTCACCAGCGCCGCGCACCCCGGCGTACCGGGCAGCAGCGGGCGGATCTGGGCGGCGTCGTGGGCGTTGTCCAGCAGGACCAGGATGCGGCGGCCGTCCAGCGTCGAGCGATAGCGCGGCCCGCTCGCGAGCTTCGTCCAGGGGAGCAGCAGGCCGTCCTTCGTGGCCCGGGGAACGATGTGCCAGTGGAGGTGTTCTTCGCGATGGGGCTGTCTCACGAGACGCGCGAGAAGGCTTCGCCGGCGTCACTGAATCGAGTGAGTTCGCGGCCGGCGGATTGGCGGTCCTCGGCGAGTGGGCCGACCAGTCGACCGCCCGTGGGAGCTGGAGGGGCAGGGTCGGTCTGTACGGCAGTGACAAGAGGACGTCGATGGAGCCGAACGGGTGCTGATGACATGGGTACGGGGGCGGCTTGTCGAAGCGGAGTCAGGCGGTCCGAGGCGACCTAGAGCGACCGATATGGCGTTCGCCGATCCGCCATCCTCGAAGGGCCGTGTGATCTTGCCGGACGGGCAGGAGTTCTCTGGGAGAGCGGCTGTGGCGTGAGGTCGCTCTGCTCGTCTTCGTGCAGCTAAGCGCCGGTTTCGTTGAAGTTGGCAGGCGCTACAGGTGAGGTGGTAGCGCGGATTGCCGACAACGGTGGCTTCGGCGATCTGCTTCAAGTCCTCGGGCTGCGCATTGACGCTGCTGGCCGAGCTGCCGGTGGCCGATTCCGAACGGGAGTCCCGCAGTCAGCGCAGTCGGAGCTGCTCACCGTCCCAGCCTGGACTGCTCTGCTGGGCCTCGTCGGCTTCGGTCGGCTCACGGTCGGCGCAGTGCGTCGCATCCGCGAATAGTTAGACTCTCTGTTCACATCTGGATAGGACGTCTAACATGGAAGGGAAGGGTGCCTGCTGGGCCGCGAGACCCAGCGACACGACAGCACGTCGAGCGAGTAGAAGCCGGAACCGCCCATGAACGCCGCACAGCACTCAGCCGTCGCCCTCCCGGACCTGTACGACCGGTCCGGAAAGCGCTACTCCCTGGACGATCCCCGCTGGCGGGGCGAGGACGGCAGTCCCCTCGCCGTCAGTGCACTGCCGGGCCTGCGTCCCGAGCAGATCGACACCGCCGAACGGTCCCTGTGGCGCTACCACGCGGCCCTGCCCGTCCCGGCCGTCCGCCGGGTGAGCCTGGGGGAAGGGTGTACGCCGATGGTCCCGGTCGACTGGGCCGGCCGGCGCGTCCACTTCAAGCTGGAGTGGTTCAACCCGACCTCCAGCTTCAAGGACCGGGGCGTATCGGTGATGATGTCCCACCTCGCGGCGCACGGCGCCGAGCGCGTACTGGAGGACAGTTCGGGCAACGGCGGTTCCGCGGTGGCCGCCTACGCCGCCGCTGCCGGGATCCGCGCCAAGATCATCGTTCCCGCCGCTACCTCGGCGGCCAAGATCCTCCAGGCCCGCGCCTACGGAGCCGAGATCGAGCTCGTGGGCGGCACCCGCGACGAGGTCTCGGACGAGGCGATCCGGCAGTCGGAGCAGATCCCCTACGCCAGCCACAACTGGCACCCCATGTTCATCCAGGGCACCAAGACCATCGCCTACGAAATGTGGGAGTCGCTCGGCTTCACCGCGCCCGACAACGTAGTCCTCGTGGCCGGGGCCGGCAGCAACATCATCGGGTGCGACCTTGCGTTCGGTGAACTGCTCGACGCCGGACAGATCGACAGGCGCCCGCGCCTGTTCGTCGGGCAGCCCGAGCACTGGGCGACCATCGCCGACACGTTCAACGGCATCGACCCGGTCGGCCGCGGCGAGCGGGTGCCGACGATCGCCGAGGGCGCGTCCATCGCCCACCCGGTCCGGCTGCCCGAGGCGGTGGAGGCCGTCCGCCGCTCCGACGGCGCCGCCTACGCCGTCCCCGAGGCGGAGATTCACGCCGCGGTCCGCGCCCTGAGCGCGCGCGGCTTGTACGCCGAGCCGACCAGCAGCGTCGCCGCGGCGACCCTCGATCACTTCATCGCGACCGGGGAGATCGCTCCGGACGAGACGACCGTGGTCGTGCTCACCGGTGCGGGGCTGAAGTCCGCCGAGAAGATGGCCGCGGTGTTCGCCGGACCCGGTGACGACGCCCAGGAATCGAGCAGCACGCGATGACCCACTCCACCGGCCGACCGGATGACGAACGTACCGACCAGCCCGCCGTACCAGAAGACGAGCGCTTCGTACCGGAAGACGAGCACCTCGTGCGTGAAGCCGAGCGCATCGCTGTCGCCGTCGGCCGCATGTTTCCAGGTCTGTGCGAGGTCGTCCTGCACGATCTGCGCCGCCCCGACAACGCCATCCGCACCATCGAGAACAACCTGTCCGGACGGCAGGTCGGCGACTCCGCCACCGAACTGGGCCTGCGCCGCATCGCGGACCCTGACTATCCCAGCGTCATCCAGAACTACAGCAACCAGTTCCCCGACGGGCGCCCGGCCAAGAGCACCTCGATCGGCATCCAGAACGCCGAGGGACGGTACGTCGCGGCCCTGTGCCTGAACCTGGACGTCAGCACGCTGTCCCCGCTGGCCCTGACCCTCGCCAACCTCGTCGCCCCCGATGCCGAACACCAAGGCGAGACCCTGGAGACGCTGCGCGACCGCACCGGACGCGAACTCCGCTCGGCCATCGACTCCTTCGCGGCGCAGCGCTCCAGCACACCGCGCGGCCTCAACCGTGACCAGAAACGCGAGCTGGTACGTCGGCTGCACAGCGAGGGCTTCTTCGAGACCCGGAGCTCCGCACAACTCATCGCCGACCAACTCGGCGTCTCCCGGGCGACCGTCTACAACTACACGAAGCAGCCAGACCGATGAACGCCCTTGCAACCGGCCGCGACATGCCCCATGCCCCAGGAGGCGCATCCATGACCAACTCCCCGACCCACCGGACGACCGCCGCCGGCAGCATCCGCCTGGCCAACAGCACCGCTCCGAAGCTGAGAAGGTCGGTGCCTCCATGGCCTGGTACTTCGCCCGGCCCGGACTTCAGTACGCCTCCATGGATGATCTCCGCCGAGGAGTCCCCACAGAGGAGAGCAAGGCGGAACTTGAGGCACTGGCCGACCTTCGCGACGACTACCGCGCGGCCTGCCTTTCTGCCTTTCTTACCTGTGAAAACCCGGAGACACGCCAGGATCTTTCCCTCGACCTCAGCCTCGATGCGACGGTCTACCCCGCCGATCTTCAGGACAGCCACGAGCAGGCGAGGCGCATCATCCTGGCGGACCCCGAGCGGTATCGCTTGCTGCTGGAACGCTGCACGCACGCGTCATCGCCCATGGAGAACCAACAAGATCGACCGCCTGGTCCGCACGCTTGACAACGATGATTGGGAATCAGTCACAAACGATCAGTTATAGGGCCATTCGAATGAACCAACTCCCCTCCGCAGGGGGCGAAAACGCCTGTGCGGCCAACAGGCGGCCTCTCAGCCTGTGTCGCATCCCATCACTCCGGCACTGCGGAGATCGTCCGCGCAAGGCGCGGCCCAGCGCTTCGCTTTTCGGGTGTAAAGACACGTTCGCGCAGTATGCCCCCTTGGGATTGTGCTGTGTCATCGAAGGCTGTGCGACGTCACCGAAGGTTGATGACCGGCAGTTTCGTCTCACCGAGGTTTCAGTGGCCTGGGGTGCCAGCGCCCGTTCCGGCAAAGGAGCCTGCGTTTCGCTGGACCTGCGCTCAGTGTGTGGCGGACCAATCGGCGCTGACCTGGTCCGCTACGGAGAAGCCTGATTCGCAGTCCGGGCACGTCGCATCGCCGAAGACGTAGGTCAGCGCGTTGGCGACTTCCGGGTGACCGTCAGTGAGTGCCATGTCGTGGAGCCGTCGGCCGATGCCGTCCATGTCTGCGGAATTCGCGGGATGCAGGGGCGTCGTCTCGACGTCATCCTCCGACAGTGCGTAGTCGCCGCTCGTGGAGAAGAATCCGCGCTCCCCGATGACAATGAACAGGTTGGCTTGGCAGCTAGGGCAGGAGACTTCGTACTCCTCGTTCACAAGGCCCGAGGCCAGGTCTTCGCTCCAGCTCACGACGCCTTCGAAGCTCAGCATGGCTTCCAGGAGGTAGGCGTACTCGGTGCGATCGGACGCCGTCCGGCGGTGTTGGTTCACTACCGCCAGCAGGGTCTCGATCTCCGCAACGTGCTGCGCGCGGACGTCGCCGGCCTCGTGCGGCTGGTCGGATCCCGCCATGATCGCGCCCGCCAGATTCAGGGCACTGACCGCCTGCTCTCGGTCATCGCTGCCGGCTACGTCGGCTAGCCATGGCAAGGCCGCGAAGCTGGCCGAGTAGACACTGCCTTGATGGCACAGCGCCGACCACAGATCGTTCCAATGCTCGGCATTCGGCTCCGACGCGATCCGGCCCAGCAGTGCCGGGATGTTTTCCGCGGAGCCGTAAGCATGGCTGAGTTGCGACCAATCCGTCATGCGGGGATCCAATCAGGTGGGTGAATCGACGCGCCAAGCGCGCCCTCCTTTACCGCAGTCGGGTGGTCGACCTCGAGGCGTGAAGCTTCACCCACATGAGGGGTTTCACGCCTTTTGCCCCTTCGTGAGTCCCGGCACCGAGAAGATCACGAAGAAGTCCCTGGAAGCGATTCCATTGGACTACTCCGCCCAAAACGCTTCACCTCTGCCGATCGTGGCCCGTCGGTGACACCCGAGATGCCTGACCGGATCGCACAGCTCCCCGTCAACGTCCGTCCGCAGCTCGGCGAGATCACCGACTCCTACATCCGACGGCTGGCCAGAGCCAAGCCCAGTTACCTGCACGGCTACCTCTGCGGGCCTCCCTTCTGGGTCGGGAAACCCCAAATCGAACGGCTTGCCGCCGTCTCTGGACGCTCCACGGCCGCCCTGGAGCACGCACTCTCAGATGCCAAATCGCCCCGCGGCCGACCTAAGCCGGGCCCTCGCACCCTCCGCCTCCATCAGCACAGGACACTCACCCGTCACGGGGTCGATCAGGCCGTTCTTATCCAGCACGATGCACTGGACGGGAGCATGACCGTCCGCGCCATTTCCGCGGAATGGGAGGTCCCCCGCTGGCTGGTTCGCCGTGTCCTGAACTCCTCGATCTTCCCAGCTCGCAGCACACGCCGACGACGCAATGCCCTCGACTACGAGGCCCAGGAACTGATCGCCGAAATGATCAGCAAGGGGATGCGGGCAAAGGAAATCTGGACCGAGCTCATGGACATCCACGACGTCTCAGTGTCGATCGCGAACCTGCAGATCATGGCCACCAAGCAACGTCGCGCGCCTCAGAACCAGCAGCAGCGGCTCTCCCCGGGCAGCGCAAAGGCATCCTGATCCGGATCGCTCCAACTTCGATGAGACGAGCTCCACCTTCAGTGAGACAGGACAGGGATGTCACACCGAAGGCCATGCTCGAAGGACTGCGCGCGAAGGGCCGGGAAAGGCGCGCCGCTGTTCCCAGAACCCAAAAGGGCCCGTGCCCCTCCACGGGGCACGGGCCTGGCGATCCCTCTCTACAGATACCTCACCGACGCCTTCGGAGACGCTGAGCAGTCCTCCTGCACCAGGAGGCCTGCACAGGCCTGTGGCCAAGAGAGATGGAGAGCCACCGGTCCAGCTGCGCGATGCGCTCCTCGCCGAACCACTCGGGCTGGTGGTCGGCGCCCTGGCAGACCGGGCAGATGTGGTCGTGGTCGATGAACTCGTACTGCGGGGGACAGCCGAGTTCCGCGCAGTCCGGGAGGAGGGGGTCCTCGCCGCAGCCGGAGCAGTACGGGCAGCGGGTGAAGCGGTAGTCGATGGGGGCGCCGTCGTGGAGGTCGGTGTGGAGCTGGGCGAGGCCGCGGACTCCGAGCTCGCGGATCAGGGCGTCGGCGGAGTGGACCTGGCTGCTGAGGGGGGTGCGGTGGTAGGTGCTCAGCATTTGGGCTGCGGTGCACCAGGCGAGGGTGGTGCGGTTGACCGGCGGGGTGGGCCGGCTGCTGGCCCACGGGTCATCGGGGTCCGGGGGAGGGGTTGGGGTGGCGGGGGCGGTGAGCGGGAGGCCTTGGGTGGTGAGTTGGGTGGTGACGTCGGAGATCCGCTGGGGGAACTGGTTGAAGAAGGTGAGCATGAGCGTCCTTGGTCTGGGGTCGGGTTCGGTGGCGCGGCATCGTGGCCGGCGGGGCGGGGGAGGGCGTGGCCTTCAGGGCGGGTTGGTGTTCTCGAAGGCGTGGATGAGGTGGCCGATGGTGTCGGGGGTGGCGGCTTCGCCGACCCAGCGGCCGGTGGTGGTGAAGACGGGGACCTCGTCGCGGTCGGCGTCGAACACGAGGACGTAGGTGCCATAGCGCTCCAGCACTGTGGCTCCGAGGTGGGTGAGCGGCGCGGTGTCGAGGACGTGGATCGCGTGGACGCGTAGATGCGGGGGAGTGCCGGGGGAGCCGGGCTCCGTGACGGTGCCGGAGATGCGCAGGAGGTCGCCGAGCTGGGCCCGGTGCAGGATCAGCTCGGTGGCTGCGGGGGTTTCGGTGGTGCACGCGAAGACCTGCGCGCAGGAGTCCGGTTCGGTGGTGTCCAGGTGGTCGAGGAGCCGGATCAGGTCGAAGTGGGCGGCTGCGGGGTGGGGGCCGGGTTCCGGGGCCGTGTCGAGGTATCCGTCGAGGGTGATGGGGTTCATCGGGCGGCCTTCATGGTGGTGTGGCGGGGGCGGGGGGTGTGCTGGGCGCGGAGGAGGGCGTCTCGGTTCTGCTTCTGCTGGGCCGGGGTGAGGGGCCGGGGCTTGTGGTGGCGGCTGGACCAGTTCGGGTGGGCTGCGGGTTCGGGGTAGGCGTGGTCCTGGTGGCTGCTGCTCATGAGGGACCTCCGGGGGAGGAGTTCAGGAGTGGGGTCGCGGATCGTGGCGGTGGGTGCGTGTGCTGAGCGAACCGGGGTGCGGTCACCGGTTCGCTCACCGCGGGAGTGCGTACGGGGTCACGACTCGGGGCGGGTTCGTGGTGAGGTGACCGGATCACCTTGGTGAGTTCGGTGCTGCCGGTCAGGCGTGGTTGTTCTCGTGCCGGCTCTTGGGCTGGGAGTCGGAGGCGAAGCGGCCCCGACGTGCCTCGACCGGGTGGGCTGCGATCCAGCTCTCGGCGCAGGCCTTGTGGACGGGTTCCTTGGCGTGGGAGCGCATCGGTGTGGGTCGCTGGCACAGTGCGCAGGGCTGGTCCTGCCACTGGTCAAAGTGCTGGCTGTCCCGCCAGTCGAGCAGCTCGCCGGGCGCGGGGATCAGGCCGGGCTCGATGGGCTGCTTCCTGTTGCGGGCGCGGGTCACGGCCGCAGGTGCGGCAGCTGCTGGAGGACCTGGTCGATGAGGTCCTCGGTGGGCCGCCAGGGCCCGAGCTGTCCGCGCGCGGGGATCGGCAGGGCGAGGGCTTGGACGTCGACGAGTTCCAGGTGCCATGCCCCGGGCTGCGCGAACTCGGTGCAGGGCGCGGAGCCGTCCGGGTCCTGGTGGCAGCCGGTCAGCCGGGCGACCCCGATCACCGCGCCGGTCGTCAGCTCACGGCCGCGAATCGTGCGGGCGACCATCGGCAGGCGCAGGGCGTGGCGGTCGATCTGGATGCTCGCGTGCAGGAGGAGCCAGCTCGGCCGCCACGGCCGCGGGCGGTTCTCGATGGTTTTCGCGCCGGTCAGGATCGCGGTCGTCCAGGGCTGCTTGATGCTGATGCCGCGGATCCAGTCGCCTGCCGGCGGAAGGGGAGCGGTGCTCATGCGGCTCGCCCCCACATGGTGGTGCCCGGACGTCCGGCGCGGCGGCCGTTGATGGACGCGACGGTGGTGTGCGCGAGGGTGGCGAGGACCGGGCTGCCGGAGTGCTTGCCCTCGTACAGTGCTGCGTCGGCGGCCCGCTGTAGGCGGGACAGGTCGCGGGTGCTGAGCACGTCCGGGGTTGCGGCGCCGACCGAGGCGGCGACGTCGACCGTGCGGCCGTCGTCCAGGACGACCGGGGTGTGCAGCATCCGGATCAGCTGCTCCAGGCGCCGTTCGCGTCGGTCGGCGTTCAGGTCCAGGACGACGGCGAACTCGTCGCCTCCGAGGCGGCCGACTGCGGCGCGGGGGCCCGCCCAGGCGGTGAGCCGGCTGCCGAACGCGGCGAGGACCGCGTCACCGGCCGCGTGGCCCAGGGTGTCGTTCACGGCCTTGAAGTGGTCGGCGTCGACCATGACCACGGTGACGTCGTCGCCGTGGCGGGCGAGGAGGCGGCGGGCGCGGGCGGTGTAGGCGTCGCGGCGCAGGAGCCCGGTGAGCGGGTCGCGTTTCGTCGCGGCCAGCCGCTTGTGCAGGGCGACGGCGTGGACCGTCCAGCCGGTCAGCGGCAGGGCCGCGGTGATGAGGAGGGTGCGAGGGCCGATCCGGTCCGGTAAGCGCACGGTGCGGTTCATACTGAGGTGTCCCTCTCGTCTTGTGCACGGGTGGGTTCAGCTCGGGACCGCCGTTGCGTCGGCGGTCCCGAGCGCTTTCGTGTGCTGGTGCCTTCAGGTGGTGCGGGGGTGCGGTCGGGGATCGGCACCGGTGCGGGCGCGGGTCTCGGTGAGGATCGCCCGTTCGTCGGGGTGGTCTCGTACGACGGTGCGCAGGGCGTGCCACCACACGTCCGCGTACCTCTGCCGCTCTTCCAGGTCCCGCAGCGTTTCGGTGAGCCGGTCGAGGCGGGCGGCGAGCTTGTCGCACAGGCACTGCGCGTCGGGGTCCTGGATCCGGGCCATGCAGCCCGGTGCGAGGCAGAGCGTGCCGTCGGGGTCGGTGAACCAGTAGCAGCCCGCCGGGACGGTGTCCGGTGTGGTCGGGGCCGGGTTCTCACGGGTGTTGCGGGTCACCGGTCGCGGCCTTCCGCGGGCTGCCGGTCGGCGATGGCCAGGAGTTCCGTGGCGAGGCCGGCCGCAGACAGGATGGTGCGCAGGATCGAGGCCAGACCGGACTGCTCGATGGGGTCGAGCCGGTCCCATACGGCGTGGGCGTCACTGTGGGCGCCGACGGCCTTGAGGTAGTCGGCCTCGGTGGTGGCGGTGTGCTCAGCACCGCATCGGCCGCACCGGAAGACGGCCTGGTCCCAGCCGCAGGGCGGGGTGTTGGTCGTCATCCCCAGATCGCTTCCATGGCCTGCGCTTCGAGGTCGGCGCGGCCCTCGGGGTCGTCCTCCAGGTCCCGGTCGTCTTCCGGGTGGTGGACGGTGCAGCGCACGTCCGGGTCGGTCATCAGCTCGCCGGTCAGGGCGCGCAGGAGGTCGGTGACGTTGTAGGCCGGGGCCCAAGCCGGACCCTGGCACTCGTCGTCGGCGGGGCAGCCGACCAGGACGTCGAAGCCGATGTCGCCCTCGCCGTCGGTGTCGTTGCGCTGGGCGAGGATGATGCGGTCCGCTCCGAGGCGGATCTCCGCGACGCGGTCGCCGCCGGCGAGCTGCGAGCCGTCGCGCCAGCGCCACATCGGCAGGATCTCGGGGCCGAAGGTGCGGCGGACCAGGAGCAGGTCGCCCAGGCCCTCGCTGTCGTCCCAGCCGAGCTCCGCGCGCCGGGCGTCGCTGAGCGGCTGGAGCAACTCCTGAAGGCGGTAGAGGTTCTCCGCGACGACGACGTGGTCGAACCCTTCGGCGGGCAGGCCGGGGAGGGCGGTGACCATGGCGGCGTGCTGCGCGCGGACGACCGGCTCGGGAACGCGCCGGTTCGCGGGCCGGGCTTCCTGGCGCTCCACGCACACGGAGACCGGGGTCGGGACGACCAGGGCGACGGTGGGCACGCCGTGGCGGCGGGCGGTCGCGATCAGGTCGGCCCGCACGGACTTCCCGGTGTTTGTCGCGTCGAGGATCGTCGTTTTCCGGCGGGCGAGGCGGGCCTCCAGGACGGCCTGGAGCGCGAACACCGCGTCACCGGTGGATTCCTGGCAACCCGCGTCATCGCTCACGAGAGCCCGGAACGTGTCGAGCTCGAGGACCTGCGTGGCGGGCCAGGTGGAGGCCCAGGTCGACTTGCCCGAACCGGCCGCGCCGATCAGGCAGACCAATGAGGGCTCGGGGATCGTCGTGTCGAGGGGTAGTGCGTTCTCCAGGCGGAACGGTTTCATGGGGCATCTCCTTGTAGGCGGGGTGTGCGGGCGGCCCGGATGAGCCGCTGCCCGCCCCGGTCGGGCGGGGCGGGCAGCGACCGGGCGTCAGTCCTGGCGGTGTCCGGGTCAGACCATGGCGCGGTATTCGGCGGTCATGTCCGCGAGCTCGCGCAGCAGGCCCGCGGCGCGGGCGACGAACACCTGCTGCTCCAGCTGTGTGCCGCCGTCCAGCTCCACGTCGAGCGCCTGGTCGAGCAGCCCGGCGGCGGTGCCCAGGTCGTCTGCTCCCGAGATGCCGTGGCTCTGTTCACGAGAACGGACAGCACTTCGACGTCAGTTTCGGAGGCGGTTGGCCACTGGGCTCCGGCCTGAATGTTCACGAGTTTGGGCAGCGGCCTACGGCTGTGAGGGCTTGAGGATCGTGCAAATGTCGTCCGCACTGCAGGCGGCGGGGTCAGTGGTTGCTGCGCGGGCTGCGAGGT
>NZ_NTGZ01000085.1 GCF_002551245.1 Streptomyces sp. rh34
GTGTATAAGAGACAGCGTCCCCCTCCGGGGGAACGACGCACGGTCCTACGGACCGTAAAGACGATAAAGCCCTACGGGCTTTAAAACAATTCCTCCGGAATTGTTTATGAATTCCTCCGGAATCCATAAGGCGGGGTGGGTGGTTTGGCGGGTCCCTGCGCTCCGCGCTGGGACCGGTGGTGACGGGTGGTCGGGTGGTGCTCCTTCCGGCTCCGCCTACAGGAGGAGCCCGCTGCGCGGGCTGCTGGCTACAGGGGAGGGTCGGTCCGGGGCGGTCGTGTCGTCAACCGGCCGGACGGGGGCGGGCCCTGACCCTGCATCACCACCGGGACCTGTGTACAGATTGGAAATCTCTCCTACCCCCGTCCGCAGCAAACCCCAGCGAGTGCATCACGTCTTGAGGCCGTGTAAAGACTGGGAATCTGCACCACCCCCGCCCGGCCCCCGGAAGACTCCGGGGGCATGCGTGCATTCTGCGAAAGCGACTACTATTGATCAGAAACTCATGGGGTTCTCGTCCAAGACGTAGCGGACGTGCGGGCCGCCGAAGTAGCCGCGGACGATGTGCGGCTGACGCTGGCGTCTGCGGAAAAAGCGGCGGGTCTCGGCGGCGAGTTCGGCCTGATCGCGAGCCCGGTGCTGTTTGGGCAGGCTGTGCTTAAGGTCCGCGTTGACCAGCTCGTCGGGGTTCAGCTCGGGCGAGTACGGGGGCAGGAAGTGCAGCTCGATGTCGTCGGAGTGGGCGGCGAGCCAGTCGCGGACCTTCTTGGAGCGGTGGGCGGAGTGCCCGTCGACCACGAGGTGGACCTTGTGGTCGAAGTGGCCGGCGAGCCGGTCCAGGAAGCGGCACATCACCTCGGCGGTGAAGCTCTCGGCGAAGACCATGAAGTGCATCCGGCCCTTGGTGCTGATCGCCGACATCGCGTTCACCGAGAACCGGTTCCCGCTCCGCCGCACCACAGGTGTCTTACCCTTCTCACCCCAGGTACGGCCGGTGACCTGGTCCGAGCGGATGCCGACCTGATCGGCGAAGAGGATCTCCCCACCGTCGGCCTTCGCCTTCGCGCGGATCTCCGGCCAGGTCTCCTGATGCCAGCGCCGGACAGCATCCGGGTCCTGCTCGACGGCCCGCTTGTCCGGACGCTGGAAGGACAGCCCCCAACGCTTCAGGTACTTGCCCACCCCCACCTCGGTCAGCCGCACCCGGTACAGCTTCGCGATCAGCTCGCCCACCAACCGCCGCGTCCACAGCTGACCGGAAAGCCCCACGTCACAGGGCCGGTGATCGAGTACCGCCTGCCGCACCGCGGCCTGCTCGGCCTCCCCGAGCACCTGGTGCACCCCGACCGGCTTGCCACGCGGACGCATGAGCAGCGCCTCCCGCCCGCCGGCCTGCCACTTCGCCCACCACGTGTCGACCGCCTTCAGTGACACCCCGAACACCGCCGCCACGTCCTCGCGGTCCCGTCTCGCCACCAGCGCGGCCACCGCCCGCAGCCGCAGGGCTTCCTGCGCCGACGGTGACAGATGCCGCGCGTCCCCCACCAGATCGCTCACACCCGTCCAACGCCCCAGAACCCAAACCGTTTCTGATCAATAGAATCCGAAGAGGAGAATTTTCAGGTTGATCAGGAAAAGAATGGAACCCAGTATCGCAAAGGCGGCGGCAGGAGCTCTCAGAATGAGGTCATTATGATAGAAAGCCGAGAGAAGCCTGTTCCCAAGGAAATCTGAAGCAGTTTCGGCGCAGCCTCTCACATTCAGCGCCAACATCGTCCCAAGGAGAGCGATTAGCGCTCCCCCGACGAGTTCCCCGTAGTTCACTGAGTGCGAAGTTCGAGCCGCAAGGACGACTTCATACATGATTGGCTCCCAAGGCTCTTCCGTACATAGCTGTTCCGCACGCGCACTCTGCCACCCCGGACCGTCCGTCGGCCCACCCCGGGCTGAGCAGGGAGAACGGGCGACGCCCACGGTTCTCGGTGTCACTCCCTGTGTCACCCCGTACGTCACTCCCTGTGTCACCGCGCCTGTCATCCCCTGTGTCACCCCGTATGTCACCCGGGCCGGACGGTGCAGCCGCTCCCGGCCGGCGCGCCGGCTCCGGGACTCACCGCGGCTTCGCTGAGCGCCAGGCCGTGGTGAGTTCCGGGCGCACGGCGCTCTGACCTGGGGTGGTGAGTGGAACTCACCACGGGCCGGGTGGTGGGCGCGGTGAGGTGGCGGGGCCCGGGGCGGGCGGCCGGCGTGTGGCGCCGGATACCGAACGCCCGCCCCGGGCCCCATGGTCGAGGCCTCGCCTCGTGCGTGCGCGACACGCACGCGCCTTGGCCGGTGCCCGGAGCCGGGGCGTGAAGAAGACGTGGCCGGGCCCGTCCAGAAGTCCGTCCAGCTCCCGTCTGGCGAACAGGTCCCAGCAGATCGCTGAACGGTGAAGGGCGCCGGGGTCACCTTCGCCCGCACCCTCCAGGCGGAAAGACGGGCGTGGCCCGGATCACCGCCCGCGATCCGGTGGCGGTGGTGACCACCGTCTCCACCAAGATCGCCCGAAGGTGTCGCAGGAGTCCGGCCCGGGCCGGGCGGCCCTGCTAGCGGCGGCGCCAGACGGGCTGCTGGCTACGGACCACGCCGCTGCGGATCCACCGGGTTCCGGGGCATGTGGAGCTCAAATGAAAAACGAGGGGTGGCCCCGGGGCCACCCCTCGTCCGCGAACGTGCGCAGTCAGGCCAGTACGAGAGGCCTGCGGGGACAGCGGAGGCCCCGGGTGTCACCCCGTGCGGTGGGCCCCGCCATGGGTCT
This sequence comes from Streptomyces sp. rh34, assembly GCF_002551245.1. Lineage (GTDB taxonomy): Bacteria > Actinomycetota > Actinomycetes > Streptomycetales > Streptomycetaceae > Streptomyces. Next base: position 2,801 of record NZ_NTGZ01000085.1, read on the forward strand.
CCCCCTGCGAGTGTTCGCTACGCCTCCACCCTCAATCCTCTGGGCCGGCAGACCTGGCCGCCCCGTGTTGGTGAGTGTTTCGACGTGCAATGAAGATTAGCACCCCTACCTTTTGGAGTCAAGCCTCACCGTTTTACAGGGGCTCGTCTCTTCCTGAAGGGCCGCCAGAAAGGGCTTTCTGGCGCTTCACCCCTACTCTTACAGCGGCTTTTGTAGTAGCCTTAGACATGTTAGTACTAGATTGACTTATCGCGTATAAGGATGCCTTGTGAGCGGTGGAAACGTAAAGCTCGATCCCGATGCGGTGCGCGATCAGCAGGTGGCCGCGAAGGAGGCCGCGGGCCGGGCGCGCGCCACGAGTGCCGCCGTGCGCTACCGGTTCATCGCCCGGCCTTCGCCCGACCCGGCGGCGCAGGCGCCTCCTCTTGCCCGGCTTCTGCGGGGCAGCGGCGGCAAGGGCGGGGAGGCCAGGCTGAAGCTCTACCTGTCGATGCTGTGGCTGGCGCGGAACGAGACGGCACCAGTCATGCAGTACCGGGCCCAGGAGTGGGCTCTGCTGCTGGGCTACGGGACCAAGCCCGCCGGCGTGCGCCGGGTGCAGGTAGCGCTGCGCTGGCTCGACAACGAGGCTTTCGTCGACGTCCGGCGGAAGCCGGGTGAGGCTTCCGCCGTCCACCTGCTCAGCGACTCCGGCAACGGCCGCCCCTACATGCCGCCCGGCATCGCGTTCAAGCGGATCAAGGGCAAGACAGAGGCCGATCGTGCCCAGCGGGACGAGCACCTGTACGTCCAGCTGTCAGCCGGGCTCTGGACGAACGGCTGGATCATGAAGCTGTCCGGGGCCGCGATTGCCATGTACCTGGTACTGCTGCACGAACAGCGCGGGGACGAGAAGAAGCAGGTCTGGCTCTCCCCCCGCATCGGACGCGAGCTCTACGACCTCAGCGACGAGACCCGCCGCAAAGGACTCCACGAACTCGCGAGGAACGGGCTGATCACCGTGTCCAGGCGCGCGCTGCACCAAGGCATGTTCGCCGACGCCACCCGCACCCGGTACGTCTACGAGCTCACCCCCGACCTCCTCAGCCGCCTCCCGGCCCACTCCCCCTTCAGCCAGCCCGACCCCCTCGCATTCCTTTGAGCGACACCCCCCACGCGGTGCCCGCCCGGCAACGGGGAACGCGGTTTCAGCGCGCAGCAGGCACTCGCCGATTCTGTTCACGACGTGGACGAGCAGCTTGCAGAAGAGCGGTTCCGGTGCGGGCGCGGCAGCGCGAATGGTCTGGCCCCGTGCTCTGGTGCCATGGCTGTGCCTTGGCCGGGACGACGCCCCGTCACCGCGCTGTCTGCCGGAGCCTCGCGCGGCGGCCTCGAGGAGAACGTGGTCGGTCACCTGCGGGAAGGGCCTCTGCTCGGCTGCCAGGCCGGGCAGGCCAACTCCTGGGCAGCCGGCACCCGCAAGGGCCTCTCGTGCCGCTCGCGTGAGTCGACTACCGCGGCAGCGGCCGAGTCCGTGGGCCGTAGGGCTGCGGCGCAGGCGTTGAGGTGGCGGGATGGGTGTTGGGTTCGTGAGTCGCTTCGCGGATCCAGTACGCAGCAGCGGCCGCCCGGATGTCCGGGCGGCCGCTGCTTCAACGAGTCGTTGTGCCTCGGCGTGAGGCACTCATGATGGGTTCACCTATAGGGCGGCTCCCAATTCCTGCAGGCATGACGAAAGACTGTGCATTAGCGGCGCCTTCCGTCTGTCATTCGATCAGGATGCCGCATGTACATTTCGATGTCCCTGACTAGATTTTTTGCCTCTTCGCTGACATCCGTACTGGATGCGGCATTCAAAGCCACCCGTACAGCCGTGATGGCGTCGGAGCCAGGACTCTTTGAACAAGCTCTCCACACGAACGAGGAAGCACTCTCTCCGTCACGCTGAAGAGATTCCGATAGGCCAGCAGGATGTTTTCCCTTTTCCTGCATCTCGGCACGAAGAATTTCAAGGTAATCCTTCGCGTCCTCATCGCCTCTCCCGGCAGCCCGTTCCCACCAGGGAAAAGCTTCTTCGGGCCTGTCCAGATACTCCAAGAGTTCAGCGATCCGCCGTGTTTCTGGCGCAGTCGCATTTTTCTTGTACTCGCGGACAAGCAGAACGATCAGTTCGCGCTTGGCTTGGTTGTTCTCTGGGGTGTCCGGGCGTGGGGCGGGGGCCGGGGGCCAGCCGGCAAGCTGGCCCCCCTCCGCCTGTTCCGAGTCCTCAGGTGTCCGCGGACTCTTCGAAAGTGCCTGCTCAGAGCGTTCGAGCAGGACCCATACGGCGAGGAGCCGGATGGCGCTCTGTTCGTCTACTTCATCCCAGAAGTTCATGCGGTTCCCTCCTCGCCGGTCTCGTGGACGTACTTCTTCAGATTCTTGATGGCGATACGGATGTATCTCGTCACCGACTCCTCCTTGAGGCCCAGCCGCTTCCCCGCTTCCTCAGGACTCATGTCCTGCAGAACGCACAGAGTCACGACCTGCCGCTGCCGGTCGGGAAGTTTGGCAACTAAAGCATCGATATCCTCTTTAATGAACTCGTAAGCGGCATCGGGGATTCCGATCCGCGATTCCTGTTCGGGCAGCTCCTGCAACGGGGCAGGGGACACATGTCGATTACGCCGGAACTGGTCCTTGACCGCGTTCTTGACCGCGATACGACCGTATGCGGTCCGATTACCGGGCCGCGCTACGATCTTTTCCCACGACGTGAACATGCGCATGTAAGCGATCTGCACAGCATCTTCCGCGCTGTGCGGATCGCCTGCTTCGGCCCGGGCTACGCGGGAAAAGACCGCGCTGGTCTCGAGAACGAACGCCTCGAAATCCGTGCCCTGGTCGGCCTCGCTCACGCAGCCTCCCGCGAGGCGATGGCCCGAGGGCCCGGCTCCGAGTGCTTGTAGAACAGCCAGGTCGGCTGCCCCTCCTCGAAGCGGGCTGCGGCCCCGCCCTGCGGGAGCGCAGCCGCCATCGCGATCATCGTCGCGCGGTGCTCGCGTTCCGTGCGGGTGTGGAGGAACACCTGAAGACACATCTCCAGCGCGCTCTTGGTACGGCGCAGCGCGAAGTACGCCAGGAGCAGCACGGGGATCGAGATCCCCCCGGCTCCCATCCATTCCAGCCAGGTCACAGACCGGCCTCCCATCATGACGACTCGTTGGGTGAGAACGTGCGTCCTCACCGCCTACACGCGCCAGGGGGCCCGAATCCGGATGCCGTCACCCAACTTTCTTTTCCACCCGGTGTCGACCGTGTCCGCGCGCCTGGCGGCGCCCCCGGCCGATGGGCCTCCACTACCGGAGCGGGCGCACGTCACCCCTATCCAGGAGCCTGGTTCCCATCCGCGGCTGACCTGGCGCGGTCTGCTACGACTCCTCCGCCCCGGAAAGACATCACGATGACGGAGGCCCAACTACTCCCCGGCGGCAAGGGGTCTGCCCTCCACAGCCGTCCCGCGTGGATCTGCGGTTTGCTTCATCCGCTGGGCATCCGTTCCGAAAGTGCGCGCCAGGGACGGCGAACACGAGACCGTGGTGGAGTGATCCTTCCTCCCGGCCTCCTACGTACCGCTCCCCTGCGCGGAGAGACGACGTCGTCGCTGATCTGCCGCATCGCCGGCCGCTACGGGCTCGAAGCGACGGCGTTGCGGTCCTGCTGGAAGTGGCGCAGCCACCAGCCTCGGCACGACGGCGGGGGCGCGCGGGCAGACGCCGAGGTGTTGTTGAACACGGCGGGGCGGCGGCTCCTGGCAGGCCTGTGCGGCGTGGAGGAGGGTGTGCTGGGGCGGGCGTTGCCGTCCTGGGGGCGGGAGGATGCCAGGCTGCCGGCCGCGGATGGCGGGGAGCCGGTGGCGGCGTGGCGGATCGGTGGTGCGGTTGCCGGGCCGGTGGCGTTCGGCTGTCGTCTGTGCACGGCGCGGCGTACGGGGGCGGCTGGGCGGGCGGTGCTGTACGCCCCGCGGTGGGACCGTGTGTGTGTCCGGCACGGGCGGTGGTTCCTTGATGCGGATGCCGACCAGCCCCACGAGCATCTGGACGTGCGGCGTCTGCCGGAGGTGGTCGCGGCACGGTTGCGGTGGGCGGGGGTGGCGCGGCGGGCGGTGCGGGCGGGGGCCGAGCCGGAGCGGGTGTTCGCGCTGGCGCACGCGGTGGTGGCTCGGTGGTGGGAGCAGGCCCTGCACTGGGAGCGGGAGAAGGTCTGGCCGCGGCGGTTGCATCAGGTCGCGGGCGGTGATGCCGGGGGTGATCTGGAGTGGTGGCGGATCGTGGGGCGGGACGCGGTCGTCTTTCCCGAGGTAGTGGCGGTCGCCGATGCGTTGCTGGATCCGGGCATGGCCCGGCTGGTGTGGGTGGACAGTGGTGCCGGGAGGCCGCAAGTACTGTCCGTCGACGGGTTGTTCTGCCGTCGGCTCGGTGAGCGGGTGGGCCGGGGCTGGCTGGGGCCTCTGGCTGCGGCGGACCATGGCGGTCCGCTGATCGCGTGGATGGGCAGCATGATCCGGCTGCGCCGCGGGGCCGGTGGGCCCCCCGGATACGACAACGACCCCTGGTGGCTGCGCCGGGAGCATCAGCCGGTGACGATGGCGGGGCAGTTGCGGGTGGTGGGCAAGGAGAAGAAGGCACCCGGTTCGGGGACGATGTGGCGGGCGGTGGTGCCGGCCGAGCAGCGGATGCGGATCGGCAGTCTCCTCGGCAGTGCCGAGGAGCAGTTGCTGCAGCTGCGCGGCGTGCAGAGCGGGCCGACCGCCGAGGTCGCCCGGCAGCTGCTGCAGGGTCTCGGTCACAGTGCCGGTCTGGTTGAGGCGGCCTGGAAGCGGACCGCGGTGGCGGCGGTGAACGGCGGGGTGCCGTTGGAGGAGGTGGCCCGGTGGGCGGATATGTCCCCCGGGACGCTGAGGAGGATGCTGACGGCAGGCGGGCGGCTTGGCTGACGCGGGTGATCAGCACAGGAGAGGCCGCCCGGCCCGGGGGCCGGGCAGGGCGAGTGGCCGTGGATCGTGGGAGCGGGTTCGAGGCGGTGTTCCTCGATCCGGTGGGGCAGTCGGTTCAGCAGCGGTGGGCGGATGCCGCCATGACCGTGGGATTCGAGGCTTTGCGACCGGTGTCGGCGTTCCCGGTGATCCCGGGGCGCCGGTGGGGGCCGGGGCTGTGGTGGTCGGCGACCACCGGGCGGCACGTGGCCGCGGGTTCGAACGCGATGCGCACCCAGCTGATGGTCCTGGACCGCGACCCCGATGTGACCGGGCTCGCGGGGCGTCCAGTGCGGTTGCTGTGGCGGGAGGAGCGGGGCCGGGTGCGTTCCTGGGTGCCGCAGCTGTTCGCCCGGTACCGCGACGGCACGGGTCTGCTGGCCGACTGCCCCAGCCATCCGAAGGCCGGCGGCGACCGTGCGGTGAAGGCGGCCGAAGCGGTGAGCGCGGCGTGTGAGGAGATCGGCTGGACCTACCGGCGTCTTGCGCCGCTCGACGACGTCCTGGCCGCCAATCTGAAATGGCTGGCCGGCTACCGCCATCCCCGCAACGCCGGCCGCCCCGGCCTGATGCCTGCGGTGGTGGAGGCGTTCGCGCGGCCGCGGCCGCTGATCGAGGGCGTCGAAGCGGTCGGTGACCCGATCGAGGTCCTGCCGGTGGTCTTCCACGCTCTGTGGCACGGGCGGGTGACGGCAGCCATGGAGGCACCGCTGCATGAACGCGTTCTGGTCGGTCCCGCGGGCTGGAATGGCCCGGGTCCGGGCATGGCGGGAGGGGCTCGGTGACCGCGCGGCGCAACGCCCGGCCGTCGGTGAAGGTCGGGGCGCAGGTCCGGTTCCGCGGTGTGAAGTGGCAGGTGGTCGCCCTGTCCGGGCAGGTGATCCATCTCGTCGGCCCGGACGGTGGCGGCGAGGCGGTGCTCGCCGGGTACCTGTTCGCCGATCCCGGCTTCAGCGTCATCGGGGCCGATGTACCGCAGGCGGCCCCGCAGTGGGGGCTGTTCGAGACCGCCCCCGCCGCGGCGCGGGAGAAGGCCCTGGCCTGGCAGCGGCACGTGCGGGAAGTCGAATGCGGCCTTGCCGGCGGGCCCGGCAGTGCTGGAGCGGTGCGTGAGCAGTACGACCCAGAGCGGCACACGCTGGCCGAGCGGGAGCAGGCCAAGGCCGAGGAGCTGACCGCGCTCGGGTTCGGCCGGGTGTCGCGCACCACGGTGCAGCGCATGCGGCTCGCTTATCGCAAGCAGGGCCTGTGGGGGCTCCTGGACCACCGCACCACTCGTGCCTCCAGCCCTACCGGGCGGTCCGACGAACGGGTCGTCGCCGCCGTCCGTGAAGCGCTGCGCCGCCGGCGCGGGCGCTCCAAAGGCACCATCAACGGCCTGTTCCCGCTCATCAACCAGATCCTCGAAGATCAGCACGGCCCCGGTACGGTACCCGTGCCGTCCCAGGCGACGCTGTACCGGCTCGTCACCACACTCGCCCGCCCCGGCGAACTGCCCAGCGGTCCGGTCCGGCAGGTGCCCGCGAGTGTCGAGGGGCGGGCCTTCACCCCCGCTACGGCGCTGCGGCCGGGCGAGCAGGTCCAGATCGACACCACCCGCCTGGATGTCCTGGCCCTCTTCGACGACGGGCGCCTGGCCCGGCCCGAGCTGACCATCGCCGTCGACGTCGCCACCCGCTCCATCCTGGCCGCCGTGCTGTGCCCCAGCGCGACCAAAGCCGTGGACGCGGCCCTGCTGCTCGCGGAGATGGCGGTCCCGCACCCGGCCAGGCCGACCTGGCCGGACATCCTGCGCATGGACCACGCCCGCGCACTCCCCCACCAGCGGCTGGCCACGCTGGACGAACGTCTGGCCGGCGCGGCGGCCCGGCCGGTCGTCCTGCCCGAGACGATCGTCGTCGACCGCGGCAAAGTCTTCGTCTCCGCCGCGTTCACCGCCGCCTGCGAGAGCCTCGGCATCAGTGTCCAGCCCGCCCCGCCCCGCGCCCCCACCGCGAAGGGCATCGTCGAGCGCACCTTCGGCTCCATCAACGCCCTGTTCTGCCAGCACCTGCCCGGCTACACCGGATCCGACGTCACCCGCCGCGGCCCCGACACCGAGAAAGACGCCTGCTACAGCGTCACCCAGATGCAGGACCTCCTCGATGAGTGGCTGGTGCACTACCACCACCGGCCCCACGAAGGGCTGCGCCACCCGATGATGCCCAGGAAGGCCCTCACGCCGAACGAGATGTGGGCCGCGCTCGTCGCCGTCGCCGGCTATGTACCCGTCCCGTTGACCGGGCGCGACTACCTCGAACTGCTCCCCGTGCGCTGGCAGGCCATCACCCCCGGCGGCATCACCCTCCACCACCGCACCTACGACGCGGACCTCCTCGCCCCGCACCGCGGCCAGGCCTCCCCCGTCGCCGGACGCGGCGGGAAATGGGAGATCCACTACAACCCCCACGACGTGCGCCAGATCTGGGTCCGCCTTCCCGACGGTGAACTCACCGAGATTCCGTGGATCCACCGCGACCACGTCCACCGGCCCTTCGACGAACGCACCTGGCAGCACATCCGCACCCAGGCGGTTGACGGCAACCACGGTGACGCCGAGCGGTACGAAGCCGGCCTTGCCGATGCCCTCGACCAGCTCATGCGCCGCGTCCACAGCGGTCACGCCACCACAACGGAACGGGCACTCCTGGCCCGCACCGTTCACCTCCCGCTCCCCGCAGCCCGCGATGGGGACCACGGCATCGAGGGACCCGCCGACAGCCCGGCACAGCAAGGCAACGAAGGCATCGACGACCTCGACAACCTGCCCGACGACGACCTCAGCCCCGCCCCTGCCACCGGATTCGGGCTCTACAACGCGCACGAGGAAGCCGCCACATGGTGACCCCCAGCCCGCCAAGCGCGAGCAGCACACCAGCCGGCGCCGGCGACAGCGGCGGAGCCGAGCTGTCCTGGCCGCTGACCACCTGGCAGGGCTGGCACCGCTTCGCCACCACCGACCCCGTCGCCCCTCCCCGGCCCGGCGACCCGCCCCGCAGCACAGAGGAACGCCTGGCCTACCACTCCAGCTTCGTCACCATCCGCACCCCCGCCATCCACACCCTGGCCACCCAAGTCCGCACCCTGATGATCCTCGGCCGCCATCAGCAGACCACCGCACGGCCCTCCCTCATCGTCACCGGACCCGCCGCAGCCGGGAAAACCACCGCGCTCCTGAACGTCGGGCGTACCTGCCACCTCGCCCACACCCGCAAAAACCCGCCACCACCCGGATCAGCGCACACCTCAGTGCCCGTCGCGTATGTTCTGGTCCCGCCCGGCGCGACCGCGAAAACCCTCATCACCGAGTTCGCCCGCTACCTCGGCATCCCCGTGGCCACGCGCATGACCCAGACTCAGATCACCGAAGCCGTCTGCCACACCTACACCCAGGCCGGCATCCAGCTGGTGATGATCGACGAGATCCACCGCCTCAACCCCCGCACCACCACCGGCGCCCAAACCGCCGACCTTCTGAAAGACCTCAGCGAACGCCTGCCCGCGACATTCGTCTACGCCGGCATCAACGTCACCGACACCCCCCTGTTCACCGGCGTGCGAGGAGCCCAACTCGCCGGGCGCGCCACGCTCGTCGATTGCGGCCCCCTCTCCGCCCGCCACGGCAAGCGTGAACCCTTCCGCGAGGTCATCACCGATATCGAGAACGCCCTCGACCTCCAGCAGCACAAACCCGGCACCCTCCCCCGCCACACCCAATACCTCCACCAGCGCACCGCAGGCCGCATCGGATCCCTCACCCGACTCATCCGCCAAGCCGCCATCACCGCCATCAGTGACGGCACCGAACGCATCACCAAAACCACCCTCGACACCATCCGCCTCGACCACCTCGCCGAAACCCACCACCGCCCCCACACCCGCGCCCGCAGCCGCTAGCCCCGCCCATCAGACAGGCAAAAGGCCCTGACCAGCACAAACACCAATCAGGCCTTTACACGCTAGAACTACCTACAACACACCCAGCTGCCCTCAGCGCAGAACACATAACTCCAGCTCAGACACCCCTACCCAGCTACCAGGCCCGCCCATTCCACCTCTCAGCAAACCACCAACACACCAGACCAGCCGCCTCACCGAACACCAACAAACCCCCCTCCCAGCGTTANACCCAGCTACCAGGCCCGCCCATTCCACCTCTCAGCAAACCACCAACACACCAGACCAGCCGCCTCACCGAACACCAACAAACCCCCCTCCCAGCGTTAGGACTGGCAGGGACGGGTGGAGCAGCGATGGCTGAAGGCGGCCAGGCCTGAGTGGGACCGCCTTCTGGACGCTGCGCAGAAAGAACGCGCGGTGTCCCGGGAGCGCGGAGATGAACAGGCCCAGGTCCGGGCGGCGGTCACCGTGTACCTGGGGCGGGTCCGGGAGGTGCACCAGAGGCTGAACCTGGACGTGCTGGGGCCTTCCGGCCTTGCTGGTGAGCAGCCGGTGATCGAGCTGCGGCAGGTGTTCATGCCGCAGGCGTGCCGTCCGTTCGTGCCGCAGCTGGAGGAAGGGGTGCGTCGGCGGTTGGTGGAGGTGGGGGAGCTCGTAGATGACGAGGAGCTCTCCCGTTCGGCGCGGGAGCTGGGACGCGAGGAGGCTGCTCGCCAGGCGGTGGCGCAGCCGGTGCTGTCGGTGCTGGCTCAGGAGAGCGGGCGGCGGTTGGTGGTGCTGGGGGATCCGGGCGCGGGCAAGTCGACCCTGGCGAAGTACCTCACGTTGGCTCTGGCAGGTGGGCTCAGCAAGATGCCGTCCTCGCTCGAGCCGCTTGCAGGGCTGGTGCCGGTCTTGGTGGAGCTGCGCCAGTACGCGCAGCCGCACTGGCGGGAGCGCACGATCGAGGAGTTCCTCGATCACGTGCACGTGCAGGAACGCATGGGTCTGCCCCGGCCTGTGCTGGAGGGCTTTTTGGAGTCCGGGCGTGCGGTCGTGGTCTTCGACGGCCTGGACGAGATCTTCGACCCGGCCGTACGTGCTCAGACCACCCGCCGGATCACTGCCTTCTCGGCGCACTACCGTCAGGTACGCACGGTGGTCACTTCGCGGGAGTACGGCTACCGGTCTCACGAGTTCGTGACCAACAACTTCGCCCAGGTCATGTTGCAGAACCTGGACTCCGGCCAGGTCGAGACGTTCATCCGCCGCTGGTACGCGGCAGCCCATCCGGAGAAGCCTCAGCTCGCCAACCAGTTGACCGAACGGCTCCTGAGCGCTGTGCGAACGGTGCGGCCGGTGGCTGAACTCGCGGGCAACCCGCTCCTGCTGACGATTTTGGCGGCCATCGGCATGGGACGGACCATCCCCCGTGAGCGGCGGGAGGTCTACGCCCACGCCATCGATGTGCTGGTCGAGCGGTGGGACAAGGACGCCAAGTTCCTCACGCCTCCCTCCCCTCCCACCAGTGATGTCGCCCACGCGCTGGAGGGCCTGACCGCCGGGCGTCGGGTGAAGCTCCTGGAACGCATCGCCCGCGCCATGCAGGAAGGGGCGGGAAAACCCGCGGGTACCTTCATCCGCCACGATGACCTCACCGGCATCATCCGCAACTTCCTGACCGAGTCCAACATCGCGTCGCCCGCAGCCGACGTCGCTGCCGGCCTCATGGTCGAGCACCTGCGCTCCCGCAACTTCCTCCTGGCTCACTACGGTGGCGGCCTCTACGGCTTCGTCCACCGAACGTTCCTCGAATACCTCGCCGCCACCGACCTCCTTCGTCGCCGCGAAGAAGAAGAATGGACCCGCGACCACCTCATCGACCTCCTCACCCGCCAGGCCCGAGACCCTCACTGGCACGAGGTGCTCCTCCTCATGGCCGGCGGGCTCAGGCAACGCGATGTCGCCGCTCTCCTCAGCCGACTCCTCCAGCTTCACCGCCAGCACGTCAATAATTTCTACGAGGCACCGATGCTGGTCCTGGCCATCAGGGTGCTGGCGGAGACCGCCGACATCGGCGCACCGTACGTCCCGGGGACTTCCGACCCGCACCTGTCGGTGGCAGCGCAGAGCGACGCTGTCATCGACGCCCTCACCGCGGCCTTTCAGGGCGTGTTCATGTACGGCTTGCAGGAGGCGCTGCCGGCGCTGGGAACCTTCGGTCACTTTTGGAGCGGCCGTGACCGCTATATGCGCTGGTATTACGCCCAGGAAGATATGCGCTTGGATTTGTTCGGCACCGCAGGTGCCGTGGCTGCGGCGCTCAGTCGAAATCCGCGAGAAGCCATCGTCCTTTTCCATGCTTCCAGCCTCGGAGACAAGTTCGAAGCACAAAGAGGACCGATCCTGGCCGCATTGGGGGAGCGGTGGCACGACCGGCCAGAAGCCTTCGACACCATCATGCGCGCCACCACCGACAACGACCTCCAGGTCCGACACACCGCACTAACCGCACTGGGGGAGCGGTGGCACGACCGGCCAGAAGCCTTCGACACCATCATGCGCGCCACCACCGACAACAACCCCGGTGTCCGACGCACCGCACTAGCCGCGTTTAAGGAGCGGTGGCACGACCGGCCACAGGCCTTCGACACCATCATGCGCGCCACCACCGACAACAACGCCGACGTCCGACGCACCGCACTAACCGCACTGGGGGAGCGGTGGCACGACCGGCCAGAAGCCTTCGACACCATCATGCGCGCCACCACCGACAACAACCCCGGTGTCCGACACACCGCACTAACCGCACTGGGGGAGCAGTGGCACGACCGGCCAGAAGCCTTCAACACCGTCCTGCGCGCCACCACCGACAACGAGCCCGGTGTCCGACGCACCGCACTAACCGCACTGGGGGAGCAGTGGCACGACCGGCCAGAAGCCTTCAACACCTTCCTGCGCGCCACCACCGACAACGACCTCCAGGTCCGACACACCGCACTAACCGCACTGGGGGAGCGGTGGCACGACCGGCCAGAAGCCTTCAACACCGTCCTACGCGCCACCACCGACACCGACCCCGGTGTCCGACGCACCGCACTAACCGCACTGGGGGAGCAGTGGCACGACCGGCCAGAAGCCTTCAACACCATCATGCGCGCCACCACCGACGACGGCCCCGGTGTCCGACGCATCGCACTAACCGCACTGGGGGAGCGGTGGCACGACCGGCCACAGGCCTTCGACACCGTCCTACGCGCCACCACCGACGACGGCCCCGGTGTCCGACGCACCGCACTAACCGCACTGGGGGAGCAGTGGCACGACCGGCCAGAAGCCTTCGACACCATCATGCGCGCCACCACCGACAACGACCCCGACGTCAGGCGAGCCGTCATGCGTGCTCTTGCCCACCGCTACCCAGACAGAGCCTGTCGAGCTCTCATCGAACTAGCCGCTCGCGAGGAAGATGAGGACCTCCGGGCCGACCTCGTCAGAGTAATTACCCTCGTATGGCCGGACGAGCCCGATGTCCCACAGTTCCTGAAAGACAAGACGGCCGCAGACACCTCCGACGCGGTGCGTACGGCCGCCCGAAAAGCACTGGCCTTCCTGCAACTACGTTCCAGCCTCAGCACCGAGCAAGGAGCGCCGACTGCCGAGTGACATCTCGATCGCTTGCGGCCCTTGTCGCTCAGTCAGTCAGCACGCCGAGACATCGCAGGCTTCCCGCTGGGCAGATCGTGGTGAGTGGTCTTTCCCAGGCGGTTCGGAGTGTAAGACGTCGTGTCATTTGGCGTCGATCGGTAGGCTCTGGCCGAGATGAGCATGGACGACAAGACCGAGACCGCCTGCCGGATCTGCGGGTACGACGATGGCGAAGCGGTGTTCGACGAGTACGGCGTACCGGAGTACGTCATCTGCCCCTGCTGCTACAACGAATCCGGCATCGGCGATGACAACGTGTCGCAGGTCCGCGAGCTGCGTGGATACTGGGTCGCCAGCGGCGCCCAATGGCACGACGCGAAGTTCCGTTCAGCTGACTGGGACCTGCTGACGCAGCTCGCCAACATTCCGCCCGAGTGGCGCTGACCTGGAGTGCCGAAGGGTATTGCTATCTGGCGAGTCGCCGGTAGCAGATAAGGGTAGCGGCGATGCCGGCGAAGGCGAGGAAGTGGTCGGCCTTGCGCTCGTAGCGACGGTGCAGACGGCGGCATCCTGCAAGCCAGGACATCGTTCGCTCGATCGTCCAGCGGTGGCGCCCGAGCCGCTCGGAGGACTCGATGCCTTTACGGGCGATGCGGGGTGTGATGTGCCGGGAACGGAGCCATTGCCGCAAGTGGCGGTTGTCGTAGGCCTTGTCCGCATAGAGTTTGGCCGGTCGTCGTCGACGCGGGCCACGGCGGGATCGGATCGGCGGTATCCCGCGCACGAGCGGCTCGAGTGCCTGGCTGTCGTGGAGATTGGCGCCGGAGATGCCGACGGAAAGGGGCAGACCGGTCCGGTCGGTGATCAAGTGGATCTTCGAGCCGAACTTGCCCCGATCTACAGGATTGGGACCCGTCAGGTCCCCTTTTTCAGGGGCCGCATGTTCACCGAATCGATCGCGCACCGCGACCAGTCCAAGTCCCCGCGGGCACCCAGCTCGTCTAGCACCAGGCGGTGGAGCTTGGCCCACACCCGGGCCTGGCTCCACTCCGTGAAGCGCCGGTACACCGTCGACCACGACGGACCGAACACCTCGGGGGTCTGCCGCCAGGTGCAGCCAGAGGTAGCCACGAACAGGACGGCAGCCAGTACCTCCCGGTCGCCGTAGCGCCGCCGTCCACCACCTTGCGGTCGCACAGGCGCCACTGGCACCACTCGGTGGAACAACTCCCACAACCCGTCCGGGACCAGACGCTCCACGATCGTCACGTCCGAACACTACTCAGCACGCCAAATGACACGCCGTCTAAGACCTGTACCGGGCAGCGGCACCAGACCGTCAGGTAGAAATCTGCGGACCTTCTTCCCGCAGTGGGTGGAGTGGCGCGACGGTCCCGTCCACGCGTTCAGTGCTGCGCGAGTTCAGCAGGGACAACACGCGGGACCTGGACAGTGATCCAATCCCGGGAACCCCGCCGGCGGCGCCGGGCTACCTACAACCGCTACGGCGGAGTACGCCACCTGTTCGCCGCCCTGGACCTGGCCAAGGACAAGCTCTACGGCCACATCAAACCGGTCAAGCGGCGGACGCAGTTCCTGGAGTTCTGCCGCTACCTGCGCAGCCTCTACCCACCGACCGTGCGGATCGCGATCGTCAGTGACAACTTCTCCCGCACCTGACCACGAAGAGATGCCAGCGTGTCGGCACCTGGGCCGTGGCGAACAACGTCGAGATGGCCTACACCCCGACCAACAGCTCCTGGCTCAACCGCATCGAGGCCCAGTTCACAGCCCTGCGCTACTTCACCCTGGACGGCACGGACCACGCCGACCACAAAGAGCAGGGCAGCATGATCCGCCGCTACATCATTTGGCGAAACCGCCATGCCGACGACCGGCGCCTACGCGCCGTCGTCGACAGGGCAAACGTTGCCTGAGGCGGCACCAGAAGGCGTACATGGTCCTCGACGGCGCCGTGCTGCCGATCGGCCGCATCGCTGCCGACCGGCCGTACTGCTCGGGGAAGAAGAAGCACCACGGGATGAACGTGCAGGTCCTTGCCGATCCCGCCGGACGCCTGATCCGGGCCTCGGACGCACTGCCGGGAGCCACACACGACCTGACCACGGCGCGGGCCCCACGGCATTCCCGCCGCCCTGGCCGCAGACGACATCAAGTGCTGGGCCGACAAGGCATATCAGGGCGCCGGCCCTGCGATCCGCGTCCCGATCCGGGCAAGCACCTGCGCGGCCGGCGCCGACGTCACAACCGCGATCACGCCAAGATCCGCAGTCACGGCGAACGTGCCATGGCCATCCTCAAGCCCTGGCGGCTCCTGCGGAAGCTCCGCTGCGGCACCACCCGGATCACAGCCGTCGTCCGTGCCGTCGTCGCCCTCGCACTCGCCATCCGATCAAGATGAAAAGGGCTCAGTGCCCACCAACCCCCCGATGACACCTGACACCGCTGCGTTGGAAAGGGTTATCTTCTCGGGCATGGATCATCAGGGAGAGTTTCGTCGGGCAGCGCTTGAGTTGGGCATCCCGGACGACGAGGTCAGCAGATTCAGCCAGCACCTTCGTTTGTCGATCGAGTTGTCCGGGGCGGGTGGTGGTTCTCCGGTCGGGCAGTTCGGTGGGCTGCCCCGGCTGCCGGTGGGCATGAAGTGGCCGTCCGCCGGGGACAGTCCGTTGCCGATGCTCTTTTCCGTCGATTGTGGGGCGCTGCCGAGAGTCGACGGTTTCGACCTGCCGGAGGACGGGACGCTGCTCTTCTTCGTGGACCAGGAGATGGACCATGAGGACGGTTCCGGGAGGTACGCGCGAGTCGTGTATGTGCCGGACGGCACCGAAACGGCGGTCGCGGAAGCCCCCGGCTCCGTGTGTGTCCGCGAGCGGTTCGATGTCGGCGCCGAGCTCGGAGCCAGACTGCCCCTTTGGCTCCAGGAGGGCGACGAGGACTGGCACGAGTACTGGGAGGATTTCGATTGGGAGGACATGTCGCCCTTCCAGCAGCAGTTGGTCCGGTACATGGAGCGTGACCTGCCGCACCTGGACGAACTTCGGGATCTGGCCCACGACCTCTGGCCGTCTGGCGCCAGCGTTTTCATCGGCGGGTACGCCGATGATGAGGTGATCAACAGCATTGCGGAGCAGACCCTCGCGGGACGCGAGAAGGCAGGCGAGATCCCAGCCATCCCGATCGAGAAATGGTATTCCCACCTGGAGAAGGAAAAGCACCGGCTGACGAGCGAATGGATATCGCTCGCCGGCGAATCCCCGGTCTACGAGGAGTACTACACGAGTTTTGTGATCCGCCACGACGACTTGGCCGCCGTTCGGGTGGACAAGGCGCTACCCGTGACCAATTTCGAGGCCCCGTGACCCAGGGCGGTTCAAAGTCCGGGTGATCACGGATGTGTGCTGGTCACGGCTGCGTGACGCTGTGTCGGATGGCCGACACCTGAACAACGAGGCTCCGGTTGACGGGGCGACCTTGACAAGTCGCCCTGAACCACCGGAGCTTCGATGTGCCGCCTATCTGCCACCGCCTGCCTGGTCAAGTCGCCTTCGCGTCAGCAGCGCGCGATCGTCGGCCTGCTGTCCCGGCTGGCCACTGTGGGCCGCTGAGCGCCGATCCCCGCCCGGGCGTCTGGGCTCCTGGCCTGGGGCTGCTCAGAACGGCGCTGGGGCCTCCTGCGGGGCCTCTTGTGCCGTGGCGGTGGCTACGGCGGCGTCGCGGACCGCTTCCCACTCGCGTACGACGCGGTCGCGGTCGCGCTGGGCGGCGATGCGGCAACAACCGCAGAGCGGGTCCCCGAGGAGAGCGGCGCGGCCGCATGGGTCTCCGTGGCCGGGGCAGGTGCCGTCGTCGGTTTCGGTCACGGGGAGTTCGGCGTCGAGGCGGGCGTAGCGGGCCTGGTCCTGGCAGGGGGCGCAGTGGGCGCCGGTGCGGGTGCGGACGGTGCAGGTGTATCCGTCGTGGCCGGGGCAGAGTGGCCATCCGAGGTGCAGGGGGCACAGGGTCTCGCCAGCCACGGCGAGGGTGGGGCAGAGGCCGTCGTCGGCTTCGCAGCCGGGGCGCAGGTCGATACCGCGCCGGAGCTGGTCGTGCTGCTGCTCCAGGTCCGCCCACGCGGGCGGGGTGGGTGTCGGTGCGTCGTCCCAGCGGCGCCCCTCCCCCGGTGCCACACCACGGTCCGGGCCCGGGGCCTGGTGCGGTACGACGGCCGCGCCGGCTGCGGAGCCGGGGACCGGCATCGAGGCGGCTGCCTTCAGGCGGCCGCCGATCACCGCGCCGACCGAGCGGCGCAGCGGGTCGGGCAGCGGGCGCGTGATCACCTCCAGGAGCAGCGGCACCGGCCACCCCGCGTCCAGGAGCCCGGTCACCATCAGGCCCTGGTCCCGGAGCGTGCGCCCGGTGAGCAGCAGCTCGGGCTGCTCCGCGCCGATCGCGAGCAGCAGCTCGACCCCGGGCGAGGAATCGACCCGCACCGGACCACCAGCCGGGGCACCCCCCGCCCTTGGTCCGGTCGATCGTGGCCGAACCGGATCGAAACACCACCTGATCACCGACGGACACGGCACACCGCTCGCCGTGATCCTCACCAGCGGCAACCGCAACGACGTCACCCAGCTCCTGCCGCTGATCGACGCCATCCCACCTATCAGGGGCCGGGTCGGGCATCCGCGACGGAAGCCGGACTCACTCTTCGCCGACCGCGGATACGACCACGACATCTACCGCGACCAGGTCCGGCAACGCCGCATCGTCCCGGCAATCGCCCGCCGCGGCACCCTCCACGGCACCGGACTGGGCAAATACCGCTGGGTCGTCGAACGCAGCTTCGCCTGGCTCCACGGCTTCAAACGCCTCCGCATCCGCTGGGAACGCCGAGCCGACATCCACGAAGCCTTCCTCAAACTCGCCTGCTGCCTCATCACCCACCGACAGATCGACTCACTGCGAAGGCCGATGCCGGCCCGTGAGACCAATCCGGCTACTTCCAGACGGTGAAGTAGTCCTTGACAGGCATAGTGATCCTGAAAACCATCCCGTACTCGCGTCGCAGAACCGCCACGCTGGTCGAGGCAGGCTCGTTGAGGCAACGTCGCACCGGCGGCTCATGGGGGCTGCATGGGCGTGGCTCTTCAATCAGCTGACCTGTGTTCCCACTGCGCACCTGGTCCCAGCTGAGGGTGAGAGTGGTGCCGCCGAGCAAGTGTGTTGGTTCCCCGGTTCCTGGTCCTTGCGGGTCGCCTGCTTTCCCGCAGTAGTAGTCGACAACTGCGCGCGCGTAGTGGAACTCATGGTCGAAGGGGATGGGAGGTCCCGTGCGGTCCCCAGCGCTGAGCACTCCGTCGATGGTGTCGGCCATCCTGCGGGGATCTGCTCCAAAGTAGGCGGAAACGGACATCGTGCATTTGATCTTGTATCTGTCGGAGCCTGTCGGGAGGAACAGTTCCTTCGCCCTCCCGCCAACACACACATCTTCCAGAACAACCAGCCCCAGCGTGAGCGGCGTATCGGCTTCCCAGGCGGCGATGACGTCCCGGCTCGCCAACTCCGCCTCCTGCCGCGCCTTCAGGGCTTCTGGGCTGCCAGCCAGTCTGCGCACGGTCTTCTCGCTGGTCGCGCGCCCACACGCTGCGAGAACAAGCACCAAGTCGATAGTGAAAGGTAAGCCGACCACGCGGCGTATCCAGAATCTCTGCTGTCGGATCAGAGTCGGCGAACCGGGCCAGGTCGCAGCGATGGTAGCCAGAAGAACAGCCAGGACGAGTATCACGATCCAGAAGGTGGTCGCCATGACGGCCATGGTTCGCTAGCTGCACGAGCCGCTGCTACCCGTACAGATACTCATAGAGCTCGACGTCGAGGCACCTGGGCACGTGCGGCAGCAGCGGACTCAGGCAACCTCATAGCTCGGACGGTGCTGGCGCCGTGCGGCAGCGCCGGACACCCATCTCCTACCTGGAGCGAAGCAGCGTCACCTCATTCTGTTAGGCGCTGTAAGGGCTTGCCGGGAATCAACACGCCGGTTTGATCTTGATTCACTCGGTGTCGAGGACCCTGGCGACGTCTTCCCGTGTGTGGAAACGGGGTGTTGAGGCGGTGAGGTGAACCCCGTGGGCTTCCAGGAGCGGGCGGATGTCTTTCGCTGCGCGGCTGATGGTCATGACCGTGGTGTTGAAGAGCCGACCCAGGAGGTGCATGGGTGCGATTTTTCGCAGGTGCGGTGGCACTCACGACCTGACCTCCGCCCCCTTCCGCCCCCCACCAGCACTACCGCGACCGGGCGATCGGCGGGGCAGCGATCTCCTCGTCGCGGATGCGGATGCCGGTGGGGTACTCGCCACCGTCGAGTTCGCCCTGGACGGTGAGGCCGGCGCGGCTGGTGGTTGCGGCGATGGTCTGGATCACGGCTTCGTGGCTGGTCAGGGGTCTGCCTCGCCAGTTCATGGTGAGGTGGGAGAACAGCCGGTGCTCGATCTTGTTCCCCTTCGAGGTTCCGGGCGGAAGATGACACACCGTGCTCTCAAGGCCGGTCCAATCAACTACGTTCCCGCACGGAGAAACCTCTGATGGCGCTGGTCGGATCTCCTCGATCCCCTCCTGGTCGTCATCCGCCCTTCGCCTCGTCCGCCCATCCGTCGAAGAACGCGTCGGAGAGGTTCTCGGGATCGAGGGTGTTGTGACGGAGGCGTATCAATCGCCCGAACCGCCTGCCTGGCGAGCGCAACAGCTCTTCACCCACACAGATGCGACGGCGGAGCGTCACCGGCCCCGGCAACTCGATACTGACCATAAGACCGTAGGTGGTCTGGTCGCCCATTCCGGGGATCCCGGGGTAGGTCACCACCTCGTCGACCCGGCCGACGGACACCTGAGCGTCGGCGTACAGCACGCGTGACTGACGTGGCGTACTCCGATGTGGCCGGCCCCCCTGCCATCCGTCGAAGAGCACGTCGTCCAGATCATCGGGGTCGAGGGTGTTGTGGCGGAAGCGGACCCCTCGACCGACATCATCGTCGCTGAGGTGCCCCGGCCCCGCGCCCAGCTCGATCTTCCGGCGGATCGTCACCGAGCCCGATAGCAGGGCGCTCACCATGATGTCGTAGTTGTCGGGAGACTCCCCGCTGGTGTGGGTGATCACCTCGTCGACCCGGCCGACAGACACGTGCCCGTCGGTAAATCTTGCTTCGCTGAGACGACCCCCTGCATGTGAACCGAGGGCCACGCAGGTGAGGACGAGCACCACTGTCACCGCGATCAGTCCCCAGAAGAGGGGGTGGCTATGACGTTCCGTGACCACGCTCCAGACGACGAACACCACCCCTCCCAGCACCAGCAGCAGGCCGACCCAGAAGAGGAAGTCACTCCTTCGGGACCAGCGGCGGATACTCGCCCGGGTCTCCGGCGTCTTCGCCTGACGCGTCCACTCCTCAGTCTCCCGTCTGCTCATCCGGGCCCCCCTTTCTCCGCCCCCCGCGTCACCCAGTCTGACCGGCGGTCACCGATGTGTGACGCCCTCACATCCTCCATGATGTTGCCGACGCGTCACTGCTGATCGTCAGAAGGCCTTATCGACGGGTTGACTCGCGCCGCGTGAAGTGGTGGCGTACACCGGTCCTGCAACCGTCAGTGACGTGATGTCCGCGACTTTGTCGCACAGCCTCGACTCCAGAACTGCGCATCGTCGGATTCGCTGGTTCATCCCGGACCGCCGCGGTCGTGTGTGAATCAGCTCCAGCTTGTGCAGCGCCGCCTGTTGGACCTTGCGATCGATTGCCTTGGCGAACTGCTCGTGCCAGATCCCTTCGGTGTCCTTGCTACCGAACGACCTGACCACGGAACCGCTCGACCGAGTCCGGTCGATCGTGCCCGAGCCGGATCGAAACACAACCTGATCACCGACGGACACGGCACACCGCTTGCCGTGATCCTCACGGGCGGCAACCGCAACGACGTCACCCAGCTCATGCCGCTGATCGACGCCATCCCACCCATCAGAGGCCGGGTCGGGCACCCGCGACGCAAGCCGGACTCACTCTTCGCCGACCGCGGGTACGACCACGACATCTACCGCGACCAGGTCCGGCAACGCCGCATCGTGTCGGCCATCGCCCGCCGCGGCACCCTCCACGGCACTGGGCTGGGCACCTACCGCTGGGTCGTCGAGCGCAGTTTCGCCTGGCTCCACGGCTTCAAACGCCGCCGCATCCGCTGGGAACGACGAGCAGACATGCATGAAGCCTTCCTCAAGCTCGCCTGCTGTCTCATCACCCACCGACAGATCAGCTCATTGTGTTAGCTCCATTAAGGCCGATTCTGGATCGCCACGCCCTCCACATGGCGGGTCATCGGGGACACGGTGTCCGCGATTCCTGAAGAGGCTGGGATCGGCCTACGGGTGACTCCCCCGACTCCGGACCTCAGGCGTTCGCCGACGCCGGGTAAGGAGCGTGGCTGAGCGGGCTGACGAGTTCGGCGAGGGCACGTTCCAGGTCGTGGAGGTGGGCAAGGGCAGGCTCTGTCGCGGTGGAGTGATCCGTGTGGACGGGCGCTGGGGGAATCGCGCCGGGGCGGGGCGCGGTGAGGATCTCGACTGCGGACTGGACCCGCCAGCAGGCAGCCGCGAGGCGGGCGTCGTGCGAGGCGTCGGGGTCGGCTGCGACAAGAGCCAGGCTGCGGACCTCGCGGGCGCAGTCGTCGAGCAGGGCCAGGACTCTGCGGGCGCGCGCCTTGCGGGCGCGCAGCGGGTTGAGCGGGTGAACCAGGGGCGCGAGGGAGAGCCGTACCCGCCCCAGCAGAAGTTCGAGCTCAGCGATGTGGGGCTCGGGGTCGGCGCCCGGGGTGCCGGCGATACGCGCAGCGGCCTGGGCGGTGCACGCGTGGACGCACCCCAGTGCGCGCTGGATCCAGGAATGGGTCGTCGCGTGCGTGGTGACGGGAAGCACCACCAGGACCGCGAGGGCGGCCCCGAGCGCCCCGACTCCGGTCTCCGTCAGCCGCAGCACCAGCAGTCCGGGGTTCAGGACTCCGAGCAGTCCGTAGAGGAGGGAGACCATCAACGTGACGGCGAAGATCATCCAGGAGTACGACACCGCGGCCGTGTAGAAGACCCCGAAGACGCACACCGCCACCAGGATCGTCGTGCCCGTGAGGTTCCCGTTGACGGGAATCGCGATGAGCAGTCCGGCGGGAATCCCGAGGACGGTGCCCAGAACCCGGCGGAAGCCGCGCACCAGCGTCTCACCGCGCGACGTGGTGTTCACGAAGATCCACCAGGCCGTGCCCACCGCCCAGTACCAGCGGTCCTGCGACAGGACCTGCCCCGCCCCCAGAGCGAACGCGCAGGCCGCGGTCGCCTGTATCGCTTGGCGGGTGGTCACACGTCCCAGACCCCGCCCTCCCGCCGGGGCGGGCACACGCGCGGGCGGACAGCGGCGCTCGAAGCACCACAGAACGAAACGGACGGCCGAGGAGACCAGGAGGGCAAGGACGACAGCGGTGAGAAGCTCGGGCAATTGCGTGAGAGTGGCGTGCAGGAACTGGGCGGTGAAGAACATCATGAACGCGAAGATCCCCAGCGCGTTCCCGCGCGGCCCCCATCGCCGCGCGAAGACTCCCGCACCGACCACGGCCAAGAAGGCCAGGTCCCGGACCAGCGGAGCATCATGCAATCCGCTCGCGAGCGCGAGTACGGGGAATCCGATCGCCGGCAACAGGGCGGTGGTCAGGACCTGCGCACGGATGTCCGCGTCCGTGACCGTGAAGAGGGCGAGAAGAGCGGCCAGGCCGCCCGTGATCACAGCGACCAGCGCGTGCCCGGTCACCGCGCACGCGGCCACCGCACCGCCGACCCCCACGACGGAGCGCGCGGCACTCCGCAGTCGCAGCCGACCCGGATCCGGTGCTACGCACACCCTCTTCAGCACACTTCCGCCCCTCCCGCGTCTCCGCGCGGAACTCGCATGAAAAAGGCGCCGCGGAAGTCCGCAGCGCCATCGATGGGTCCATTGCAGCATCTGTCGGGCTCTTGGATCAAATCGGGAGGAGAACTGTGTACCAATGGCCCAGTATCCTTAGCGAAGCTTCGGCCACCGGCGTGCCAACGGACCATCCGGGACGGCACCGCTCCGCGCGAGGGACGTACGCATCGGACGGCCGCGCTCCGGTTCGAGGGCTCGTGGATGAGTACGCGTACTCATCCCCCGGGCCGTGCGGGCGGCGCACCATGCCGACATGGACATGGACATGCGCGCGGACGGGACCCGGGAGCGCGTGCCCCGGAGCGGAGCGGCGAACCTCCTGGTGTTCCTGGCTCTTCTGCCGCTCGACGCGCTCGTCGGCGGCTACGCCTGGCTCGCGATCGGCATGAGCGGCTGGGCCGCCGCGCACAACGGCGAGGAAGTCGCCGTCGCGGTGACGGAGCTGGCGGGGTACGGCGGCGTACTGGCCGCTGTGGGGCTGGCCCTGTGCTGGGGAAGGTACTGGGGCGCCGCGGTGGCCCAGTTCGCGCTGACGGCCGTGCTGACGGCCTGGCTGCTGTCGTTCTCCGGGTGACGCGCTGTCCTGCCGCCCCGGCGGCACGGGGCCCCTCGTCCTGGGTACAGTCGGGGCCGCACCGGACGGCTCGGAAGGAGATCTGCGGATCATGGCGGTGGATGCTCTCGACACCCGGATCCTGCGCCTGCTGATCGAGCAGCCGCGCACCAGCGTCCGGGAGTACGCGCGCGTCCTCGGGGTGGCCCGCGGCACCCTGCAGGCCCGGCTCGACCGGCTGGAGCGCGACGGGGTGATCACCGGTACCGGGCCGACCCTCTCCCCCGCCGCGCTCGGCCATCCCGTGCTCGCCTTCGTCCACCTGGAGGTCACGCAGGGGCATCTGGTCGAGGTGGGCGACGCCCTGGCGGCCGTGCCCGAGATCATCGAGGCGTTCTCGACGACGGGCGGAGGCGATCTGCTGACCCGCGTCGTCGCCCGGGACAACGGGCACCTGGAGGACGTGATCCAGCGGCTGATCCAGCTCCCGGGGGTCGTCAGGACGCGGACCGATGTGGCGCTGCGCGAGCGGGTGGCGCACCGGGTGCTGCCGCTGGTGGAATCCGTGGGGCGTGCGGCGGGCGACCGGGACCGGCCGGGTTCCGCGTCCGGTCAGGGGTGACCGGGACCGTCGCCGACGGCTGCGGCATGCTGGAGCCATGACTCCCCGCCCCGTGACCGCGCCCGGCCCCCACGTGATCTTCGACCTCGACGGGACGCTGGTGGACAGCGAGCCGAACTACTACGAGGCGGGGCGCCGGCTCCTCGCCCGGTACGGGGTGCGGGACTTCGACTGGGAGGCCCATACCCGGTTCATCGGTATCGGCACCCGGGAGACGCTGACCGTCCTGCGCGCGGAGTACGGGATCGACGCCCCGGTCGAGGAACTGCTCGCCGGGAAGAACGCCCTGTATCTGGAGCTCGCCGGGGAGTCGACGGAGGTCTTCCCGCAGATGCGGGTCTTCGTGGAGCGCCTGTACGCGGCCGGGGTGCCGATGGCGGTGGCCTCCGGTTCGTCCCGGGCCGCGATCGGGGCGGTCCTCGCGGTCACCGGGCTCGACGCGTACATCCCGCTGTACGTCTCCGCCGAGGAGGTCGCGCACGGCAAGCCGGAGCCGGACGTGTTCCTGGAGACGGCCCGGCGGATGGGGGCGGAGCCGGAGGACTGCGTGGTGCTGGAGGACGCCCCGCCCGGAGCGGCGGCCGCGCACGCGGCGGGCATGCGGTGCTTCGCCGTCCCCTACGTATCGGAGACCGCGTCCGACCCGGCGTTCGAGGCCGCCGACCTGCTGTTCGCGGGCGGGCAGTCCGGGTTCACGGCCGATGCCGCGTACCGCCGGCTGATCGGCTGACCCGGGGTCCGGCGAGCGCTCCCTGCGCCGAGCCGGGCGAGGAGAAGTGCCGGACCGTCAGCGAAGCCCGGTGAAAAGGTCGTCAGGGCATCGGAGCTCCGCCGGACCGATATCCTGATCATGTCGTTCGCCGCTCCGCCCAGGGCTCCGCCGGAGACCGGAATCACGGGGGCCGGCAGCCGGAGCGGGCCACCATTCGAGATAGGTGTACAGGTGCTGGTAGCTGGTCGGTACCGATTGGTATCCCCCATCGGTCGTGGCGGCATGGGCGAGGTGTGGCGCGCCACGGACGAGGTGCTGGGGCGCGCCGTGGCCGTGAAGCTGCTGCTGGGGGACCAGGCGGATGCCTCGGCGACCGCCCGCTTCCGGCTGGAGGCGCAGACCGCCGCCCGGTTGAGCCACCCGCACCTGGTGGCCGTGTTCGACTTCGGGGCCTGGGAGGACCGGTTCTTCCTGGTGATGGAGCTGGTCGAGGGGCAGAGCCTCGGCGACCTGCTGGCCGCCCAGGAGCGGGTCCATCCCGAACAGGTCGCCCTGATCGCGGGCCAGGCGGCCGCCGGGCTGGCCGCCGCGCACCGCCAGGGCATCGTCCACCGTGACATCAAGCCGGGCAACCTGATGCTGGACGCGGACGGCTCGGTGAAGATCGGCGACTTCGGGATCGCCCAGTTCGTCGACGATCCCTCGACCGCGCTGACGACGGCCGGTCACATCGTCGGCACGAGCCTCTACTTGGCCCCCGAGCGGGCGCTGGGACGTACCGCCGACTCCGCGTCCGACATGTACTCCCTGGGGTGCGTCGTCTATCAACTGCTGCTCGGGCAGCCGCCGTTCCGCTCCGACACGGCGACCGCGACGCTGTACCAGCATGTCGACACCCCGCCGGTCCCGCTGCGGCAGCGAGGCGTGGAGATCTCCGCCGCCTTCGACTCGTATCTCCTCGGACTGCTGGCCAAGCAGCCGGAGGAGCGGCCCACGGCGCAGCAGGTCTCCGACTGGTTCCGCACCGACGCCTGGCGCGGCCGGCCGGAGCCCCTCCCGCTGCAGACGCCGACGTCCCACCGGGCGTCCGCCCCGGTGGCGCCGCAGCCCTCCCCCGGCG
>NZ_NTGZ01000086.1 GCF_002551245.1 Streptomyces sp. rh34
GGGCGGACCTGAGCGGGGCCCGGGCGGGGCGGACCCGACTCGGTCCGCCCCGCCGGGTGGGTGCCTCGGTCCCTCAGTGCCCGAAGCCGCCGACCTTGATCCGCACCACCTGCGGGTCGTGGTCGCTCGCCTGGTCGGCGAACTCGGCGTTGATGTGCACCACGTCGTAGTCGGGGCGCCGGATGCCGGGGCTCGTCAGGATGTGGTCCAGCGTCTGCGAGTTGCCGTCGAAGACATAGCTGTACCGCTCCGACGAGGGGAGCGTCGTGATCAGCGGCTTGAGCACCCTGTCCTTGGTCAGCGTCTTCATCGTCGGGGAGAACTCGAAGTCGTTGATGTCCCCGAGCGTGATGACCCGCGCGGACCTGTCCGCCTTCAGCAGTGAGGCGACGAAGGTGTTGACCTCGGCGGCCTGCTGGATCCGCTGGGTCTCCGAGGAACGCGTCGGTTCCTGGTAGCGGCCGTGCAGCGGCTGGTCGCCGCCCTTGGACGCGAAGTGGTTGCCGATGACGAAGACGGGCCTGCCCCGGAAGACGAACTCGCCCACCAGCGGCTTGCGGCTGTTCTCCCACGCCGGGCTCGCCGGGTTGATCCGGCCCGGGGAGGCGGAGAGCTCGACGCCCTTCCAGGTGTCGACGGCGCGCACCGGCGTGGTGGCGTCGCCGCCCGCACGGCCGGTGAAGGACACCCGCTCAGGGTTGTAGAGGAAGACGTTGCGGATGTTGCCGCCGGGCTGACCGCCGTCCTTGTTGTTCTCGGGGGCGATGTAGCGCCAGGCGTAGCGCGGCCCGCCCTTCGCGACGATCGCGTCGGCGAACCGCTTCAGCGTCGCCTCGGAACCCGTCGTGCCGTCGTTCACCGCACCGTTGTCGTCCTGGATCTCCTCCAGCGAGAGGATGTCGGGGGAGGACAGGTTGACCGCGACGCCCTCGGCCAGGGTGTCGAACTTGGTCTGGTCGTCGCCCGCGTCGAGGTTCTCCACGTTGTACGTGGCGACCGCCAGTTCGTTCTTCTTCTGCTTGCGGGTCACCTCGCGCCGCAGCCCGTTGTCGATCAGCGTGCCGAGCTCGGTGGCCTGCACGTTGTAGCCGCCGTAGCTCGCGTAGTCGAGCACGCCGGTGGTGCGGCCCTTCAGCACGTCCCCGACGTTCGCCGTCGGCACCGGCCGCGCCGGGTCCAGCGACATCACCTTGAGGCGGCCCGTGTTCTGGTCCTCGTACGAGGCGTAGAGCGTGCCGCCGCGCCGGGTCGGGTTCTCCCCCGGCTTCACGGTCACCCAGATCTCGTCGTACGCGGTCGTCGCCCCGGTCACCCGGGTGTCGGCGATCTCGACCCGGGAGCCCTCCAGAGCCTCGTACAGGTCCAGGGCGTACCGGGAGGGGTCCAGGGGCAGCGCGTCGGTCGCCCCGCCGTCCGCCGAGGGCACGTAACGACCGGGCACCGAACGGGCGTCGAGGACGACCGGGGCGGGCAGCGCGTTGCCGGAGGACAGGACGGTGGTGCGGGGCGCGGTGATCTGGGTGAGGGACTGGGTGCCGGTGCCTGGGGAGTACTCGGCGACCTTGCCGCTGACCAGGACCGCGTCGCCGACCTTCACGGCCGGTGCGGTGGAGCCGGTGTAGACGAACAGGCCCTCGCCGGTGCGCGGGTCGCCGTCGGGGGCGGTGTCCTGGATCCAGAAGCCCCGCGAACCACCGGCCCGCACGCCGGTGACGACGCCCGGGACACCGGTCACCGCCTTGCCGCCGAGCGGGGAGACCCGGGTGGTGCCCTGGATGTCGTGGATCCGTACGTCGCCGGGCTCGGTGGGGCCGGGCTCCTCGGGTTCCTGTCCGCCGCCGGACGTCTCGCCCTTGGCGTTGACCGGGGTCGGGGCGCCCGCGGAGAGGTCGGCGGCGTTGTCGTCGGTGTCGGCGAGCGAGGCGGCCCGCGCGACGGACGCGGTGGCCGACGCGCCGGGGACCGGGCCGCCGCCCTCCCGGACGACCGCGGAGCCGTAGCCGACCAGGTCGACGATCCGGGTGTCCGCCGCACAGTCCGCCGCCGACTTGCAGGTGAGCGGGGCCGTCCCGGAGACCAGGGCGACGGTGCCGCTCCCCGCCGCCATGGCGACCGTGCCGGTGGTGTCGGCGGTGGGCAGGGCGACGGTTCCGCCGGTGCCCGCGGCCTGGGCGACCAGGTAGCGGCCGCCGGGCGCGATCGACCCGGACAGCGCGGAGACCTGCCACCGCGAGCCCGCCGACGGGCTGCCCGGGAGGTACTGGACGCTGAGGCCGCCGACCTCGAAGGACGCGGAGCCGGCGTTGGCCAGCTCGACGAAGTCCCGGGTCAGCGTCGCGCCGGAGTTGCCCCCGCCGCCGTACACCTCGGAGATGACGGCGGTGGCGGACGGGGCCGCCTGGGCGGCGGGCAGGGCGGTCACCGCGAGAGCGGCGGCGACGGCGCCGGTCAGCAGAACGGAACCGGATCTGTGTATCTGCACGGGAGGTGCCCCCAACTGAGTAGTAGGGGCAAAAACTATGCGCGTAGAACGGGCATGACAAGGCGTTGGAGGTTAATTCCGGGCGTATCCCGGGTGAGCACCACGGACCGGCGCCCGGTGCGGTCCGGGGGAGGACCGCACCGGGCGGGTCATGAGGGCGTCCGTCCCGTCCGATCGGCGGCGGCCGGGACGGTGGGGGTCACTGGCGGATGCGGTCGCGGATCCAGACCCCGGCCTCCTTCAGGACCCCGGTTCCCGTCCAGGTGCTCCCGTCGCAGGTGCCGGTCTTGAAGACGGCGCCGGAACGGTGGTCGTCGGAGTAGTTCCAGTTGGTCCAGGAGATCTTCTTGCGCTTCATGAGGTCGAGGTAGCGCTGCGACATGGTGAAGTCGTTGGCGCCCTCGCCCGAGTAGTTCTGCGTGCCGAACTCCGTGACGAACACGGGCAGTTTGTTCGATGCGCGGTCGAGCGCGCTCAGGTACTCCTCGCGGTGCGAGGCCGCGTAGAAGTGGAAGGTGTACATGATGTTGGAGGCGCGGACGGGGTTGTTCACGACCTCCGACTCGTTGGAGCCCTCGGACACCCCGAACGAGGACCAGGCGCGCGTCCCGACCAGCACCACCGCGTCGGGGTCCTGGGCCCGGATCACCGGGATGATCTGCTCGGCGTACGACTTGATGCCCGACCAGCTCACTCCCGAGGGCTCGTTGGCGATCTCGTAGAGCACACCCGGGTGGTTCTTGTACTTCTTCGCCATCGCGGTGAAGAAGGTCTTCGCCCGCGACAGGTTCGCGTTCGGGTCGCCCGGGGAGAGCATGTGCCAGTCGATGACCGCGTACATGCCGCGTGCGTGCGCCGCGTCGATGAACTTCTGCGCACGGGCGGTGAATCCGGCCGGGTCGGTCTCGTACCCGCCCTCCTGTACGTAGGTGGAGACGCGCAGCACGTCGGCGCGCCAGTCCTGGGCCAGGGCGTTGAGTGATCCGTCCGTGACGCACTGGGCGTACCACTGGGTGCCGTGCGTGCTCATCCCGTTGAGGGCGACCGCCTGGCCGGAGTCGTTGCAGAGCTGACGGCCGCAGACGGAGAGCTGACCGTTGGCGGCGAGCGGGGTGGCGGCGGTGGGGGAGACGGGGGCCGGTGCGGCTCCCGCCCGGACGGGAGCCATCAGTGCGGTGACGACACCGAGCGCGGACGCGGCGAGCAGGGCCTTGCGTGCCATTCTGCGGCGGCCTGTCGTGGGGGCGGAGTCGGTGGGGGGAGTGGTGCGCTGGTGCATGGTGGTGCTCCCTTCGGAGGGGGGTGGGAGACGCCATGTCGGCAGAACTGAAAGTAAAGCTTCCTTCCAATTGCCGTCAACAGCGACGAGAAACTTTCCTGCCTATGAACACGCGTGGCGGAAGGGCCTGTTGGGGCCCTCCCGCCACGCTCCCGCCCTTGTGCACCGGTATGTCGGTGGGTGCCGCCCGGCCCTCCCGGGTCGCTCAGCCCCGCGGCAGCGGGTAGACCGCCAGCGAGAACGAGTGGCCCGCCGGGTCCCCGTACACCCTCACGTCCCGGGGGCCGCTGTTGCTGTCGCCGGTGTCGACGGGCCGGGCCCCCAGTCCGATCGCCTCCCGCTCGGCCTCGTCGATGTTCTCGGGGCCGACCAGGATCCGCAGATGCGCCTGCTGCGAGTCCTCCGGGCGCGGCCAGCTCGGCGGGGCGTAGCCGTGGTCGCGGCGGATCGCCAGCCGGACGCCGTCGTTGCCGACGATCTCGACGAAATCGGGGTCGGAACCGATCCGTATCTCCGCGTCGAGCAGACCGGCGTAGAACTCGGCCAGCTCCCTGGGTTCGGCGCAGTCAAGGACGAGGACGCTCGTTTTCTCCACAGTCATGCGGGAACGAGTACCCCCGCCGGGCGCGGACACGCCGCACCGGGTCCGTCCCGGAATCCGGAAGCCGGGCCCCCGGTGCGGACGCGTCCCGGATGAGGAAACACCCCACGCGACCTAAGGTGCGAACCATGGCTCAGAGCGCGGCGCATCCCGGGCCGGCCGGGCGCGACGCCGCCCCCGGCGGCCCCGACCCCCGGCGTTGGCAGGCACTGGCCGTCTGCCTGGTGGCGGGCTTCATGACCCTGCTGGACGTCTCCATCGTCAACGTGGCCCTCCCCTCGATCCGGGAGGGACTGAACACCCCCGAGTCCGACCTCCAGTGGGTACTCTCCGGCTACGCCCTCGCCTTCGGGCTCTTCCTCATCCCCGCCGGACGCCTGGGCGACGCGCGGGGCCGCCGGGCGGTCTTCATGGCGGGACTCGCCCTCTTCACCCTGGCCTCCGCCGCCTGCGGGGCCGCCCAGTCCAGCCTGTGGCTGGTGATCGCCCGACTGGCTCAGGGCATCGCGGGCGGTCTGATCTCCCCGCAGATCTCCGCCCTGATCCAGCAGATGTTCTCCGGGCGCGAGCGCGGCCGGGCCTTCGGCATGTTCGGCACCGTCGTCGGCATCTCCACGGCCGTGGGCCCGCTGCTCGGCGGCGTGCTCATCCAGGCCGCCGGACCGGACCACGGCTGGCGCTGGGTCTTCTACGTCAACCTCCCGCTCGGCGCCGTCTGCCTCCTGCTCGCCCACCGGCTGCTCCCGGACACCCCGTCCGCCGGGCGGGTGAGGCCACGCGACCTGGACCCGGTGGGCGTCGCCCTGCTCGGGGCCGGGGTGCTGGCGCTGCTGCTGCCGTTCGTCCAGGCCCAGCAGTGGCCCGGCAACGGCAAGTGGCTGCTGCTCGTCCTGGCCGGGGCCCTGCTCGCCGCGTTCGTGGCCTGGGAGTCGCGGTGCACGGGCGGATCCACCCACCCGGTCCTGGAACTGTCGCTCTTCCGGCTGCGTTCCTACTGGCTGGGCTGCCTGCTGATCCTGCTCTACTTCGCCGGGTTCACCTCGATCTTCTTCGTGACGACCCTCTACCTCCAGTCCGGCCAGGGCTACTCCGCCCTCCAGGCCGGACTCGCCATCACCCCCTTCGCCCTCGGCTCCGGCGTCGCCGCGTCCATCGGCGGCCGGCTCGTCGGCCGCTTCGGCCGCCCCCTCGTGGTGGCGGGTCTGGCCATGGTCGCGCTGGGCCTCGCCGGCACCGCCCTCGCCGTCCACCTGGTCCCCGGCACCGACGCGGGCTGGGCGATGGCCGCCCCGCTGCTCCTCGCCGGCCTGGGCAGCGGCCTGGTCATCGCCCCCAACCAGACCCTGACCCTCGCGGAGGTACCGGTGAACCGGGCCGGAAGCGCCGGGGGCACCCTCCAGACCGGCCAGCGGGTCGGCTCCGCGATCGGAATCGCCGCCGTCGGCGCGGTCTTCTTCGCCCAGGTCGGCCCGGACGGCTGGGCCGACGCCTACGACCACGGGCTCGTCGTGTCCGTCGCCTTCGTGCTGGCCGCGCTGATCGTGGCGCTGGCCGACGTCGGAGCCGACCGGCGGGGCAGACGACGTACAGCACGCAGACCGAGCGACGCATCGAGGAGCGCGGTATGAACGACACGACAGCGGACAGCGCCGGGAGCGACGGCAACACCTCCTACGGCCACAAGCCGTTCAAGCGGTCCAAGAGCCACTTCGCCGACCGGATCACCGCCGACGGCCGCGACGGCTGGCCCGTGGAGCCGGGCCGCTACCGGCTCGTCGTCAGCCGCGCCTGTCCCTGGGCGAGCCGCGCCCTGGTCTCCCGGCGGCTCCTCGGCCTGGAGGACGCCCTCCCGCTCGCCGTCGCCGACCCGATCCAGGACGACCGCAGCTGGCGCTTCACCCTCGACCCCGGCGGCAAGGACCCGGTGCTCGGCATCCGCTACCTCAGCGAGGCCTACGACGCCCGGGAGGACGGCTATCCCGGCGGTGTCAGCGTGCCCGCGATCGTGGACGTACCGAGCGGGAAGCTGGTCACCAACGACTACCAGCGGATCACGCTCGACCTCGCCACCGAATGGACCGCGCTGCACCGGCCCGGCGCCCCCGACCTCTACCCCGCACCGCTGCGCGACGAGATCGACGAGGTCATGGAGGGCATCTACCGGGATGTCAACAACGGCGTGTACCGCGCGGGGTTCGCCAGTTCCCAGGAGGAGTACGAGGAGGCGTACACCGCCCTCTTCGCCCGCCTCGACCAGGTCTCCGACCGCCTCACCGACCGCCGTTACCTGGTCGGCGACACCATCACCGAGGCCGACATCCGCCTCTTCACCACCCTGGTCCGCTTCGACGCCGTCTACCACGGTCACTTCAAGTGCAACCGTACGAAGCTGACCGAGGACCCCGTCCTGTGGGCGTACGCCCGCGACCTCTACCGGACGCCCGGTTTCGGCGACACGGTCGACTTCGACCACATCAAGCGGCACTACTACCAGGTCCACACCGGCATCAACCCCACCGGCATCGTCCCCGCCGGCCCCGACCTCTCCGGCTGGACCACCCCGCACCACCGCGAACAGCTCGGCGGCCGCCCCTTCGGCGACGGCACGCCCCCGGCGGCAACCTTCTGAGCCCCGGCGGCGACAAGGAGTCGTCCGGCCGCACAGGACCGGACGACTCCCGACCGCCGACCGAGCGAAGGAACCACCTCACGTGAGCACCAGCAGAGGACGACACCGCAGGACGCGTACGCTCCAGGCCGCCGTGGCCGTCGCCGTGACCGCCGGCCTCGCCGGCGTCTGGCTGACCACCACTCCGGACGACGCGAGCGCCGCGACGACGGTCGTCGTCTCCACCACCCCGGAGCTGGAGAAGGCGTTCGCGCAGGCCGGCCCCGGCACCACCATCCAACTGCGCGGCGGCACGTACCGCCCGGCCAAGAGCCTCAAGAGCCAGGCGGACGGCACCGCGCGGAGCCGGATCACCGTCACCGCGTACCGGGCGGAGAAGGCCGTCGTCGACGGCTCCGCGCTGCCCGAGGGCGACTGGCTGGTCGCGATAGGCGGCGACCACTGGACGCTGTCCGGACTGACGTTCCGCAACTCCCGCGCGCACGGCGTCGTCGTCACGTCGTCCGTCGGCGGAATCTTCCGCAACCTCACCACGCACGGCAACGGCGACTCCGGCTTCACGCTGCGTGGCGAGGGCACGACGGACAACCTCGTCGAGAACCTCGACTCGTACGACAACTACGACGCGAAGAACCACGGCCAGAACGCCGACGGCCTCGCGATCAAGTTCGGCTCGGGCACCGGAAACCGCATCGTCGGCGCACGGCTCTACAACAACGCCGACGACGGCGTGGACCTGTGGCAGTGGGCGAGCCCCCTCCGCATCGAGCGGAGCTGGGCGTACGGGAACGGCGTGAACCGCTGGAAGGACCCGGCCTTCGAGGGCAACGGCAACGGCTTCAAGCTCGGCGGCGGCGGCGCGAGCGCCGCGCACGTCCTCACCGACAACGCCGCCTGGGACAACGAGAAGCACGGCTTCACGGACAACAGCAACCCGGGAGCCCTACGCCTGCACCGCAACACCGCCTACGCCAACGACGCCGCCGGCTTCTACATCGCCTCCTCGCCCTCCCGCCTCTCCCGCAACTACGCTCTGGACAACACCTCCGGCGCGGCGAAGCTCGGCAAACGCGTGGTGTCGTCCGCCAACACCTGGGACGCGAACGGGGCACCGGTCGCGGGCCGGGTCAGCACCGATCCGGCCACGGCGTACGGGCCCCGGCGCGCGGACGGTTCGCTGCCGAGAACGGACTTCCTGGCGACCGGCACACCGGACATCGGCGCCCAGATGTCGTAACCGTCGCACGACGGGGTCCCGGGGCCGGTGGCCGGCCGCCCCGGGACCGGCACATAGGATCCGGCGTTCAGTCCGTATCGGCGCGCACGACGGAGGGGTTCTTGGCATGGCCGACGACGCATCGGCGCAGTTCCACGAGTTCTTCGACCGCCATTACGCCGAACTGTCCCGCCTGGCCTTCCTCCTCACGGGCGAGGCGGACGCGGCCGACGACCTGGCCGCCGACGCGTTCGTCGCGCTCTGGGACCGCTGGGACCGGGTGTCCGCTGCCGAGCATCCGGTGGCGTACGCCCGCGGCGTCGTCTCCAACCTGGCGCGCAGCCGCGTCCGCGGCGCCGTGCGCGAGCGCCGGCGCATCGCGCTGTTCTGGTCCCGGCGCGCCGAACGGACGGACGGCCCCGACGTGGCGGCGGTGCTGGACGTGCGGCAGGCGCTGCGAAGGCTGCCCTTCCGCAAGCGTGCGTGCGTCGTGCTGCGGCACGCGCTCGACCTGTCGGAGAAGGACACCGCTCTGGCGCTCGGCATCTCCGTCGGCACGGTGAAGAGCCAGACCTCCAAGGGCATGGCGGAACTCGAACGTCTCCTGGGCGCCCCGACCGGCCTCGAAACCGTGGGAAGTGGACGACGATGAGCGACCTGCGCAGGCAGTTGGAAGAAGCCGCCCGGTCACATCGGCCCGACCGGGCGCGCATGCTGGCCCGGGTCGAGCGGGCGCGCGACATCGCGGCGACCGGTGCGGAGCCCCGGAACACGCGTGCCCGCCGCGACCGTCCGGCCTGGCCGCGCGTGACTCTCGCGGCGGTCGCCGCCGCCGCGGTGTGCGCGATCGGCGGAGCCGCCGTCACCTCACTCGTACCGGAGGACGCGACCGGCCCGCGGGAGGTGTCCACCGGAGCGCTGCCGGAAACCCCCGCGGCCACTCCTCCTACGACCGACGACCGCCGGCCGCCGCTGCCGGGACAGAGCCGCACCACGGACGGTCCGTTGTGGGCGGACGGTTCCGTCGCCCCCGACGACAACGTCCACTGGGCCCAGAGCAATGTCACGCTCAAGACCCAGGAGCCCCTGACCGCGCTCACCGTGGAACTGTTCGTGGCCCGGACGGACCGGTTGCGGAGCACGGGACGGTGGGAGACACGGCCCACGGCGGACTTCGACCTGTCCGTGCACGAACGCGACGGCATGCTCGTCTACCGCTGGACGCTCAGATCCGGACGGACGGTGCCGGCCGGGACGCACGTCTTCGCCGGACAGTACGACCACGCCTCCGGCGGCCGTGACGCCGGCGCGGACGTGTACCGGGCCACCGCGACAGCGGCGAGCGGCACGTACGAGGTCCACGGCGACTTCGCGCGCACCACGTGAGCCGCTCCTGTGCGTGTCGGGGCGGAGACGGGGTACGAGCGTGCCTCTGGTCGGCGCGTACGGGTCATGCGCCTCGCTGTCGGGCACCCGCATCGTCGCCGCCCGGCGCACGGGTCCGGTGGGCGTAACGCGCCCGCCACCGCTTGCGGACCGTGGCTGTCCGCAAGCCCCGGTAGCGTGCGGACCATGGCAGCGAAGACGCACCGCACCGCCGCACACCCCACCGTCCTCTCCACCCGCGCACTGAACCGGGCGACCCTGGACCGCCAGCTCCTGCTGCGCCGGTCGGCGATGTCCGCGAAGGACGCGGTCGCCCATCTCCTCGGGCTCCAGGCCCAGAACACCAAGCCGCCGTACTTCCAGCTGTACGCCCGGCTCGCGGACTTCGACCCCGCGGAGCTGTCCGCCCTGATGGAGTCCCGCGAGGTGGTCCGGATCGTCACCCTGCGCTCCACCCTCCACTCCCACACGGCGGACGACGCACTCACCCTGCGCCCCCTCGTGCAGGCGGCGCGCGAGCGGGAACTGAAGAACTTCCGGCGCGGACTGGAGGGCGTGGACCTGGACCGGCTCGCGGCGGTGGCCGAGGAGTTGGTCGTGGAGCGTCCCCGCCCGGTCGGGGAACTGCGGGAGGAACTCCTCGCGCACTGGCCGGACGCCGACCCCCGCGCGCTCACCGCCGCCGCCCGCTGCCTGCTGCCCCTGGTCCAGGTCACCCCGCGTGGACTGTGGGGACGCAGCGGACAGGTCGCCCTGACCACCGTGGAGCACTGGCTGGGAAGGCCCGCCGAACCCGCCCCCGCACCCGACGCCACCGTGCTGCGCTACCTCGGCGCGTTCGGCCCCGCCTCGGTGATGGACTTCCAGTCGTGGGCGGGGCTCACCCGCACGAAGGAGGTCTTCGAACGGCTCAGGCCCCGGCTGCTCACCTTCCGGGACGAGAAGGGCGTCGAGCTCTTCGACCTCCCGGACGCCCCGCGCCCCGACCCCGGCACCCCGGCCCCGCCGCGCTTCCTGCCCGAGTTCGACAATCTCCTCCTCGGTCACGCCGACCGCACCCGCGTGATCGCCCCGGTGAACAAGGGGCGCAACGGGGTGGGCAACCAGGCGTACGGGTCCGTGCTGATCGACGGGTTCTTCGACGCGGTCTGGCGCGTGGAACGGGAGGGCGGCACCGCGATCCTGACCGTCCAGCCGCTCCGGAGCCTGGCCCGCGACGAGCGTGCTGAGATCACCGAGGAGGCGGCGCGGATGCTGACCGTGATGACGGACGCGACGGACCACCACATCCGGTTCGGCACGTTCCTGGACTACGGGGACTGAGGGCCTCTCGTCCGGATCATGCCCGGCTCGCGGGGTCCGGTCCGATCCGGACGAGAGGCCCTGGCCCCCCGAGGCCCGCAGGTCAGGGCAGCAGCCCCGCCCGGCGGGCCGCCACCACGGCCTCCAGCCTCGTGTGCGCCCCCAACTTCCGCATCGCGGACCGCAGATACCCCTTCACCGTCTCCGGCCGCAGCCCCAGCCGCTCGGCCGCCGCCGCGTTCGTGGCGCCCGCCGCCACACACGCCACCACGTCCACCTCGCGCGGCGCGAGGCGGACCTCCCGGGCGGCGGGCGCCTTGGCCCCCGCCGCCGAGGCCAGCCGCCCGCAGACGTCCAGGAGTTCGTCGCGCAGGGCCGGGTCGAGGACCCTCGGGACCAGCGCGCGCAGTTCGCGGTGGGCCTCGCGCACGTCCTCCCAGGCACCGGGCGCCGCGTCCGGATCGGTCACCTGCTCCCGGCCGGCGGCCAGCAACCGCCGTACCTCGTCCCGTACCGCGAGCGACTGCTCCACGTCACGGGCCGCCGCCACCACCGCGTCGAACGTCCGGTCGCCCAGCGTGACCGGCGTACGCAGCGCCCCGTACAGCACACCCCGCACCGCACGCCGTACGACGACGGGAACCGCGACGACCGAGCGCAGCCCCTCCGCCGCCACCGCCGCGTCGTACTCATGGCTGATGTGGCGGGACGAGGCGTAGTCCGTCACCGCACAGGGCCGGGACAGCGCGATGGCCTTGCCGCCCAGGCCGCTCCCGGCGGAGATGACAAGGCCCCGCAGCGCACTGGTGTGCGCCCCGTTCAGCTCGGCGATCCGCGCATGGCGCGCGTCGGACAGCAGGCCGCCGAAGACCACGGGAAGCCCGCTCGTGCGGCGCAGCCTCAACAGCGCTGTCTGCATCTCGACCGCATCGACCGGTTCCGGCACTCCGACGCCCTTCCGCCCGGCCCGTGCCGTCCCCCGGGCGGGGGAGCGGACCACCCCCGTCCGGGGGTGGTGAGACCTGGGTCACTGTTTACATGATGTTAGGCGACCGGTCCGTATCGAGGAGGGCACATGTCGGCAACCAGCGCTACCGAGACGTTCCGGGCCGCCCGGGACTTCCTGCTGGAGCATCGCGAGGACTACGAGCGGGCCTACGCGGGCTTCCGCTGGCCCCGGGCCGAGCACTTCAACTGGGCCCTGGACTGGTTCGACGTCATCGCCGAGAACAACGACCGCACCGCCCTGCACATCGTGGAGGAGGACGGCCGGCGCACCGAGGTGTCCTTCGCGGCGATGTCCGAACGCTCCGACCGCGCCGCCAACTGGCTGAAGGAACAGGGCGTACGGGAGGGCGACCGCCTCCTCGTCATGCTCGGCAACCAGGTCGAGCTGTGGGAGACCGCCCTCGCCGCGATGAAGCTGCGCGCCGTCGTCATCCCCGCCACCCCGCTCCTCGGCCCCGCCGACCTGCGCGACCGGGTGGAGCGCGGCCGGGTGCGCCATGTGCTGGTGCGCGACGCGGACACCACGAAGTTCGACGAGGTCCCCGGGGACTACACCCGGATCGCGGTGGGTGAGGAGGTGGCGGGCTGGCTGCCGTACGCGGGTGTGGCCGAGGCGTCCGCCGCGTTCACACCCGGCCGGGAGACGGACGCGGACGAGCCGCTGATGCTCTACTTCACCTCCGGCACCACCGCCAGCCCCAAGCTGGTCGAGCACACCCATGTGTCGTACCCCGTGGGCCACCTGTCGACGATGTACTGGATCGGGCTCAGGCCGGGCGACGTCCACCTGAACATCTCCTCGCCCGGCTGGGCCAAGCACGCCTGGTCCAACCTCTTCGCCCCGTGGACCGCCGAGGCCACCGTCTTCATCTTCAACTACACCCGCTTCGACGCGGGCCGGCTGATGGCCGAGATGGACCGCTCGGGCATCACGAGCTTCTGCGCCCCGCCCACCGTCTGGCGCATGCTCATCCAGGCCGACCTGAGCCAGTTGAAGGTCCCGCCGCGCGAGG
Source organism: Streptomyces sp. rh34 (assembly GCF_002551245.1). Lineage (GTDB taxonomy): Bacteria > Actinomycetota > Actinomycetes > Streptomycetales > Streptomycetaceae > Streptomyces. Next base: position 12,917 of record NZ_NTGZ01000086.1, read on the forward strand.
TCGTCGCGGCCGGTGAGCCGCTGAACCCGGAGGTCATCGAGACGGTCCGGCGGGAGTGGGGCGTGACCATCCGGGACGGGTTCGGCCAGACGGAGACCGCCGTCCAGGTCGCCAACACCCCCGGCCAGCTCCTCAAGACCGGCTCCATGGGCCGCCCGAGCCCCGGCTTCACCGTCGAACTGCTCGATCCGGTCACCGGCCGGCCCGGGGCGGCCGAGGGTGAGATCTCCCTCGATCTGGCCGACCGCCCCGTCGGCCTGATGACCGGCTACCACGGCGACCCCGACCGCACCGCCGAGGCGATGGCGGGCGGCTACTACCGCACCGGGGACATCGGCGCACGCGACGCGGACGGCTACATCACCTATGTGGGCCGCGCCGACGACGTGTTCAAGGCATCCGACTACAAGATCTCGCCGTTCGAGCTGGAGAGCGCCCTGCTGGAGCACGAGGCGGTCGCCGAGGCCGCCGTCGTGCCCGCCCCCGATCCGTTGCGCCTCGCCGTCCCGAAGGCGTACGTCGTGCTCGCGGAGGGCTGGGAGCCGGGGCCGGACACCGCGAAAGTCCTCTTCGAGCACTCCCGGGCGGTCCTCGCCCCGTACAAACGCATCCGCAGGCTGGAGTTCGCGGACCTGCCCAAGACCGTGTCGGGCAAGATCCGCCGCATCGAGCTGCGTGAACGCACCGCCCTGGGCTCCGGCGCCGAGTTCGACGAGGGGGACCTCACGTGAGCAGCCTGTCCTACGCGCACGGCGTCGGCGACACCGCGCTGCTCGGCGACACCATCGGCCGCAACCTCGACCGGACCGTCGCGGCGCACGGCGACCGCGAGGCCCTGGTCGACATGGCCTCGGGCCGACGCTGGACGTACACCGAATTCGCCGCGGACGTCGACGCGTTGGCGCGCGCCCTGATGGCCTCGGGGGTGGCCAAGGGCGACCGGGTCGGTATCTGGGCGGTCAACTGCCCCGAGTGGGTGCTCGTCCAGTACGCCACCGCCCGGATCGGGGCCGTCATGGTCACCATCAACCCCGCCTACCGCGCCCATGAGGTGGAGTTCGTCCTCAAGCAGGCCGGCATCTCGCTGCTCGTCGCCTCCCTCTCCCACCGCTCCAGCGACTACCGCGCCCTCGTCGAGCAGGTCCGCGCCGACTGCCCCGGCCTGCGCGCCGTCCACTACATCGGCGACCCGTCCTGGGACGAGCTGACCGCCGCAGCGCCCGCCGTCACCCGGGAGCAACTGGCCGCCCGCGAGGCGGAACTGTCCTGCGACGACCCGATCAACATCCAGTACACCTCGGGCACCACGGGCTTCCCCAAAGGGGCGACGCTCTCCCACCACAACATCCTCAACAACGGGTATTTCGTCGGGGAGACGATCGCGTACACCCAGGAGGACCGGATCTGTCTGCCGGTGCCCTTCTACCACTGCTTCGGCATGGTGATGGGCAACCTCGCCGGCACCTCGCACGGCGCCTGCATCGTGATTCCGGGCCCGTCCTTCGAGCCCGCCGCCGTGCTGGCCGCCGTTCAGCAGGAGCGCTGCACCTCGCTGTACGGCGTTCCCACCATGTTCATCGCCGAGCTGGATCTGCCGGAGTTCGCCGCGTACGACCTCTCCTCGCTGCGCACCGGGATCATGGCCGGCTCCCCCTGCCCGGCCGAGGTGATGAAGCGGGTCGTCGCCGAGATGCACATGGCCGAGGTGTCCATCTGCTACGGGATGACGGAGACGTCCCCGGTCTCCACCCAGACCCGCCGCGACGACGACCTGGATCGCCGCACCGGCACGGTGGGCCGCGCGCTGCCGCACATCGAGGTCAAGGTCGTCGACCCGGTCACCGGCGTCACACTGCCGCGCGGCAGCGCCGGCGAGCTGCGCACCCGCGGCTACAGCGTGATGCTCGGCTACTGGGACCAGCCCGATCGCACCGCCGAAGTCGTCGACGCCGGGCGGTGGATGCGCACGGGGGACCTCGCGGTGATGCGCGAGGACGGATACGTCCAGGTCGTCGGCCGGATCAAGGACATGATCATCCGGGGCGGCGAGAACGTGTACCCACGGGAGATCGAGGAGTTCCTGTACGGCCATCCGAAGGTCGCCGACGTCCAGGTGGTCGGGGTGCCGGACGAGCGCTACGGGGAGGAGATCCTGGCCTGCGTCATCCCCCGGAACCCCGCCGACCCGCCCACCCTGGAGGAGATCGCCGCGTACTGCCGGGAGCGGCTCGCGCACTACAAGATCCCGCGCAGGCTGCGGATCCTGGAGACCTTCCCGATGACGGTGAGCGGGAAGGTCCGCAAGATCGAACTGCGCGAGGCGTACGCGGACTGAGCGGGAGGGGCGGGGGCGGGCGGGGGTGGGTCAGGCGGCTTCGATGATGTCGGGGTCGCCCCGGGTCGCCGCCGCCCACTCGATGAGCAGCACCTCGTACGTAGCCGCCTCCACGTCGGACCAGTCCTGTCCGGAGGCGTCGACGAGGGCGCGGATGGCCTCGTTGGCCTGCTCGGCGGCGGGCGCGGGGCGGTCTGCGGGGAAGGAGCTGTCCGGGAGTAAAGCCATGCGCACAGCTTACGGGCTGCCACTGACAGCCACGGCTTCCGAAGCGTCCTGGGGCGCCGAAGCTTCCGGGACGCGCGGAACCTTCGTGGCCCCCGGAGCACCCGACGGCTGAACGGCGGACGTCAGTTCGCGCCGCATGCAGACCCGGGGCCAGCGGTCGAGGCCGTGCTGGGCCTCCTCGGCCCGGATCGCGCGCAGCCCTTCGGTGAGTTCGCGCTCGGTCAGGATCCGGAAGCCGATACGGGCGTAGTACGGGGCGTTCCACGGCACCTCGGTGAAGGTGGTCAGGGTGAGTGCCGCCATGCCCCGGGGCACGGCCAGATCGGCGAGGTGGGCGATCAGGCCCCGGCCGATGCCCCGGCGGGCGGCGGCGGGGTCGACCGAGACCTGCTCGATGTGCAGGGCGTCGTCGACGGGGTCGGCGAGCACATAGCCGAGCGGCCGGTCACCGGTGGCGGAGAGGGGGTCGGACGCCACCCAGCAGCGGCCTGCCAGCCGGTAGCTCTCCAGCAGGTCGAGCGGGGGCGGATCGTCGTCGGCCACGAAGGCCATGCCCAGGGCCCGGAACGGTTCCCCTGCGGCGCGCTCGATGTCCTGGAGAAGCGGGAGATCCGAGCGTCTGGCGGAGCGGATACGCATGTACTCAGTGTGCCGCGCCGGGCGTCGGACCGGTACGCGGTGGCCGGATCAGGATGTCCGGCCGAAGGCCCCCGGGGGACGCGCTGCCCGGAGCCCGCACCTTCCGGAGTCGCCCCCGTCTTCGGCACTGTTCAGGCGCCCGTGCTCACCAGCTCGTCCGCAGGGCTGTTCACCGGCTGCGGGGTCCCGGTGAGATCCATGACGAAGAGCGGGAGTCCGATGCCGTCCGCCCGGGCCCGGGCTTCGGCCGCGTATCCCGCGAGGGAGAAGAACACCCCGGTCGCCGATGCGCCCAGCGCGTTGAGCCAGAGGGTCTCGACCGCGCGCGGCGACGTCGGCCGTGTGGTGGAGTCGACCCGCGCGATCAGCCCGTCGGCCCGCAGGTCGATCCCGGCGGCCGGGCCCGCCCCGGGCCGGCCGACATCGCGGAAGCCCAGCCAGGTCAGATAGAGGCCGGCCGCGCTCACCGCGTCGTGGCCCGTGCGGATCGTCATCGGCCGGAAGGCCGGGCGCGGTTGCGCGGCGGTCCGCGGCAGTGGGATGTGGGCGGGGGAGAGGGGCGCGGCCGGGGCCGGAGGGGCGGCCACCGGGCGCACCGGTATCCGCAGGACGGCCCCGCACGGGCAGCACAGCTCGGGCTGGGGCCACTGGTTCTCCCGGGCGCAGGACGTGCAACGGACGGTGACCCACGCGTCGTTCCAGCTGCGGTGGGTGACCACGGCCGCCGGGGCGTCCCGCAGCAGCGGTGGGGCGGTGGGCGTCCCGCACGGGCAGGGGTAGGCCGGTGTGCTGTAGGCGTGGCCCCGGCTGCAGACAGGGCACCGAACCGGCACGGACTCCACGATCTTCTCCCTCCGGCACGGACGGCGCGACCGACTGCGCTCCGTGCCTCCCTCGTCACACCATCGTCCACCAGGAGCGAGGCTCTGGGGAGGGGGTTGGCGGACTTCATGGGGGCGGGCGGCCGTCCGTGCCCTTGACGGGGCTCTCCCCACGTTTTAGATTGCTTCCGTATAGCAGAACTAAATTTCCGTAATGCGGAATTGGTGCTCTCAGGTGGCGCGACAGAGCCCGACTCCACCAATCCCGAGCAGGAGCACTCAATGCCTCGTATGACCGCTGCCCGAGCGGCAGTTGAGATCCTCAAGCGCGAAGGCGTCAGCAACGCGTTCGGCGTGCCGGGTGCGGCGATCAACCCCTTCTACGCGGCCCTCAAGGCCTCCGGTGGGGTGCAGCACACGCTGGCCCGGCACGTCGAGGGCGCCTCCCACATGGCCGAGGGCTACACCCGGGCCAAGGCCGGCAATATCGGCGTCTGCATCGGCACGTCGGGCCCGGCGGGCACCGACATGATCACCGGTCTGTACTCCGCCATCGCCGACTCCATCCCGATCCTGTGCATCACCGGCCAGGCTCCGACCGCCGTCCTGCACAAGGAGGACTTCCAGGCCGTCGACATCGCGTCGATCGCCAAGCCGGTCACCAAGGCGGCGACGACCGTCCTGGAGGCCGCGCAGGTTCCCGGCGTCTTCCAGCAGGCATTCCACCTGATGCGCACCGGCCGGCCGGGCCCGGTCCTCATCGACCTGCCGATCGACGTCCAGCTCACCGAGATCGAGTTCGACCCCGAGCTGTACGAGCCCCTCCCGGTGCACAAGCCCGCGGCCTCCCGCAAGCAGATCGAGCGAGCGATCCAGATGCTGAACGCGTCGGAGCGCCCGGTGCTCGTCGCGGGCGGCGGCATCATCAACGCCGACGCCTCCGAACTCCTGGTGGAGTTCGCCGAGCTGACCGGCGTCCCGGTCGTCCCGACCCTGATGGGCTGGGGCATCCTCCCCGACGACCACGAGCTGAACGCCGGCATGGTGGGCCTCCAGACCTCGCACCGCTACGGCAACGCGAACTTCCTGGAGTCCGACTTCGTCCTCGGCATCGGCAACCGCTGGGCCAACCGCCACACCGGCAAGCTGGACGTCTACACGCAGGGCCGCACCTTCGTCCACGTGGACATCGAGCCCACCCAGCTCGGCAAGATCTTCGCCCCGGACCTCGGCATCGCCTCCGACGCCAAGGCCGCGCTGGAGCTCTTCGTCGAGGTGGCGCGCGGGCTGAAGGCCGCGGGCGAGCTGAAGGACCGCTCGGCCTGGGCCGCGTCCACGCAGGAGCGCAAGGCGACCCTGCAGCGCCGGACCCACTTCGACAACGTGCCGCTCAAGCCGCAGCGCGTGTACGAGGAGATGAACCGGGCGTTCGGCCCCGAGACCCGATACGTCACGACGATCGGGCTCTCCCAGATCGCCGGCGCGCAGATGCTGCACGTCTACAAGCCGCGCCACTGGATCAACTGCGGCCAGGCGGGCCCCCTCGGCTGGACGATCCCGGCCGCGCTGGGCGTCGCCACCGCGGACCCGGAGGGCACGGTCGTCGCGCTCTCCGGCGACTACGACTTCCAGTTCATGCTGGAGGAGCTGGCCGTCGGCGCGCAGCACCGCATCCCGTACGTCCACGTCCTGGTGAACAACTCCTACCTGGGGCTCATCCGCCAGGCGCAGCGCAACTTCGACATCGACTTCCAGGTGAACCTGGAGTTCGAGAACCTCAACTCCCCGGAGCTGGGCGTCTACGGCGTGGACCACGTCAAGGTCGTCGAGGGGCTCGGCTGCAAGGCGATCCGGGTCACCGAGCCGGACCAGCTGCTGCCGGCCTTCGAGGAGGCGAAGAAGCTCGCCGCGGAGTTCCGGGTGCCGGTGGTCGTCGAGGCGATTCTGGAGCGGGTCACGAACATCGCGATGAGCGGCAGTGACATCGCGTCGGTCAACGAGTTCGAGGACATCGCCACGGACCCGTCCCACGCGCCCACCGCGATCCGACCCCTTACGGTGTCCTGACCCACGCGCCGCAGACACAGGCCCCCGCCCCGGATTCCTTTCCGGGGCGGGGGCCTGTGTCGCTGCGCGCGGGCCGCACCGTTCCAGCCCGTCCGGCGTTTGAGGACGGAAGCCTCGCGCAGGAGGGGCCGAACTGCGCAGGCAGGAGGCAGGGGGCGTCCCTCACGCAGGGAACGATCTGCTCCGGAGCCACGGTTCCGTCCTCGATCGCGGGACGGGCTGGAAGGTGCGGGCCCGCTCGGGCGACGGGTTCCGTCCTCAAGCGCCGGACGGGCCGGGAGGTGCGGGGCCGGAACCGTGCCCGCCCACGCGAAAGGGCGCGGAGTACGGGACCGTATCCGTACTCCGCGCCCTCGTTCAGGGAGCGACAGAGGTGTCGCCGGGTGACAGGGACCGCGGCGGCGGCGATCGGCCCGGGGGAGGGCGTCTCCTTCAGGTCAGGAGACGGTCCCCGGGTCCTTCACCACCGCACTGGCATCGCTCGACCGCCGCGGCCTCGTCGTCCTGCCCGTGCCGCGCGGCACCCCTCATCCGGGTGCGCGGTACGGGCAGGGTCCAGGGAGAGGCTCAGGTCCTCTCGTTCGGACCCGAACGCGAGGACCTAGTCCTCGCGCAGGGCGCGGACGGCCTTCTCGACGCGCTTGCCGTAGTCGGCGTCGGCGGCGTGGAAGTGGGCGAGGTTCTTCTCGATCACGTCGTCGCGGGTGACCTGCGAGAGGCCTCCGGCGATGTTCGCGACCAGGCGGCCCTTCTCGTCCTCCGACATGAGCCGGAAGAGTTCGCCCGCCTGGAAGAAGTCGTCGTCCTTGGCGTGGGCGGGCGCCTCGTGCGTGCCCGTCCAGCCGTGGACCGCCAGCGGGGCGGCGAGCGCCGCGTCGGTCTGGGCCGGACCGGCGTACGAGTTGGGCTCGTAGTTCTTGTCGTGGCGCGAGCCGTTGCGGGTGGCGTGGACGCCGTCGCGGCCGTAGTTGTCGACGACGGCGGTCCTCGGGGCGTTCACCGGAAGCTGGGTGTGGTTGACGCCCAGGCGGTAGCGGTGCGCGTCCGCGTAGGCGAACAGCCGGCCCTGGAGCATCTTGTCCGGGGACGGGCCGATGCCGGGTACGAAGTTGTTCGGGGAGAACGCGGCCTGCTCGACCTCGGCGAAGACGTTGTCCGGGTTGCGGTCCAGGACCAGGCGGCCGACCCGCTGGAGCGGGTAGTCGCTGTGCGGCCACACCTTGGTGAGGTCGAACGGGTTGAACCGGTAGTCGGCGGCGTCGGCGGCCGGCATCACCTGGACGTGCAGGGTCCAGGAGGGGTTGACGCCGCGCTCGATGGCCTGGAGCAGGTCCGTCTGGTGCGAGTTGGCGTCCTTGCCGACGAGCTCGGCGGCCTGGTCGGCGGAGAGGGACCGCACGCCCTGGTTCGTCTTGAAGTGGTACTTGACGAAGAAGGCCTCGCCCGCGGCGTTCGTCCACTGGTAGGTGTGCGAGCCGTAGCCGTTCATGTGACGGTACGAGGCGGGGATACCGCGGTCGCCCATCAGCCAGGTGATCTGGTGCGTCGCCTCGGGGGCGTGGGCCCAGAAGTCCCAGACGTTGTCCGGCTCCTGCTTGCCCGTGAACGGGTCGCGTTTCTGCGAGTGGATGAAGTCGGGGAACTTGATCGGGTCCTTGATGAAGAACACCGGGGTGTTGTTCCCGACCAGGTCGTAATTGCCCTCGTCCGTATAGAACTTGAGGGCGAAGCCGCGCGGGTCGCGGACCGCGTCCGCCCCACCGAGCGAGTCGGCGACGGTCGAGAAGCGGATGAACGTCTCGGTGCGCCTGCCCACCTCGGAGAGGAAGTCGGCGCGGGTGAAGCCCGTGACGTCGTCGGTGACCTCGAAGTAGCCGTACGCGCCGGAACCGCGGGCGTGCACCACGCGCTCCGGGATGCGCTCACGGTTGAAGCGGGCGAGCTTCTCCAGGAGGTGCTGGTCCTGGAGGAGGATCGGTCCACCGACACCGGCGGTGGCGGAGTTCTGGTTGTCGGCGACCGGGGCGCCTGACTCGGTCGTGAGCACACGCTTAGCCATGTGGCGGGATGACCTTTCGTACGAGCTGCTGACGGCTTGAGGAGCGTAGATTCGCCGCGGAGCAACGTCAACAGTTTGTTGAAATCGAAGTATGTGGTTCCGGGCCGCGGCAGCGCCTGGGCGCGACAGGACAGGTGTCAGCGCCACCGCGGCCCGGAGATCAGGGGCTCCTTGCGGAGCGAGGTGGTCAGACCTGGGAGCCGGACAGCCGCTCGACCGAGCGCAGCAGCGCCGAGTGGTCCAGGCCGCCGTCGCCCTGGGCGCGCAGCGAGGCGACCAGCTGGGCGACCACGCCGCCGACGGGCAGGGCCGCGCCGACGTTGCGGGCGGCGTCCGTGACGATGCCCATGTCCTTGTGGTGCAGGTCGATCCGGAAGCCGGGGTCGAAGTCCCGCTTCAGGAAGTTGTCCTTCTTGCGGGTCAGCACGGTCGAGCCGGCCAGGCCGCCGTTCAGGACGTCGAGTGCGGCGGCGAGGTCGACCCCGGACTTCTCCAGGAAGACCACGGCCTCGGCGCAGGCCTGGATGTTGACCGCGACGATCAGCTGGTTGGCCGCCTTCACCGTCTGGCCGGAGCCGTGCGGGCCACAGAGCACGATGGTCTTGCCGAGCGCCTCCAGCAACGGCTTCGCGGCGTCGAAGTCCGCCTGCTCGCCGCCGACCATGATGGAGAGGACCGCCTCGATGGCGCCGGCCTCGCCGCCGGAGACCGGCGCGTCCAGGACCCGGATGCCCTTCTCGGCCGCGTTCTTGGCGAGGTCCACGGAGGTCTGCGGGGTGATGGAGGACATGTCCACCAGCAGCGCGCCGCGCTTGGCGTTCTCCAGGATGCCGTCGGGACCGTAGGCGATGGCCTCGACCTGCGGGGAGGCGGGCACCATCGTGATGACGACGTCCGCGTCCCCGACCGCGTCCGCGATCGAGGAGGCGCCCTTGCCGCCGGCCGCGACCAGCCGGTCGACCTTGTCCTGCTCCAGGGTGTATCCGGTGACCTCGTAACCGGCCTTGACCAGGTTCTCGGACATGGGGGATCCCATGATGCCGAGGCCGATCCACGCAACCTTGGGGAGGTTGTTGCTCATGAGGGTGCCTTCCTGAAAAACGTGTGTACGTAAGGGGGTTGGGTGCGACACCGAGGCCGCCCCGGCCCGTCCGCAGCGAGGGGGCCGGTCAGCGGGCCGCGCGGGCCGACGCCGGGAGCCAGTCGAAGGACTCCGCGCTCGGCCGGTCGCCCGGCTTGTACTCCAGGCCGACCCAGCCCGCGTAGCCGGCGTCCTTCAGCTCGTCGAGGAGCCGCTCCAGCGGGAGCGAGCCGGTGCCCGGCGCGCCGCGTCCCGGGTTGTCGGCGATCTGGACGTGGCCGGTCTTCGCGGCGTACGCCTTGATGACCTGGCTCAGGTCCTCGCCGTTCATCGAGAGGTGGTAGAGGTCCAGCAGGAACTTGGCGTTCCCGAGGCCCGTCGCCGCGTTGACCTTGTCGACGACCTCGATCGCGGCCGGTGCGCTGACCAGCGGATAGAGCGGCGACTCCGGCTTGTTGAGGGTCTCGACGAGGAGGATCGCCCCGACCCGGTCCGCCGCGCGGGCGGCCGACACCAGGTTCTCCAGGGCGAGCGTGTCCTGCACCACCGGGTCCGCGCCCTCGACGCGGTTGCCGTACAGCGCGTTGAGCGCCGTGCAGCCGACCGAGGCGGCGAAGTCGGCCGCCACCTCGATGTTGGCCCGGAAGCGGTCCGACTCCGTGCCGGGCACGGAGAGCGCGCCGCGGTCGGGGCCGGGCAGCTGTCCGGCGTAGAAGTTCAGCCCCACCAGCTGGGTGCCCGCGTCGTCGAGCGCCTTCTTGAGGGCGTCGAGCTCCGCCTGCGGAGGGGTGGGGGTCTCGATCCAGGGCCACCACAGCTCGACCGCCGTGAAGCCCGCCGCGGCGGCTGCCGCGGGACGCTCCAGGAGCGGGAGTTCCGTGAAGAGGATCGAAAGGTTCACATCGAAGCGCTGGTCCGGGTATCCCATGAGGATGTCGGCGCTCCTTCCGTATTGCGGAAGTTAGTTTCTGCTTAACGGAAGATTGCCCGGAGGGTGGCAGGGCTGTCAAGGGGTGCCGGAAAATTCGCCCCGGCCGGCGGCGTACGAATCGGTGGCGCGGGTGCCTCCGGGCATACGAAAGCGGGGCGGGGGCCGCCCTCGGCCCCCGCCCCGCCCGGCTCTCACACCGTGTGGGCCCCGCTACGCGGCCGGGACCGTGTCCTCGAAGCTCGTCCCCGCCCCGCGGTACGCCCCGACCATCGCGTTCACCTGTGCCGGGGTGAGGATCTGGTCCTTCACATGCAGGACGTAGTCCACCTGCTGGTCGTAGGCGCGGGGCGTGGTGCTCGGCTGCCCCTGGAGGTCGATCAGCCACTGGTTGAAGTTGATCGACATCGGTCGCTCGGGCAGGTAGGCCGCTCCGTGCGTCCCGAAGTGCTGACCGTCGACGTAGTACGTGATCTGGTGGTCGTCGATCGTCACCACCAGGTCGTGCCAGCCCGCGTACGACTGCCGGACCTCGCTGTGCGCGTTGACCGCCTCCCACGGGTCGGGCCGGTAGGTCTCCCACGACGTCGTGTAGAGGATGTTCGCGGGCTCGCCCCAGCCGCCGTTGGGCAGATACTCGAAGTCGTACTCCGCGTAGTCGTCCGCCATCGGCGCCTTCAGATCGTTGATCGTGAAGAACGTCTGCACGATCCGGTCGCCGTCCGGGCCGGAGCGCGGCGCGTCGCTGAACTTCACCCGGGACGCGTACGTCCCGTTCTTGAACTTCATCGACTTGGTCAGGATCTCGGTGTGCTTGGTCGAGGCCCCCGTGCCGGCCGTCGAGGTCTCCAGGTTCATCACGGAGTTTCCGGCCTGGTCGGCGAAAGTGACGTTCTCGGCCGCCCAGGTCGCCCCCGGCACCCCCGGACCGCCGGAGTTGGACCGTACGCTCCAGCCGTTCGCGTTGATCTCCGGGTCGGTGTGGGAGCTGTAGTCGAAGTCGTCGAACAGCGTCGGCGCGTCCCCCGGCGGGTCGGTGGGCGGGTCCGTCGGGTCCGGCGGGTCGGTCGGGCCGTTGCCCCCGGGAGCCTCGCCCCACACGGTCGCCCCGGCGATATGAGCGGTCACCTTGGACCAGTCGCCGTACGCCGTCCTGTCCGCGCCGAAGGAGTAGTCGTCGGACTGGACGAGCGGGGCCCAGGAGCTCTGGTGGAAGCGGAGCTGCATGTCCCCGGTGTCCGCTCCCGGCGCCAGCGAACCGGACCCGGCCGTGAAGCCGATCTCCAGGTACCGGTCGGCCGTGGCGGTCGGGCCGGCGAGCGTCCCGAACGTACCGGTGATGTTCGCGCACCCCTTCACCGCCCAGGAACAGGCGAACCGGTAGGCGGCGGACGCCGAGTCGGCCTTGAAGTAGTAGCGCACCTTGACGCTGCTCAGCGGTACGGAGGCGGAGCCGGTGTTACGGACCTTCAGCCACGGCTCGCTCTGGTCGGCGCTCGCGCCGGACGCGCTCGTACGGTACTGGACGACGATCCCGTCCGCCGCGGCGGACGCCGAGGACGGCCACGCGGCCAGGCCGGTGGCGGCCAGCGCCACGGCGGCGGCCGAGGCGGCGGCGGTGCGCAGCCTGCCTCGGCGGGGACTGCTCGATGATGTGTTCACAGGCGTGTTCCTCTCCGGAACGGTGGTGGGGGACGGGTTACGGGTGGAGTCGCGCTGTTCCTGCGGACGGGGACGCGGATGCGGACGCCGGTGCGTCCTCGGTCGCGAGCGACCGCGCGTCCAGTGGGCGGTAGGGGACGCCCAGGGCGTCCAGCCGGGCGGTGTGGTGACGCAGCCGCTCGACGAACCCCGGCCAGTCGCCGCGCCCGCCGGACCAGGAACGGTCGGCCAGCGCGCAGAGCCGTGGGTAGCTGAGGTACTCGATCTCCTCGGGGGTGCGGGCGTACTCGGTCCACACCTGGGCCTGGGTCCCGAGCACCCGCGTCCGGTCCGCCTCCGGCCAGTCGAGCGGCGCCGGTTCGTAGCGGTGGACCGTGTGCAGGGGGACCGGCGCCCCGGGCTGGGCGACCGGCTCGGACGGGTCGCCGGACTGGGCGTAGTCGAGGTAGGTGGCCCGGTGGTGCGCGGCGATCACCTGATGGCCCCGGTGTGCGGCGGCCCGGGCGTGCGAGGAGTCACGCCAGGTCATCACCGTGAATTCCGGTGGGAGTTCGGAGCCGTTCTCGACCCAGCCGAGCGGAATCCGGCCGCGCTCCACCAGGAACGCCCCGACCCGGCCCATGAACCAGCCGTGCAGCGCGGCCGGGTCCGCGAGCCCCAGCGTCGCCGCGCGATCCCTTGCGGCAGGGCTCTCCTCCCACTCGGTGGTGGGGCACTCCTCGCCCCCGATGTGGATGTACGGCGACGGGAAGACGTCCATCACCTCCTCCAGCACGGCCCGGCAGAAGTCGAAGACCCCCTCGTGCACACCGAGGATCGTGTCGCACACCCCCCAGCGGGTCCACACGTCCAGCTCGCGCCCGGGGTGGTTGCCCAGCTGCGGGTAGGCGGCGAGCGCCGCCCGCACATGGCCGGGCATCTCGATCTCCGGCACGACGGTGACTCCGCGCTCCGCCGCGTACCGCACGAGGCCCCGCAACTCCGCCTTGGTGTACGCCCCCTCGTGCGGCACCGCGTCGAAGTGGGCCCCGTCCGGTCCGGTCGGGCCCTTCTGCGACCGGGCCCGCCGGGAGCCGACCGAGATCAGCCGCGGGTAGGCGTCGACCGGCATCCGCCAGCCCTGGTCGTCGGTGAGGTGGAGGTGCAGGACGTTCAGCTTGTGCAACGCCAGCAGGTCCACGTACCGGCGCAGATAGCCGACCGGCTGGAAGCGCCGCGCCACGTCCAGCATCGCTCCGCGCCACGGCCGGTCCGGTACGTCGGTGATCTCGACGCACGGCAGTTCCCAGGAGCCTGTGGTCGCGGAACCGGCCGACAGGGCCTCGGAGGGCAGGAGTTGGCGGATCGTCTGGACGCCCCGGAGCAGCCCGGTGAGATGGGCGGCACGCAACTGGAGGGCCTGCGGGGCGACCGTCAGCCCGTACCCCTCCTCGCCGAGGCCGCCGAGCCGGTCGTCCAGAGCGAGGACGACCCGGCCGTCCGGGGCGGAGGTGAGCGGGAGCCCGGCGGCACGGCCGACCAGGGAACGCAGCAGGTCCGCCGCCGGCTCCGCACCCGGCAGCGCCCGGACGGTGGTCTCCCGGTCGAGGGTGAGCCGCCCGCCCAGCGAGGAGACCTTGGTGGGCCGGGGGATGAGGGAGAGGGCGGGGGCTGGGCGCGATGCGGGCACGGGGGCCTCCGGATTCGGTTCGCGGGCGGGCAGACAGGCGGGCGGGCGGGGGCGGCGGGCGGACTTCGCGGCTCAGCCCTTGACGGCGCCGGCGGCGAAGCCGGACGTGACATGGCGCTGGAGCAGCAGGAAGATCACCAGGGCGGGCAGCGCGAAGAGGGTGGAGGCGGCCATCGTGGCGCCCCAGTCGGTACCGAAGGTGTTCTGGAAGGACGACAGCCAGACCGGCAGGGTGCGGTTGTCCTGCTGCTTGATGATCAGGAAGTTGGCGTAGGCGAACTCGTTCCAGGCGGTGATGAAGCCGAACAGCGATGTCGCCATGAGCCCCGGCGCCAGCAGCGGCATCGCCACTCGCCAGAACGCCCCGGTCCGGGTACAGCCGTCGACCTGCGCGGCCTCCTCCAGCTCCGGTGGGATCGTCCCGATGAAGCCCCGCAGCACCACGACCGTGAACGGCAGCGTGATCATGAAATAGATCAACGTCAGTGTCGGCAGCCGGTCGAGCATGTCGGTGTCCCGCGAGATGATGTAGACCGGGATGATCAGAGACTCCCAGGGCGCCATCTGCGCAATGAAGATCATCAGCATGAACTGCCGCCGGCCCTTCCACCGCATCCGCGCCACGGCGAACGCCGCGCCCAGCGCCACCAGCAGCGCCAGCGCGACGGCCCCCAGCGTGACCAGGATGCTGTTGCGCCAGAACAGTGCGAACCCGTCGGCCTCCACGGCCCGGCGGAAGTGGTCGAGCGTCCAGGTCTGCGGGAGGAGCCGCGGATCGGTGGACCGGATGTCCTTGGACGGCGTGAAGGCCGTGGAGATCATCCAGTAGACGGGGAAGAGACAGACGACGACGGTCACGGCGGCGGCGATGTTCAGCGGGAGGCGCCGCAGCCGGGGGCGTACGGGCTTACCGGGGCGTGCGGGTTTCGGGGGACGCGCGGTGCGCGGGCTCATCGGGTCTCGTCCTCCTGGCGGAGCATCTGGCGGAAGTACAGGACGAGCACCCCGGACATCAGGACCACGGTGACCATCGAGGCGGCGGAGCCCAGGTCGTACCGCTGGCCGGAGAGAGCGGTCTGGACCGCGTAGACCGGCAGGATCGTCGTGGCGTCACCCGGGCCGCCCCGGGTCATCACCCAGATCTGGACGAACGCCTTGAACGTCCAGATCACCTCCAGCGAGATGACCAGCAGGAAGATCGGCCGCAGCATCGGGAAAGTGACCGAGCGGAACATCCGCCCCGCGCCCGCCCCGTCCAGCCGCGCCGACTCGTACAGCTCCAGGGGCACGGTGGTCAGCGCCGAGTACAAGGTGACCGCGGCGAACGGCACCGACTGCCAGACGATCAGCGTCACCAGGATCGCGAAGGCCGCGGTGCCGTTCGCGAACCACGGATAGCGGTCGAAGGAGTCGAAGCCGAGCGAGGTCAGCGACCGGTTGACGATGCCGAACTCCGAGTGGAACAGCCACTGGAAGACGGTGGTCGCCGCCACCACCGGCATCGCCCAGGCCAGCACCAGCGAGCTGAGCACCACCGTCCGCCCGATCCGGCCCAGCCGCTCCACCATCAGCGCGACCAGGGTGGCGATCACCATGATCAGGACGACGTTGATCGCCATGAACAGGAAGGTGCGACGCACCACCTCCCAGAACCTGGGGTCGGCCAGCAGCGTCCGGTAGTTCCGCAGTCCGACGAACTCCGCGTCACCACTGATCAGCTGGCGCAGGCGGAAGTCCTGGAACGAGATCAGGACCGCCCGCACCAGCGGGTAGACCAGGAGATAGAGCATGCCGCCGACGGCGGGGGCGATCAGGGCGTACGGCCAGAGGCCGCGGGCCCGGCCGGGCCCCGGCGGCAGGCGCCCGGCCCTGCGTACGGCGAGGCGCGAGGC
>NZ_NTGZ01000087.1 GCF_002551245.1 Streptomyces sp. rh34
GACGCGGGTGGCCGGCGACGGGCCACGACCGGCGACGGCCGGGTGGAGGTGGCGCTGTCGCCGCCCCCCGACGGGCGCACCGCCGTACTGCGTACCGTGCAGGGGACGATGGCAGGACCGGACTACGTCATCCACGTCACGGCCGTGGGTGGGGCGATCTCCTTCCCGGCAGTCCGCGCCGCCACGGGGCAGGAGGCCGCAGGATGAGCACCCTCGCCAACCAACTGGCCTCCGCCGAACGGGAGGAGGTCGCCCGTGCCATCCGCCTCCTTCTGGCCCGCCCGCTGCTCACCGAGGCAGCCGACCCGACCGGTTTCGATCTGGTGCGCCGCCGCCGTGACCCGCTGACTCGTTGGTTCGACTACACCTGCGGCTGGAATCTGGTCGTGGAGCCCCGCCGGGGCTACGCCCGCCTCACCAAGGTCCGCGTCAACCCCGACGGCTCCCGCCCCGCTCGCCGGGCGCGTTCCGGCCGGGCCCCGTTCGACCGCCGACGGTACGTCCTGCTGTGCGTGGCCGCCGCGGAGCTGCTGTCGATGCCGATGACGACCATCGGCATGCTCGCCGACCGCGTCGTCCAGGCCATGGCGGCCGACCGCGCGCTGGCGGGGTTCGACCCGGTCCACCGGCCGGAGCGCATGGCGTTCGTCGACGTCCTGAAGCTGCTGGAGTCGTACGACGTACTGCGTGTGGTGGACGGCACGACCGAGACGTACGTCGACTCCGCGGAGGCGAAGGTCCTCTACCGCGTGGACAACACGCTGCTCATGCGGCTGCCCGCCGCACCGGTCGGCGCCTCCCGGCTCGCCGTGCCTCCGGAGGAGGTGCCCGCGCGGTTCGAAGACCTCCTTGTCGGCCTGGTCAGGGAGCGCCGCTACGGAGGCGCTTCTGCCGACGACACGCACGCCGAGACCACCGCGATCACGGACGCCCAGCGCAACCTGAGGCTGCGCCACTCGGTGCTGCGCCGCCTCTTCGACGACCCCGTGCTCTACCGGGCCGATCTCGCCGACGACGAGCTCGCTTACGTCACCTCTTTGACCGGACGCCAGATCCTGCGCCGCTCTGTCGAACAGGCCGGTTTCCTCCTGGAGGAACGGGCGGAGGGCTTTCTACTCGTCGACCCGGACGCCATCGCCACCGACGTCCGCTTCCCCGACGACAGCTCCACAGCCCGAGTCGCCGCGCTGCTCCTCCTCGCACCGCTCTGCGCCACGCCCGCGGGCCTGCTGCCCGAGCAGCTGGCCGAAGCCGGAGCGGAGCTGCTGCGCCGCTTCCCGGGCTGGGCCAAGGCGTACCAGTCGGAGGAAGGCCCGGCCCGCCTTGCCGACGACGCCATACGGATCCTGCTCGACGTCGGCCTGGCAGGCAGGGCCCGAGACCGTGTCGTCGCGCGACCGGCCGCGTACCGCTACCGCCTGACGGAGACCACCGGCCCAGCCCCGAAGAACGATCCGCTAGCCGTGACCACCGCCGACAGCGTCGGAGAAGGAGACAAGCAGTGAGCGTGACGGAACTCCCCCTCCAGCGACGGCCCGAGGAGACCATCGAACCGTCACCCGTTCACGAGGCGGACACCGGCCGCGGACGCTGGCAGCCCCATCGCGCAGGCATCCTCAACGTCTGGCGCTACTACGACGAGACCTTCACCTTCCACCAGGGTCGCCTGCTGCTGCGCGGTCAGAACGGCACCGGCAAGTCCAAGGCCCTGGAACTGCTGCTCCCCTTCCTCTTCGACGCCAGCCTCCGCCCCAACCGCCTCTCCACGTTCGGCGGTTCGGAGCGCACGATGCACTGGAACCTGCTCGGCCAGGGAGCGTCCGGAAAGACCCGTGTTGGGTATGTGTGGATGGAGTTCCGCCGCGTCGGAGACGACGGCACCGAGCACTGGTTCGGCTGCGGAGCCCGCCTGCACGCGAGCGTGCACACCACTACGGCGCACGCCGACTACTTCACCACCACCGCCCGGATTGCCCACCCCGACGGGGTTCACCTCGTCAACGACACCGGACAGCCCCTGACCAAGGCGGCCCTCACCGAAGCCCTGCGCGACCGCGGCGAGGTACATCCGGTAGCCACCGACTACCGCGCCACTGTGCGGCGCGAACTCTTCGCGGGCATGGGCGAGCAGCGGTACGAGTCCCTGCTCTCCGCCTTGCTCCAGCTCCGCCAGCCCAAGCTGTCCGAACGGCTCGACCCCTCCCTCCTGTCCAGCCTGCTGTCCCGCGCCCTGCCCCCGCTCGGCGAAGGAGAGATCACCGAGCTCGCCGAGGGCTTCGAGCGCCTGGACCGACAGCGGGACCACCTCGACCGGCTCGACGCCGAGGTGACGGCCGCCGAGAACGTCGCCTCCCGGCAGCGCGCCTACGCCCGTCGGGTCCTGCGGGCCGGCGCGGCAGCGCTGATCTCTGCGACCACCGAGATGGACGACCTCACCCGGAACGCCCGCGTCAGCGCCGAGGAGTACGAGAAGGCGTGCGAGGAGCGCGCCTCCACCCTGGCCCTGCGCGAGGAGCTGGAACTGCGGGCGCACGCCTTGGACGAGATCATCGAAGGGCTTCGGGAGAGCGACGCCTACCAGAAGGGGGAGGAGCTCGACCGGCTCCGCCGCGGCACCGAGGAACAGGTCGCGGCCGCCGCGGAGCTGCGTACCGCCGCCCGGTCCGCCGAGGCCGAGGCGGAGGAGGACCGGAAGCACGCCGAAGAGGTCGCGGGACACGTCCGCTCGCGCGACGAACACGCCCGCGCGACTGCGGACGAGGCACACCGCTCGGCCCGGGCCGCAGGCATGGAGTCCATTCACCACGAGGTGAAGACGATGCTGGACGCGGAAGGGGAGGTGAAGCCCCTCGGCAACGAGTCGGCGAACACCCCGGTCAGGACGGGGAGCAGGCGGTCCGATGCTCCTGGCACCGCCGCCCGCCGACTGCTCCGGGGCGCGGTCACCGCCCGACGGCAGCAGGTCGCCGACATCACCGACGCGATCGACGCCCACGACCGGGCGGTACGCGACCGGGGTACCGCCGAGGGCCTGCTGGACGAGGCCCGAACCCGGCTCGCGGACGCGATCACCCACCGCGACACGACCGCCGCCGCCTGGGACGAAGCCCTGGCAGCCCAGGCGGAGCGGCTGCTCGCCTGGGCCCGGGACTGCACGGAGCTGCGCATCCCCGACCTCGATGAACTGGCCGCCAGGGCGGCCGTCGAGGCAGACGTGCGCGAGCTGGTCGAAACGGTCGCACGACCGCTGGACCAGGAGATCACCACGGAGCGGGCCGGAGTCCGCACGGCGCAACAGGGGTTGGAGCAGGAACGTGACCTGCTCGACGCGCGGAGGCGCAAGCTCAGCGGCGAGACCGATCTCCAGCCCGTCGCTCCACCCACCCGCACCACCGTCCGCATGGCTGCGGCGGGCGCGCCGCTGTGGCGGCTGATCGCCTTCCACGAGGACGTCCCGCTCCCCGTACAGGCCGGGGTGGAAGCGGCACTGGAGGCGTCGGGCCTCCTGGACGCATGGGTGAGCGCATCCGAAGGGCTCACCCTTCCTGGGCACGACACCCGTGTCGAGGTCGGCCTCGCCACGACCGCCCCCGGCTCCAGCCTGCTGGACGTGCTGAGGCCCGAGGAGGACATTCCCGTACCGGCTGGTACGGTGACCCGCATCCTCGCCGGCATCGCGTACGGCACCACCCTGCCCGGCGGTCACCCTGCGGCAGTCTCCTCCGACGGCGCCTGGCGCCTCGCGCCGGCCACGGGTTCCTGGAGCAAGCCGGAGCCCGCCCACATCGGAGCCCTCGCCCGGCAGCGGGCCAAGCAGCGTGAGATCGCCGAACTGACCGAGCTGATCGCCGAGAAGGACGCCTCCCTGTCCACCCTCGCCGACCGGCTGCGGGAACTCGGCGTCCGCGCCGCCCGGCTGGCGGACGACCGCACCGCCCGGCCCGACCACCGGGAACTCGACGCCTGCCGGCGGGACTGGGACCGGGCCGAGGAGAAGGTAGCTGCTCGGGACGACGCCGTGCGCGACGCGACCGAGCATCTGGCCGCACGCGAGGGTGACGTGGCCGGCGCGCTGCGCACGCTGAGCCGCAGGGCCGCCGAACACGGACTGCCCACGGACCGCGACCGGCTGCGCGAACTTGGCCGCGACGTGGAGAGGTTCCGCGACCTCGCCGATACCTGGACGGACGCCCGCATCGAAGCGATCGCGGCCGCTGAAAGGGCTAGGGAGACGGCCGCACGGGCGGACAGGTCACGCCTTCTCACCGAGAAGCAGGCCGCTGACGCGGCCGCTGCGGAAGCGAAGGCGGCTGGTATGACGGCTCGTCTGAAGGCGGTGGAGGAGACGGTCGGCGCGGACTACCGGCAGATCGTCGCGCGCGTTGCGGAGACCCGTGCCGAACGGGTCCGCTGCGGCAAGGAAGCTCGCCGGACAGCCGAGCTCCTCCTGGGCCTGGAAGGCCGTATCGGAGAGCTGAGGGCCACCAGTGGCCAGGCCGCCGACCGGCAGGAGAAGGCAGTCGAGTCCCGCGACGGCGCGGCGCAGCGGTTGCGGCACCTGTGCCTGGTGGGTCTGGCCGAGGACGCGGGCGTCGTACCCGAACTCGACGCCGGGGACGGTACCAAGGCCACTCTGGAGGCCGCGCGCGCCATGGCGGCACGGTGGCCCCAGGTCCCGCACGCCCCGCGCCACCTCGGCGACGCCGCCACCCGCCTCTCCGAAGCCGTTCACGAGGCCCGCCGCCACCTCGGCGTCCGCGCCGACCTGGAGCTGGAGCCCGACGACGACATCCAGCTCTTCACCGCCACACTGGAGGGCGTCCGCGTCGGGGCGACCGGTCTGCTGGCCGCGCTCACCCAGGAGCGCGACCGCAGCCGCGACGACATCAGCACCGCCGAACGGCGCCTCTTCGACCAGATCCTCACCGGTGACATCCGCCGCCACCTCGCCGCCCGCATCCGCCGGGCCGGCGAACTCGTCGCGCACATGAACGGGCACCTGGAACGGGTCCGTACCGCCTCCAACGTCGCCGTCCAGCTCGTCTGGGACGTCCGCCCGGACCTCCCCGACAGCACCCGCACCGCCCGCCAGCTGCTCCTGAAGGACCCCGGTCGGGTCACCGAGTCCGACCGGGAGGCCCTCCACGCCTTCTTCCGTGCCCGCATCGAGGAGGCCAAGGGCAGCGACACGGCAGCGAGCTGGGAGGAGCACCTCGGCGAGGTGCTCGACTACACCGCCTGGCACACCTTCACTGTCCGCCTCGACCGGGCGGATGGGAGCGGCTGGCAGCCCCTGACCAAGCGGCTGCACGGCGCGCTCTCCGGCGGGGAGAAAGCCATCGCACTGCACCTGCCTCTGTTCGCCGCCGTCGCTGCCCACTACGAGGACGTGCCCCTGGCACCCCGCCCGATCCTCCTCGACGAAGTCTTCGTCGGCGTCGACACCGTCAACCGCGGACAGGTCTTCGCCCTGCTCACCGCACTCGACCTGGACCTCATGATCACCTCCGACCACGAGTGGGGAAACTACAGGGAGCTACCTGGAATCGCCGTCCACCAACTCCTGACCGACGGAGACGACGCCGTCACCAGCGCGCGCTTCGTTTGGAACGGCATCGGAATGGAGGAAGGATGACCTTGCGAGACCACCCCGTGTCCGGCGGGACGACCTCTCGGGAGCATCTCGCGTCGGGCGGCGCGACCCTTCGCCGCCCCGAACTCCATCCCGTCTGGCAGACGGTCCACGACCGTCTCTCCTCCGGCCGCCCCGTCACACGCGTACGCCTCGGACTGCTGGACGAGACCCAGCGCGAAGCCCTCGCGGACCTCCTCGGCCTGGACCGCCTGCCGGACCCGCGGCCCTCCGTCGCTCTGGCCCGCCTGGAGGAGGCCGTCACCGAGCTCTCCGGCCGCACCGTACGAGAAGTCGTTGCCGAGCTCATCGGCCCTCTCAGTGACAGAGCCGGTGAACGCCGCCGCCAGGAGGGCGAACGCGCCGATCTGTGGACCTGGCTGGCTGGTCACGACACGGTGCGGGCGCAGCCGGTGCTCGCCGACTGGGCTGCGTCCTGTCGAGCTGCAGGACTGGTTGGCGGCTCGGCGGAACGTACCCGTGCGCTCCTCACCGACGCGCTCAAGGTGCTCGCCGAACTACCGGGCCAGGCCGAACCCCTGCCCGTCTTCGCCGCCCAAGTCCTGAACGGCCACGCGCACGCTCTCGACGACGGCACACCCGTCTCCACTCTCGTCCTGCGTGCCCTGGCAACTCTGTACGACATTGCACCGCCGCAGTCCGCGGCGGAACGGCGCGCCCTGTGGTCCCGTGCTGGCGTCGCCGACGACGAGCTCTCCGCCACCGTCATCGCCTGCGGACTGCGCCCTGTCGGCGACGGTCTTCTCGCCCGTGTGGCCCGCCTGTGCACCGAGGCCGGTCAGGCCGCCAGCCTGACCCTCGCCCACGTCAGGAGCCCGGGCGAGCTCACCCTGCCCGCCACGACTGCCCCACTCCTCGTCCACGTAGTGGAGAACCCCAGTGTCTTGGCTCTCGCTCTCCGCCGCTTCGGCTCCGACTGCCCGCCGCTTGTCTGCACGTCCGGCTGGCCCAACAACGCAGCTATCCAGCTCCTTCGCCTACTCGCGGACCAAGGCGCTGCTCTCCGTTACCACGGTGACTTCGACGGCGAAGGCATCCGCATTGCCGCGTACGTCGTGGAGAAAACAGGGGCACACCCCTGGCGCATGACGGCGGGAGACTACCGATCCGCGATCGTCCGCAACCCGCACGGTCCTCGACCGGGGCGTATCTCCGGAGCACCGTGGGATGCCGAGTTGGCCGAGGTCATGGCTGAGCACGACATCGCCGTCGTGGAGGAGCTGGTAGCCGATGTGCTGTTGGAAGATCTCGCGGCTGCGGCTCCCCAGCAGCACCTCTCCGGCAACTCGTAACGCTCCAGGCGATTGAAGGGCCGTAGGCTGGTGCTGACCTGTGGTGATGTCGACTGCCGTTCTGCGTGACCTAGTTTCGATGACGCATCACATGGAGCGTGCCACCAGGTAGCTTGGAGTTGTCTTAACGGAGTTTGGTGGAGTCGAGGGTTAGCAACTTAGACAACTTCGGGGGGTGC
Organism: Streptomyces sp. rh34; assembly: GCF_002551245.1. Classification (GTDB taxonomy): domain Bacteria; phylum Actinomycetota; class Actinomycetes; order Streptomycetales; family Streptomycetaceae; genus Streptomyces. The sequence continues at coordinate 7,125 of NZ_NTGZ01000087.1, forward strand.
CCCTATGTCTTTGGTCAAGCTGGTCGGGTGTGAGTTCGGGGCGTCTGGAACGATGTGTCCGTGCATGCTGATGATCAGGTTGGTGAGGGTGTCCCCGCGGAGCTCGCGGTGTTCCTGCGGGGTGCTGTCGATGGCTGCCCGGTGAAGATCAGTGCTTCCGTGTGTGAGTGCGGCGGCCGGGTGTTCTTCGTGCTGGTCAATGCGTCCGGAGCGGAACGGGAGTGCTCTGGCTGCGGCAGCCGTGCGTTCATCGCGGATAGCGAGGAGTACTGGAACGAGGAGTCCTGGGAGGACGACGAGCCCGGTGCGGCCGGCTGCCCCTGCGGGAGCGAGGAATTCGAGGCCGCGGTCGCGTTCTCACTCGGCGACGACAGATCGGTCCGCTGGGTAACCGTGGGCCTGCGGTGCATCAAGGATGGATTCTGTGGGGTCTATGCCGACTGGAAGATCGACTACGGCCCCACGGATCACCTCCTGACCATGGTCTAAGTCTGCGGAGCGACCGTCCGAACAGGCTGTGGTTTGTGGAAGGTTCCGTCCCGGAGCATCGCGAAGAGGACATCTGTCTGGCGTCAGGCGAGGCAGAGCAGGGCTTGGGTGTGGTGCTTGCCCTGGGCGATCTTCTTGTCGTAGTAGGCCCGCGATGCCGGGTCCCCCAGGGCCGTGAACGCGGAGAGAAAGAAAGCCCGTTTGAGCTGCTTGTTTCCTCGTCTGGAAGGCTGTTCGCCGCGGATCGACGACCCCGAACTGCGGGTCGCCGGTGCGAGTCCGGCGTAGGCCGCGAGGTGGCCTGCGGTCGGGAAGGTGCTGCCGTCGCCGACCTCGATCAGGATCCTGGCTCCGGTCCTGACGCCGACTCCCGGCATGGACGTCAGGACCTTCGAAAGAGGGTGAGCCTCCAGGAGTTCCTCGATCCTCGTGGCCAGCAGTTTCCGCTGGTCAAGCACGGCCGTCAGCGAGCCGGCCAGGCTCGGGACGATCAGCGCTGCCGCCTCGGTCCCCGGAACGGTGACGGTCTGTTCGTCCAGAGCGGTGAAGATGTCCTCGACCAGCCGCTCGGCCATCCTCGGGGCCTTCGGCCGTAACAGCGTGACCAGCCGTCGCCGCCCGGCCTTGCGGATCTGGGCCGGAGAACCGCTCCAGCAGGGCCAGGACGGCCGGGTGCTGCAATCGCGGCCCCAGCACCCGTTCCAGCGACGGATGGATCTGGGTCAGCAGGCCGTGGAGCCGGTTTGCGACCCTGGTGGCCTCGCCGGCCAGGTCGTCGTCGAAGCCGACGATCATCTCCAGCTCGGCGATGGTCTCGTCCTCGCCGTCGATCGCCCGCAGCGTGTGGGGCATCGCCCGGGCGGCGTCCGCGATGATGAACGCGTCCTTCGCGTCTGTCTTCGCCTCACCTGGGTAGAGGTCGGCGATCCGCCGCATCGTGAGGCCCGGAAGGTCGGCGATCGGGCAGCCCATGTCCCTTGCGACTGCCAGCGGCGGGGCGCCGATCGAGGCCGGCTGGTCGACCACGACGAGTACGGTTCCGTGCTTGGCCTGAAGTTTCGCGAAGAGCTCGCGGAGCTTGGGTTCGGTGTTGGGTAACCGCTTGTCGAAGGCTTTCTTTCCAGCCGGCGTGACGGCGGTGGCGTGGTGTTCGCCCTTGCCGACGTCCAGGCCGAGGAAGACGTCGATGTCGCCGGTGTCGATCACGTGCAGGCCCCTCCATCACGCTTTCGTCCGGCCTTGCCTCGGCACCGAGCTGCCACATCCACGTTACGGAGAGCTCTTCCGGCCCGGGTGAAGCCGGTGCTCAAGCCCCTCATCAGCGGTCCGTCGATGCCTCCGGACCCGGTGACACCATCCCCCCCCGGATCATCAACAACAATGCCGTTGCTTTGGGGCGGGCGGCGCGTTGGGCTGTTCGTGTTGGTGTCGCGCTTGGAGCGCCTGGGGTTGGGGATCTTGACTCGGTCGTGTCCGCCTGAGCTGGTGGACCGTGTCGTTGCCGAGGCGGGGTGCGGGGAGAAGCGCCGTCGTCTGCTGTCGGCCCGGTTCACGGTGTATTTCGTTCTCGCGCTCTGCCTGTTCCCGCGGGTCGATTACCTGGAAGTTCTGCGCCTGTTCAAGGCGGGTGTGCCGGGGCTGAGGTCTTGGTCGGGGGTGAACAAGTCGTCCCTGACCAGGGCCAGGCAAAGGCTGGGTTGGACAGTGATGCGCGATCTGTTTCGCGCGATAGCCCGGCCGCAGGGACGCAGTCCCGAGCTCTTTCACGATCTGAGCGTCCTGGCCGTCGACGGAATGTTGCTGGCGGTGCCCGACTCGGCCGGCAACCGGGAAACCTTCGGCAAGTCCGGCTCCCAGCGCAGTCCCATGGGCTATCCGATGGCGCGTGTGGTTGCTGTGGCGGAGTGCTGCTCGCATGCGGTACTGGACGCGGTGATCGGCGGCTGGAAGGACTCGGAGCGGATCGTTTCCGACGAACTGGAGCGGCATGTCGGCGCCGGCACATTGCTGCTGGCTGATCGCGGATTCTGGGGCTTGGCCCGCTGGCACCGCCTGCGTGAGCAGGGTGCCCACCTGCTGTGGCGGACAGAGCGGCGGATGGCTCGGAGGGTCGAAGACGTCCTCGAGGACGGAAGCTACCTGGCTCGAATCCAGGCGAACAAGCACAGCAAAGCGGCCGGGACCGTCAAGGCCCCACCGGCCCTGGTGAGGGTGGTCGAGTATCGGATCGACGGCCAGGCCGAGGTGATCCGGCTGATCACCAGTCTGATGGACCACGAGAAGTACCCGGCTGCCGAGCTCGCCGAACTGTACGCGCGACGCTGGGAGATCGAGCTCGTCTTCGACGAGATCAAGACCCATCAGCGCGACAGACCCGTCCTCCGCTCACAGACTCCCGACGGCGCCCGCCAGGAGATCTTCGCCCACCTGATTGTCCACCACGCCACCCGGGATCTGCTCGTCGAAGCCTCCCGCATCGCGCAGTGCCCGCCGGAGCGAACCTCGTTCACCCGCGCCCTGCACGTTGTCCGCCGCTCGGTGATCGCACCGACCGGCTTTTCCCCCCTCAGCACGCAGACGTGACCGTCGCCTCGGCCTTGCCGAGATCACCAGAGCCTTGCTGCCCCGACGACGGTCACGTGACTGCCCACGCAAGCTGAAATCGTGCATCACCCCCTTCGGCAGCAAGGCATCCGACGAACCCGCCAGCCAGCACCGCCCAGCCGTCACTATCGCCCTGAACCACAGATGGCAGTAGCCCCTAAAGCAACAGCATTGTCATGGTTAACAAGGGGGGGGGAAGTCATGCCGGACCCGAAGGCCGGTGGCCCCGTTGCGGAGCCACGAAGAAGGTAACGTGGGGGCGAAGGTGACGGTCGCGGTCTCCACGAGGGCGGCCTCGACGTCCGTGACCTCGTCCGCACCGGGACGACCTGGTGCGCCGCCACCCGCACAACGGCAGTTCCAGCAGCAGGAACGTGGGCGGGAGGGGTGCGCGTGAATCTGTCGTGCGGGGTTGTCGTGGCGGACTGCACTGTCGTTCGCGCGGGCGGTCTCCTTGCGCGTGTCCGAGGGGCTTGCGACCGAGATGGCGCTCCGCCCGGGCGGGCCGGGACCCCAAATGGGGTCGTATTTGTTCAGCCGCAGCTCACGTACCAGTGATGTCGGGCATGATGATTTTGCGCTGAACTCGCGTCCAGTCACAGGGGGTTGATCCATGCGTGGACACGACGGCGGCCGCTCCGCACGAGTGCCGAGGGCCGTCATCGGCGAGATCGACTGCGACGTCGCGACCTCGTCGATGCTGGAGAAGGCGGGACTCACCGGTGCGGCGCGTGAGGCGTCGCGGCACCTTGTGGTCTCGGTTCCCGTTACCGTACGGTCCGTGCAAGCGAAGTCGGACCTCGAACTGGTCGTCTCCGCACGGCTCCACTCGCCCCGTGGCTGTCCGACACCGGTGGCCTGTGCCCCGTCCCCGGCTGCGGAATCCATAGCGATTCCAACGGTGTCGAGCGCGACCGTCTCGGTTGCTCCTGGCATCGGTACGGTCGGTGGTGGGCTGAATCGGACCACGAACCGGCAGGAAGTGGTCAGCGACGTCACCGGAATCGGTACGGACCACCTACGATGGTCGATTCCGGGGAAGCACGGCGTACTCGCCGGCAGCCAGGAGTTCCGGTTCTTCGTCCGCCAGGACGAAGTCCGCCACGGCTGGCTCGAAGTCACCGCATGGGTGAACGCCTCGCGCGGCCTCCTGCGGCGCGGCCCCTCTGAACCCGCCGTACAGCGCGTGTGGGTGCCGCTGGTCGCCGACAGCGCCCCGCAAGCGGGCGCCACCCTCGACCTTCTGGAGGAGCCGCGCGCTCCTCAGGGCCGCCGCGAGGAGCGTGATGGCGAGACGGTGCGCCACTACCTGGGCCGGCCGCTGGATCTGCCGATCTCCCTGACGCCGCACGGGCCGGCTGTGGGCGGGACGGACGAGGACGGCACCGTGGTCGGAGCCTTCCGCTGGTTCGACAGCGTCGACGGACGCCCCGGTTTCCAATGGGTCCAGAAGTCGCCGGACCGGATCGTGCTGGGCGAGGGCCAGGGGACGGGCATCCGCCCCGGCACGACCGTATTCCTCCCGAACGAAAGCCTCCTGCGACTCCCCGATGGCCGATCCCTGCGTGTGCTGTACGCAGACGGGTCGGCTACGGGGCGCCCCACCCTCCAGGAGGCCCTCGACGTGTCGGTGGTCGTGGACGAGGCCGTGGTGGCCACGTACCGCACCGAATCGAACTACGTGACGATCGGTCGCAGTCTCAAGGACATCAGCGTCAACCGGCCCGACATCAGCCGCACCCACGGAACCCTCGAACTGTCCGACGACGGCTGGTTGTACACCCACCTGAGCGGCGCTCGCGACGCGGTGCTACTTCGTGGGGACGAGACGGTCGTCGTCCGCCGCGACGCGGTCGTCCCCGTCCGACGCCACGACACGCTCGTACTCAACGACCACGTATCCCTGACCATCCGCTGAGCGAGTGTGATGTCTCTCCGGAGACGAAAGCCCCGACAGTTTGGAGGAGATCGAGCATGAGCGTTTCCGCGGAGCCGTCGGCCGGGTGGCACACCGGAGACGTGATCGACGGGCTCTACCGGTTGACCCGCCTCGTCGGACACGGAGGGATGGGTGTCGTCCACCGTGTCCGGCACCTCGGATGGGGCATCGACCTGGCGGTCAAGTCGCCGCTCCCGGAGCTCGTGGCGCACGCCCCCGACGCGGAACGCTTCGTGGCCGAGGCGCAGACCTGGGTCTCCCTCGGCCTGCACCCCAACGTCTGCAGCTGCTACTACGTACGGGTACTGAACGGCGTCCCGAGACTGTTCGCGGAGTACGTTCGCGGCGGCAGCCTGCGCGAGTCCATAGACACCGGCGCCTTGTACGCGGGAGATCCTGAAGCGGTCCTCGCGCGACTCGTACGGATCAGCAGCCACCTGGCGCGCGGACTCCAATTCGCCCATGACAGCGGCGTACTGCACCGCGATGTGAAACCGGCCAACGTACTGCTCGATGGCGGTGTCGACGGAGTCGCGAAGATCACTGACTTCGGGATCGCCCAAGCGCTGAACCCCACCTCCGGCGGCCCGACCGCAGGCGGACTGACGCCCGCGTACGCGTCACCGGAACAGATGCGGGGCAGACCGCTGGGCAAAGCGTCCGACGTGTACAGCTTCGCCGTGTCCGTGCGCGAGATGTTCCACGCGGCCGAGTCGGCGCAGGCCTCCACTGTCGCGGGGCACACCCGCGCCACGTACGACGGCCCTGCGGTTTCCGAGCCGCCGGAGCGGCGGATGCCCCGGCCCCTCGCGCTTCTCCTGGACCGCTGTCTCGAACCGGAGCCGCACGCCCGACCGGACTCGATGGAGGACATCGCGAGCGAACTCGAAGATATGCACGCCCAGTTGGCTCCTGACGCCCCGCGCCTCATTGCACCCACATCGGCCGAACTCAGGGCGGCCGAGTACAACAACCGCGCCCTGTCGCTGCTCGACCTCGGGCACCAGGAAGAGGCCGACGACCAGCTGCGCAAGGCATTCGAAGCGGACCCGCAGCACCTCGACGCAACGTACAACGCGCAACTGCTGCGATGGCGGCGCGGCGAGATCAGCGACGCAGCCCTACTCGCCGCCCTACGCGTCGCAAGCCGGCACGCCGGTGACCCCTGGTACGCGCACCTGTTGACGGCGCAGGCGCATCTGGAGCGCGGCGCCGTGGACAGCGCGCGCGAGCTCCTGGAACGGGTCACGCGGGACCACGCGGACGAACCGGAGGCACGCTCCGCGCAGCAGGCGCTCGACTCGCCGGACCTCGGGCACCTGTCCGCTGCCGGGACGACGTCCGTCCCCTGGTACCCGGACCAGCACTTCCCCCCGTTCGGCCAGGCCGCGTTCACGCGTGACGGAACCCAAGTGATCAGCGGCGACTCGAACGGCACGACCCACCTGTGGGACGCGACCACCGGAGAGTGCCTGCACAGCTGCGAAAGCGGGGGAACCTGGGTCAATCACGTCAGCAGCATCGACGGAGGGTACGGCCTGGTGCACGCCCGCGGTGAGTGCGTGCGCCTGTGGAACTTCGCGACCAAGCGCGGGCTGCGGATGTTCACCCCGGTCGGGAACGAGACTGTGCAAGCCCTGTGCCTGGCTCCCGACCAGACCACGTCCTACGCGGTGACTGGGGACGGCGAACTGCTCGGCTGGAATCTCCAGCAGGGCACGGCGGTGCCGCGCGGCGGGCTCGTGCTGAGCGACCGCTTCGACGGCCGGGGAGCCTTCTCCATGGCGCAGGTGAGCCCTGACGGGTGCACCCTGCTCGTCTACCACGGAGACACACAGGGCCGCCTGCATCTGTTGTCCGCCGACTCCCGGGACCACTGGCGCGTTCTTGCGGATTCTTTCGCCCGGGTCTCGGCGATGGCATGGACCGCCGACAGTACGCGCGTGGTCGTCGCGAGCGACGACGAGATGATCCGCGTCTGGAACGTCGGGAGCGGCGAGTGCGAGCGTCGCATGACGACCACCGCCGGCATCACGACACTCGCCCTCGACGCAGACACCCGCTGGGCGTTGACGGGCAACGAGGACGGCACGGTCTGCCTCTGGGACCTGACCGCGCTGCGCTGTCTGCGTACGCTGCACGGGCACACGGCGGGTGTGTGCGCGGTCTGGTTCTCCCCGGACGGCCGGCACGCGCGGTCCGTCGCCGCCGACAACACGGTCCGCTCCTGGGAGCTGCGGGTCCCCGTCGGCTACACGGCCGCACTGCGCGTGAGCCGCCCCCACCCGGTGGTCGACCTCACGTACTTCGGCGACCGGGCGCGCGACCTGGCAGCCCGGGCCGAGGCAGCCGTCGACGCCGCTCAGTTCCGCACCGCACACCAACTTCTCAGCGAAGCACGGGCGTTGCCCGGTTACGAGCGGGACGTGCGGCTCCTGCGGTCCTGGCGGGAGCTGGGCGCCCGGTTCTCCCGTACGGGACTGCGGGCGGCTTGGATCAAGCGGACGATGTCCGTACCCGGGACGGCACTGCGCAAGACTGGGACGAGCGTCTCCGACGACGCACGGTACGCGACTTGCCAAACCCTGCTCGGGGCGAAAGTGTGGGATCTGCGCAGTGGCACGCCGGTGTTCGACCTCGACGACGGCGTGCTGACGACGAGGTTCGACGCCGAAGGGCGCAGGATCGCCGCGGTGCTGGCCTCTGGAACCCTGCGTGTCTGGTCGACAGCGGAGGGGACGAAGTCCGCCTCGTTCGTCCCGGAGGACGCGAACATCTTCACGACGGCCGACATCTCCGCCGATCTCCACCGGGCCGTCGCGGCCGACAACGCTCACGGGCTCCAACTCTGGGACCTGGACAGCGGACGACGACTGCGTACGCTCACCGGGCACACCTCACGTGTCAACGCCGTCCGGATCAGCGCGGACGGGCGCACGGCGGTAACCGCGGCACCCGGGTCAATCCGGGTCTGGGACCTGCCTGACGGCGGTTGCGCGGCCTCCATCCCGGTCGACGACGCCTACTATCCGCGCGACGTGTGCGTGTCGGACGATCGCCAGGTCGTCGTCGCGTGCGGGGACGAAGCACCGTACGTGCGCGCGTGGGGCGGCACCGGGGAGCGTCTGCACGAGTTCCCGGGGCCGTCGGATCAGCCGGATCAGTCTGCGCGGCCCGTGTGTCTGGTGTTGAGTCCGGACGACGAGTTCCTTTTCGTTGGAGACCTGGCCGGAACCGTCACGGTCTGGAACCTCAAGACCGGAGACCTGATCCACACCCTTGAAACGACGCAGAGCGGGGTACTGGACCTTCACGTGACCCGGGATGCACGGCACTTACTCGTGGGCGGGCTGGACGGCACGGCGAGCCTGTGGGAACTGGACTGGGACCTCGCCGTGCCGAGTTCCTGAAACGGGATGCCGGGCGAGCCACCGCCAGCGAGCCGCCACCATGACGAACTGGGGGAACCTCATGCGCAACGAACTCAAGGTCGACGCCGACATCCGCGCAATACTCGGCGCCGGGACGGTGGACACACTGCACTCCACACTGGTGCCCGTGGACTGCCTGACATGCGGTGAGGAAATCGTCGCGGAGGACATTCTCAACCTCGCCATCGACGACGTGAACGTCGGGATCTTCGCCACCCTCCACCACGAGGAATGCCGCCCGTCTGCATGGGTGCGCCACACCCCGGAACAGGCCGGGAACCTCAAGGTCAACGTGACTTGGCGGGCGTGCGTGGTCGACCGGCAGGACGCGGGCCCCCTTCTGGTCGTGAACCCGTCGTGCGAGGCCGCAGTGCTGTTCCGCACGAGCACGCTCGTCAAGAACTGGACCATCGGCACGCTGAACAGGTGCCTCGGCGCCGGGTTCATCCTGCCGGCCCAGGCGTCGTCACACCGAGGCGTGGAGGGACTCAAGGCGCGTCTCGAGCCGACACGGCTGACCGTACTGGCGGAGACCGGCCCGCTGGAAGGCACCTCGTGGCACGCGGATATCTCCGAACCGGCGCTCTCCCGAGCGCACGCACGAGGGAGTGTCCTCGTCGGAGTGACCACGGCGCTCGATCCGAAGCACGACCCCGTCACGGAGGAACGGCTCAAGGAACTGTCGCGCGACGAAGAGATCCTGTTCTCTCTAGCCCCGGTAGAACGTCCCCAACCGAAGGTCGACACGGAGTCCCTGATCGCGGCCATCGAACTGGTCCGCCGCGGCACGGGGGTCGTGCCCAGCGATGATCTCGTGGCCATGACGATCATGCTCTACCAGCATGGCGGCACCCTCGGCGCCATGCCCCGTCCAACCGGGCACGACCTGCTCGTCGTGGTGTCCTTGGTGGCGGGGCTGTGCTGCGGGGGCGAGGGACCCGTGCACGTGCTGTCCCATGACGACCGCACGGCACAGAGCCTCATGAAGACCTGCCGCAAGGTCTACGGCAAGGGTGGTCTCCCTGTCAGCCGTGTCGGCGAACCGAGCTTCACCTCGGAACGCCGTATCTCCGTCGGCACCTACCAGGAGGTCGCCGCGGCCAGGGCACGCTTCGACAATCAGCCCCGCCCCTCGGCGGGCGTCCTTCCGACCGCCGTGGCGGTCGACCCCGTACCCGACAGCGAACGCGACTCCGTCCGCAGCCGGTACAGCCGACTCGTCGAACTGTGAGCGGGCCGTCGCGCCAAGTGTGTCGCCTCTGGCGGTTGCGTTTAGATCAGTCGGTTGTAGGTCCGGGTGTGCGCCATTGCCCACGCGCAGTGGGCGCGGATGGAGGTTACTTCCGGACCGGACGCCGATACGGGGCGGCCGGTGGAGAGACCACCGTGAGGTGATCGACGCGATCGCCTTCAAGCTCCAGACCGGGAAGCCGTGGATGCACCTGTCGGAGAAGTACGGCAACTGGCGTGGCGTCTACAGCCGACTGCGAATGTGGGCCATCGATGGCACCTGGGAACGCGTCTTTGCCGCACTGATGGCCCAGGCCTATGCCGACGAGGACCTCAACTGGGGTCTCGGTGGACTCCACGATCGTGCGCGTCCACCAGCACGCGGCCGGGGCCCGCAAAAAAGGGGCCCCGCCCGCGAACCCGCCGACCACACCATCGGCCGCTCCCGCGGCGGACTGACCACAAAGATCCACCGTCGCGGGCGTGTGGCCTTCAGGATCTCGCTGGCTCGACCCAACTCGCCCTTTGCTGCGCAGAGTTAGCCTAGTTCGCTCTGCGCGGCGGTGGTCAGCAGATCAGGCAGGCGCCTTCGTTCGCCTCAGCCTGGCGGACCCAGCCGCGCACTGCTCCTTATGAATGCCCAAGTCCTCGGCGACACGCGCGTCCGGATGGCCGAAGGTCTGTACTTCGCGGCTTCGTGGCGCTCATGCCCAGCCGCTCAGGAGATCTGAGCTCTACCAGGCATGGTGCGGGGGGATACAGCAGAGTACTCCTGGCGGCTCACGTCCAGGAAGACGGTCGCCGCTTCGCGCAACTCCCGTTCCCAACGTGATTCACGCATCGTGAGGTCGCTCCAGTCACAACCCCAGTTCAACACGTCTCTTAGGTCGACGAGTTGCTCCTCCGTCAGGGCGCGGCTCGCGGCGAGCACGTCCTCCAGTTCCTCCCGGATTTCGAACCTCGCCCACTCGTCCATGCCGCCCCATGTCTCCAGCAACTCGCATGCCCGAAAAGCTGACCAGTGGCGGGACACATCGCAGAATTCGGCATTCCCGTCGCAAGCAGCGTCAAGGCCTGGACACCAGTACCTCTCAAGAGCTGAAAGCATCGAGCGCACCACAGCCCTGTGTGGCGCCCTTCTTTCTAGCTGCTCAGCGCACTGGAAAACTCGGGCTCCCGCGACCGCGGCGGCTGGTGAGCACCAAAACTGTACTGTGTCGGATGCTCTGCGCACGAGCGTGAAGGCGCTGTCCAGGACTGCTTCACGTGCCCCAGCTTCAGTCGAAGGAAGTTTCTTGACTACATCAAGGAACGTGTGAGAAGCCGTCACCAACTCGTGGCAAGCAGTTTCGGCACGCGCCCCGCGGTCTAATGAGGTCTGCGCTCGCCGTGCCTCGCGTGCAGCACGCTCGCCGCGGATCGCAATGTACACAAGTACAGGAAACGATGCGTACGTGGCGATACTTCCTAATAGAGTGCTGATGCCTCCTACGTCCACACCAGTCATTTTGCCCTACAGGACCGGCTGAGAGATGCGATCCCGTGATTTCCTCTGATCCGTCCGAGGCCACCATGAGTTACGTACAGCGATTGTTGATGAGGCGGATGGTGTCTGCGGCTGTGCTGCCGAGAGTTCGGTGGTTGCGGTAGGTCGCGAGAAGGGGAAGGGAGGAGCGGTCGCCTACGCGGGCGAGCAGACGCATCACGATGGCGGCGCGGTCGTCGGGTTGGCCGTGAGGGAGGAGCGAGGTCAGCTGCTGGGGAGCGTGCAGACCGTGGTGCAGCACGGTGCGGACCTGGGCGGGGGATGCGTCGATGATGCGGCCGAGCGCGCTGGTACGGATATCCGGCGTGCCCATGGCGGCGTACTGGAACTGACGTAGGGGGTCAACTGCGGCGTCCAAGAGAGGCCCGGTCAGCTGCTCCCACGGGAGAGCGCAGCACATGTCCCGTTCGTGTGGGTCGAGGCCTGGGCGGTTCAGCCAAAAGAGTATGTGGCCGTAGCAGCGCCAAGCGTCGGAGTCGGTGCTCTGGTGGCCGTCCAGGAGTGACGGAGGAGCAGGCAAATATGCGGCGCAGCCTTCGATGCCGAGCAGGTGGCAGCTCACTGCATCTCGCCAAAAGGGGTCGGGAACTCTCAGATGGGAGGCCCAGTGCCGCAGGGCCGGCAGCACGTCCGGGTGCGGGTCACGGATCAGTTCTTTGAGGAAGACGTCCGTGAACAGGGTGGCGTCCCCCTCGCGCACTGCAAGGACCAGCAGAGCGCGGTATGCGTCCGGGGCCAAGTCGTCGATCGCTTCGACGTATGGTGCGGCGATGACTTCTTCGAACTGGCTCTCCAGGATCCTCTGCGCTCGGGTGTGCGCGTCGGGCTGGGCGGGGTCGGCGAGGAGTGAAGTGATCTCTTCAATGATCTCGCCGACGGCGTAGGGCGAGGTGATCTGGCCGTAGCGGTGCAGTGTCTCGACGAGCATGGAGGAGACAAACACTTCGTCGGGGTGCAGGTCGTGCAGCAGCTCGATGATCTGGGCCGTGGTGGCTTCGTCCGCGGTAGTGCGGATGCTGGTGAGTAGATCGAGTCCGGCGAACCGTAAATGGTTGGCTCCACTGTTCCAAGCTCGGGTGAACAGTGCTGGCGCCAGCGCGGCAGCTGTGGGGTCGTCTGTCCTTTGCAGGACGTAGCACAGCAAGACAATCAGTCCGACGTCGCTATCGCCCAGGGAAGTAATCAATCGCTGTAGTACAGGCGTACCCGCGGGCTGGTGACGGCTTGCTTTTCCGAGACCCGGCCAGGCCAGACGAGCCGCATCCGTGATCACCGCAGCCGGAAGGCGAACGTCCCCGGCAGATGGCATTGGCCCGCCCAAGACAGCGGCGATCAGCCGTGCCACCGTGTTCCGCGGGTGCCTTGCAGCCTGCACCGTGCCCCGCAGGAATGCCTGGTCGGTCTCCCGCAGAAGCCGGGCCAGCGGCTCCAGCAGACGTCCGTCGCGGGCGGTGGTGCCAACAGCGTGGAACACCGCGTGCTCATATGCGCTCCAGGACTGAGTCGGCTTCACGGTGTAGGTGCTGTCAGTGCACACGACCTGGTTGGTGGCCGCCGCCTCGGCAGCGGCCTGGAGGCAGTGCCGGGCTTCAGCCAGCGCCGCCTCATCGGCCACCTGCCCCAAGCGCCCGCGCAGCGCCTCGGTAAGCACCTCGGTCTCAGGAAGCTTGCGCAGCAGACCACGTACCGCCTCTGGATCGTTGTTCAGCGCCACCGCCCAACCAGCCAGCTCACGACGGTGCGGTCGGCTCAGTTCAACGGCCAGCTCCGGCACATCCGCGCAGCACCACATCAATGCCTCGGCGGCCAGCAGCTGGGCGTACCACTCGTGCCGGAACTCCACCCGCTGGTGCCGCACCCGCACTACAGACGCTTCCAATGTCTCGTCCACCGTGCTCACGGCCATTTTCTGCGCGGTCAGCAACTGCGCTGCGCTGCGCCTGGCTTCGGCAATCGGAAGCCGGTCAGCCGCTCGTCCATCAACAGCGCCCAGCGGTGCAGCACCTGCCGCGCGACCGTCGGCTGGGAGACGTGCTGCAATTGTATATCGACATGGGCCTCCAGCAAAGCGGCCCGACCCGCTCCGCGAGGCAGACGCTGTGCGAGCTGCGCAGCCAAGGACAACTCAAAGGCGGTATCGAATGCCACGCAGTCCTCCTCGTCAGGCCCGTCCGTCCCCTGGCCAGCTCTGTGGGAGTGCAGTAGTGCCACGCGCTGCTGCGGATCCGGTTCGGCTGTTTTCAACCGGGCACCGCTCAGTGCTGCGGGCACGTGCACGAACTCCTGGCTGCTGAGGACCACGGTCGCCCCGACACGAACGCACCAGGAAGTGACCTGCTGTATCAGCCGTTCCTGCAACTGGGAGGGGCACTCGTTGACCGCGTCTAGAAGCAGCACGATCGGCAGCTGCTGCTGCCGGGCGGTCTCCACCAGGACCTGCGCATCATGCTGGCTGAAGGGGGACACGCACTCATCAAGGCTGTCTCCCAGCTGCCCCTCGTAGACACTCGCCCGCAGCAGGATCGCCAGCCAGCCTGCCTGCAGCAGCCCGAGAACCGTGTGCGTCAGCGTATGGCTCTTGCCCGTCCCCGAAGCGCCGACGACTTGGACGTGAAGCCCGGGCCTCAGCCACGCCGCCAGCTCCGCCGACGACACCCGCTCGTTACTGTCCTGGCCCCTCAAAGTCAGCGGGACCAGGTCATGCAGGTTGCCCCTCAGATATATGTCTAACTGAGCCGAATAGTCTTGTAGCTCTTGGTGGTCAGCGGCACGAGCGTTGACGGCCTCCTTCTGCACAGGCACAGGCAGGCAGAAGACACGCATTGTGTGCTCTCCGAAGAATCGCCGCACCTGATCCGGCAGGGTGAAGAGCATGTCAGACAGTTGCTGCTGGCCCCACAGATCGATCACCAGACCCTGATGCTGGCTACGCAGCCGCGCCAACTCCAGATCGACCTTGGTGTCACGGACATCCGCCGTAGTCACGATCACCAGACGCCGGGACCCGAAAGGCCGGCCCCCATTCACGTAGGTGAGCACCGCCTTGCGCAGATCCGAAGCGGTGAACCTCTCGTATCTCTTCGCTTGGTACACCGCAGCAGGGCCCGAGGCGAAGTACGCGACGATGTCGACGCCGTCCTGCGCCTGCCCATTACGCCCGAAGGGCCGGGCTTCCACGGCGTGATCAACCTGGACTGCCAGCGCTACCACCAGATGCTCCAGCGCCTCCCAGGACAACTCCTGGGTGTGCAGCAGCAAGGGCGCCGTAGCCGTCAACGGCGACGACACAGGGGGTGCCATCCCCGCCAATACGTCACTAGAACCGAGCACGACGTGATCCTTGTCATCGCTAGCCACCACGCCCCCCTCTCTGGACACACGCGACCTTGAAGAGCATCCCGCCGTTCGCTCCATAGTGCTGCAGTTGCTTGTTCGACGCGTCCTGCTGGCCCTGGCAAGATTTCCGTGAAGCCGGGATGCGCCCCGTGCCAGTAACACTCCGTCACGGGCAGCGAAAGAGTCGACGAGGGCCCTGGCAGCGCCCCGCCTCAGTAATCCTCGACGATGAAGCAGGCCCGCTCATAGAGTTCGTCGAATGTGATGATCTCGACGTCCTGGATGGATGTCCGATACAGCTCGACCGAGCCGTGGCGGGGCTGTCCGGTGCAGCCCTGGCCGGCAACGGAGTGGTACCGGATCCGATGCCACAGCTTCCGAGTGCCTCATCCTCCGCCATCTGCACCCGCTGTGCTGACCGATCGGCTGTCACTGCGGGAACGTCGCCAGCAGGCTGAGGAACGACCGGCGCGAACGGAACGGTCCCGCATGGAGGCCGAGGAGCGTGACGACTCATAACCAAAAATGGCGAGCTGATAGTTCGAGGAATGTGCCACGGTCGGCACTCGCGGGCCGTGACCGCTTCGGTCGCCGTTGGCACCCCGCAATGTGTTGACCTCAGCACGGGCCTGGTGGGCGTCCCAATCCGGTTAGCCTGGGGTTGCCTTAACGGAGGTTGGTGGACACCAATAAGGACAATGCCAACCGTCAGGTCCGTCTATCGTTCCTCGGGTAGAGCTGCCTCTACCGTCACTGTAGGACTGATGTCCGGCCGCACCAAGTGAGAGAGGCCCAGCTCGGGGCAGGGCTGGATGGGCAGTGCTGCGCGGCGATGTGCGCCTGGGGAGGATGTCATCCGCGAGGAACTCGGCACCATCCGCATCGAACGCGTGCTGACCGACAATGCCTGGGCCTGACCTTCGTCAGGCCGTTGCTGGCAGTGGGCTGACGTCCGCCGCCGGGGCGCCCGGGGATTCCGTCCCTGGGGGCCCCGGAACGCTTGACCCGGAGTGCACTTCAAAATGCAGACTCCCCATCGAGCCCGGACGGCGTGATGCTGTTCGGTTCGCTCACCGACGAGAAGACCTCTTCCGCCCTTCTCGACCGCTACGTCGAAGCGGGCGGGAACTTCATCGACACGTCCGACAACTACGCCTTCTGGACCGACGGAGGACAGGGCGGTCACGGCGAGAACGTCCTGGGCCGGTGGCGGCGCAGCAGGCTTCGTCGACAACCCGGAGGGTCTGTCGGCGAAGGTGATCCGCGAAGCGGCCGAGGCCAGCCAGGAACGGCTGGGTGTCGACAAGCTGGACCTGCTGTACGCACATATCGACGACTATTCCGTACCGCAGCAGGAGCCCGTTGGGGGATTCGGCGCCTTGGCCGCGGAGGGTACGGTCGGACTCCTCGGCGCCAGCAACCAGGCGATGTGGCGGGTCGAACGGGCCCGGGCGCTGGCCGCCGCGGCCGGGCTGCCCGGATACGAGGTGCTCCAGTACCAGCACAGCCACCTGCGCCCCCGGTTCGACGTGCCGAGCGGCCTCTTTCCGGACGGCAGCCTCGGTCACGCCGGCCCCGAAATGTTCGGCTACCTGCGGGCTGAGCCCGCCCTGGCCCTCGTCGCCTACTTCCCGCTGCTCGCCGGTGCGTACGTACGCGAGGACAAGCCGCTGCCGCCGCGACCACCCGGGCACCCCGGCCCGACTCGCCGAGCTGCGTTCCGTCGCCCGGGAGACCGGCGGCTGAAGAGGTCTACCGGGAGCAACTCCGCCCCGTGATCCAGGCCGGGCCGTGGTCATGTAAAGCCTCTTCGAGGGCGATCACGAACGGTAGTCACGCAACAACGCCACAGGGCCAGGGCAACCCGAACGAAGATCGGGTCAACCTGCGGGAAGCCACATGGCTACCTGATGCACCAGCACAAGCCGGTGCTCGGCAAGGATGGGAATCCCGTAAGGCCCCTGTGAGGGGCTGTGGGACCGAGCGACCCACGAAGCGTTGAAGAAGGTGTTACTCCACCGAATGGTGACTTGGACACGCAACTCGAATCGTGAGTATCTCCTGACGAAGATCGTCCTGTGCGGGCAGTGCCACACCCGGCTGTACGGCGCACCTGATCAGACGGACCCGGCAGCGGCAGCTGCTCAACCCCACTCCGATTTCCCTCGACTTGGCTCGGATGCGCGCTCAGCAGCCGGTGGAGCCGGATCTCGGGTGTCACGTGATTGTTCCGCTCGCCAGTGGCTACCGGTTGGCGCTCCGGGCCTGGGGATTCCATCCCACCCTGTACCTCGACGTGCCCGACGAGGTCTCGGCCCAAGCCGCGCGCGGTTCCTCTCGGGCCGCGAGGGTCAAGCCCATCTCCGTGTGCCGTTGGGTGGCGCATCCGCCCCGCAGGCCGCGCGCCAGGGCAGGCAGGTCGCTTGTCGACGCCCCGTCTGGGGAATCGATGCAGCGCGTCAGAATTTGCCCCCGCTCACCCAGTGACATCCGGGGCGGCTGGGGATTATGGTGCGAACGAACAGTGTGACAACGTTGTCAGTTGAGCAGGACTCGAAGGGAAATACCCCATGCGGTTTGCTTTCAGACCGTTCCGTCCCCGTGCTTCCGGTATAGCAGCCGGTCTGATGGCCGCCGTACTCGCGAGTGGTGGAGTGGTCGGCATCGCCGAGCCCGCCGCCGCCGCGGGCGCGGAACCGATCGATCTGGTCAATCCGTTCGTCGGAACCCAGAACTTCGGCAACACCTTCCCCGGGGCGAGCGCGCCGTTCGGCATGGTCCAGGTCAGTCCGGACACCGGCGGCCAGGGCGGCTACGACTACAAGCAGGACTCGATCTACGGATTCAGCCAGACGCACCTGTCCGGCGTCGGCTGCGGCGTCATGGGCGAGCTGCCCATCATGCCGACCACGGGTGCAGTCGACTCCGTGGACCCGAACGCCTACCGCTCCCCGTACAGTCACGACGACGAGCAGGCCAGTCCCGGCTACTACCGGGTGGGGCTGAAGAAGTACGACGTCGACGCGGAACTCACCGCCACCGAGCGCACCGGGTGGCAGCGCTACACCTTCCCCTCCACCGGTGCGGCCAACGTCCTGTTCAACACGGGCAAGGCCAACCAGTCCGTGCTGGACTCCGAGGTGCACGTCGTCGGTGACCGCACCATTGAGGGCCGGGTGCACGCCGGGGGCTTCTGTGCCGGACACGACGAGCACACGGTGTACTTCAGCGCCACCTTCGACCGGCCCTTCAAGGCCTACGGCACGTGGGACGGCGCAGACCCCGAGCCCGGCACCCGCGACGCGGAGGGAGGTGGCCAGAACGGCGCCTGGGTGACCTTCGACGCGACCACCGACCGGGACGCCGTCCTGAAGGTGGGGCTGTCCTACACCGGTGTGGAGGGCGCCCGTAAGAACCTGGCCGCGGAGACCAAGGAGTCCTTCGACTTCGACGCCACGCGTGCGGCGTTGCAGGACACCTGGAAGAAGCAGCTGGATTCCATCCGGGTCGGCGGAGGCGCGGCGGACCGGCAGAAGGCCTTCTACACCGCGCTCTACCACAGCCAGTTGCACCCGAACCTCGCCGGTGACGTCGACGGCATGTACCAAGGGTTCGACAACAAGACGCACACGGCAAAGGACTACACGCCGTATCAGAACTTCTCGCTCTGGGACACCTACCGGCCGCAGAACCAGCTTCTGCAGATGCTGGAGCCGAAGGTCGCCCGGGATGTCGCGCTGTCGGTCGTCGCGGCCGGGCGGGACGGCGGCTGGCTGCCCCGCTGGGCGCTCGCCAACAGCGAGACCAACATCATGACCGGTGACCCGGTCACTCCCTTCCTCGTGGAGGCCTGGTCAAAGGGTCTGCTCGCCGGACACGAGGCAGAGACCTACGCGTTGCTGAAGAAGAACGCGACCAGCACCCCGCCCGCCGACTCGCCGTACAACGGACGCTCGGGATCCGACCACTACACCGAGCGCGGCTACATCCCGTCAGGTCTCGAGCTCGGCAAGGACTGCGCGGACAAGGGCGGCGACAACGACTGCAAGCACCCGGCGTCGGCGACGATGGAGTACTCCGCCGCCGATGCGTCGCTTGCGCTGATGGCCGACCGGCTCGGACACAAGTCGGACGCCAAGATGTTCGCCGCGCGCGGCCAGTGGTACCGGAACCTGTGGGACTCCTCGATCCAGCAGTTCCGGCCGCGGACGGCCGACGGCACCTGGCTCACGCCCTACGACCCGGTCGAGGCGGCGCACCAATTCCATGAGGGCGGCGCGTACCAGTACCAGTGGCTGGTACCGCAGGACCCGGCCGGCCTCGTCAGCCTGATGGGCGGCCGGAGCGCCACCGAGAAGCGGCTCGACTCCTTCTTCGTCCACGACAAGCTGCTCACCGACCCGGCGGGCACCGCCCGGAATGACTGGATCTCGCAGCCGTACGACTACTACGGCAAGCCGACGTACAACCCGAACAACGAGCCGGACCTGCACGCCCCGTACATGTACAACTGGGTCGGCGCCCCGGCGAAGACCGCGACCGTGGTGCGTGCGGCGATGACGCTGTTCACCAACGGGCCGGACGGGATGACGGGCAACGACGACCTGGGCACCATGTCGGCCTGGTACGTCTTCTCCTCCCTCGGCCTCTACCCGACGATGAGCGGCGGCGACTTCCTGGCCGTGTCCAGCCCGCAGTTCGCATCGGCGACCGTCCGGATCGGCAGCTACCCCAAGGCGTCCGGCACCAAGGGCCAGGGCGGCACGCTGACGATCGAAGCACCCGGAGCGAGCGACACGAAGCGGTACGTGCAGAGCGTGGCCCTCAACGGCCGGGACGTACCCCAGACCTGGCTGAGCTGGAACAAGCTCGCGCACGGCGGAACCCTTGCCCACCGGCTCGGGACCTCCCCCTCCTCCTGGGGCACCGGCAAGGGCGCCCAGCCGCCTTCCGTCAACCAGGCATCCCCCGACAGCCGCAAGCACGTCGACGCGTCGCTGCGTCCCGCCTCGACGGTCGTCCCCACGGGTGACGCCGCACAGACCGCGAAGTTCACGCTGGACGTCCTCGGGCAGGCTCCCGGCAAGCTGAACGTGTCGGTCACGGCGAAGGTGCCCAGCGGCTGGAAGGCCACGACGGCACAGCGCTCACCACTGGTGATCGATTCCGGTCACCTCCCGGTCCAGAAGAAGGTGTCGCTCGACATCACCGTGCCCCCGGGCGTCGCGGCCGGGTCCTACCCGGTGGAGGTGAAGGTCGCGGGCCGAGGGACGAACTCGGTCACCCGCAAGGCCACCGTCACGGTGGGAGCCGCCACGACCTGCGCGGGTGAGGCGAACGGGCAGTGCGCGGTGGACCTGCGCGCAGACCTCGGCCACGACGGCACGGCCACGGTGGCGAACTCCGACGAGGGCGACTTCGACGGACACGGCTGGAGCTATGACGGCGACCTGCTGCCCAAGGCGGGGCCGGTCACCTGGGACGGGGTGACGTACGACGCGCCGGACCCCACCGGCACGGCGAACAACTTCCTCGAAGCAGGCGGGCAGGCCCTCCTGCTGCCCGCCGGACAGCACCGTGCGCTGCGGCTGGTCGGCTCGGCGCACAACGGTCCTGTGACCACCACTCTGACCGTGCACTACACGGACGGCAGCAGCACGGAGGCACCGGTGACGTTCGGCGACTGGGCGGGCTCCGCGCCGAACGGCAGCACGGTCGTCCTCGACATGCCGCACCGCATCAAGAGGGGCAGCGGTGTCGACGGGCCGTCCATTCGGCTCTTCGGTACGGCCGCTGAGCTCGATGGGGGCAAGACGGTCCGTTCGGTCTCGCTGCCGGACGACTCCCGCGTCGAGATCTACGCTATGACGCTCGTTTAGAGAGGGACGGCGGACCGCCGAAACCCAGCCGGCGGTGCGCCGTTCCGGATCGGCGCACCCCTCTCATCAGGGCCCCGACGTGAAAGCGCCGGGGCCCTTCGCGTACTCGCCCACCCCGGCATCCGGCCCACCGCCCAATGGGCGTCGACGCCTGCCGAACGGGGCGGCCACGGCTGCCGTGCCGTCGGCATCTCCGGGTACGACGCCGGTCACGGGCACCGTGACGACCTTCCGGCCTTTCTCACCATGACAGGAGCCGCCCGGGTGTAGGCGGTGAGCGGCCCACGGCAGTACCGGCACGGCCGGTCGAGCGCGGTGGGCTGCCTGTCACGGCCGAGGGCCCGCTCGAGCACGCTGCCGACTGCGCGGGCCCCTCCTAGGCGTAGCCCCTGCCTGAAGTCAGCCCAAGCGCTCGCCGAAGAGCCGCCCTGGTATGGGTCACAGCCCCGTGCCCCTGCAGCGCTTCCGAACGAACGGAGATGGCCGACCAGGGACGGGCGGCGAATCTCTTGGTCTTTCAGCCGCCCACCTCAACGTCACAGGCCGGCCCTCAACGCTCTACTAGCCTCGGGCTTTCACTTGGAGTCCGTCCGGATCATGGGCGTGAACGCGAAAGTGCCTTCTGAGCTGGGACGATGAACCTTGTCGAGGGGTTCTGTC
>NZ_NTGZ01000088.1 GCF_002551245.1 Streptomyces sp. rh34
CCGCTCAGAGATGTGTATAAGAGACAGCGCTGGCGGCGGTCGGCTTCGCGGTCAGCGCCTCGGGGTCCCGGCGCGAACGCTCCGCCGAGCTGGGCGTGTTGCGGGCGCTCGGCGCGCCGCGCCGCCAGCTGGCCCGCATGATCGCCGCCGAGCAGGGCGTGCTGATCGCGCTCGCCCTGCTCATCGGGCTCGGCATCGGCACGGTGCTGACCCGGGCCGTCGTCCCGCTCATCGTGCTGACCGGGCAGGCGGACCGGCCCGTTCCACCGGTGCTGGTCGAGCTGCCCGCCGGGCAGGTCGCGGCGCTGCTGGCCGGGGTCGCCGTTCTGCCTCTCGTGATCGTCGCGACGATGGCGCTCCGCCGCGGAGACCCGGCGGTCACGCTGCGCCACCAGGGGGACCACTGACATGCGTCACAACGACCGGGCGGCCACCGCCCCGTGGATCCGTACCCGGCTGCGTACCGCGCCCGGTGCCGCGGCGGCACTCACGGTGCTGGTGCTGGTGACGGCGTTCCTCGCCGCGGCGTTCCCGCGGGCCGTGGACGCGTACGAGACGAAGGGGCTGCGCCACGACATCCTGACGGCGGACGCGGGCCGCAGCGTCCTGGAGGTCGCCCGCCCGCAGCCCGGGCTGGAACTGCCGCAGGCGCAGCGGGACGCCGAGGTGCGGAGCCCCGAGCTGGAGCGGGTCGGGGCCGAGCTCCTGAAGGCCCTGCCCGCGCCGCTGCGGGCCGACACGGCGTCGGTCGCGTACGGCGTGCGCACCACGAAGCCGGCCGTCGCGAACGAGCCCTGGCTGCCGAGGCCCGAAGCGCTTCCGCCGCAGCTCACGTATGTGGCGCAGACAGGGCTGAAGAAGCACGCCACCCTGGCCTCGGGCGCCTGGCCGACGACGCCGCAGGAGGTGACCTCGGACTCCCGTGCGGTGCAGGGCGCGGTCACCGAGGACACGGCGGCCGAGCTGAAGGTGAAGGTCGGCGCGACCATCACGCTGCTCACCGCGGCCCAGGACCCCATCACCGTGACGATCACCGGCATCGTGGCCCCGCGTGACCCGCAGGGCAGCTACTGGTCCGCCGATCCGCTGCTGCGCACCCCGTCCCTGGTCCTGGACCCCGCGAGCCCCTTCCCTCAGCACTACTGGACCGGCACCGTGCTGCTGGCCGAGGACGCCGGTCCCGCGCTCCTGAGCACGGCCGCCGAGCCCTCCCTCTTCTGGCGGATCCCGCCCGACCCCACCCGGCTGACCGGCCCCGACGGCGCCCGGCTGACGTCCGTCGTCGCCTCGCTGGAGAGCGGCCCCGGGCTGCTGAAGGTGCGGGAGATCGCCGAGGGCACCGCGATGTTCTCCACCGGACTGGGGCACATCGTGGACGCCAACGCGCGGATGCGCGACGCGATCAGTCCCGTGATCGCGGTCGCCGCGCTCGGTATCGGCTCCGTGGCCGCCGTCGTCCTGCTGATGACGGGGGCCCTGATCGCCGCCCGCCGCCGCAGCGAACTGGCGCTGATGCGCTCACGCGGCGGCTCGCTGCGCGGCATCGGCGGCCGGCTGCTCGCGGAGACCGCGGTGACCGTGCTGCCCGCGAGCGCGCTCGGGCTGCTGCTCGCGGTGCTGGCCGTGGGCGAGGGCCGATGGTGGCCGGGAGCCCTGGCGGCGGCCGGCGTCGGCCTCCTGGTGTGCGTCGCCCTGCCCCTGCGGACGACGCTCCAGCACATCCGGCCCACGCTGGGCACGGCCCGCGAGGACATGGTGAGCGCCCGGCCCTCGCGTCGGCGGACCGTGGCCGAACTGACCCTGCTCGTGCTGGCGGTCGGCGCGGTGACGGCGCTGCGCCGTCGCGGCACGTCGGCCGAGGGCGGCGCCGATCTGCTGGTCAGCGCCGCGCCGGTGCTGGTCGCGCTGATCGCGGCGCTGGTGCTGGTGCGGCTCTACCCGCTGCCCCTGCGGCTCGCCACGCGCCCCATGGCCCGGCTGCGCGGGGCGATCGGCTTCCTCTCGCTGGCCCGCGCCGGCCGTTCCTCGGCCGGTGGGGCGCTGCCGTTGCTGGCCCTGCTGCTGGCGCTGGCCACGGCGGCGTTCGGCGGCTCGGTGATCGCCGGCATCGGGGACGCGCGGGACGACGCGGCGCTGGCGTCCGTCGGCGCGGACGCCCGGGTCGGCAGCGTGAGCGAGCGGGCGACGCTGCCCGACGAGCTGGTCCGCACGGTGCGCGATCTGGACGGCGTACGGAGTGCCGCGCCGATGCGGGTCGAGTACGGCGTGGCCATGCCGGAGGCCGTGACCGGTGACGGCGACGGTGGGGCGAACGGGGGCGACGCCGGCACGGACGACGCCGGTACGGACACGGGTAGCGGCGGCGCGCGCGACCTGAGGGCCGCGGCCCTGGTGGGCGTCGAACCCGCCTCGTACGCCCGGCTGGCCCGTACCCATGGGCTGCCGGCCTTCCCGGCCGCACGGCTGAAGGCCACCGGCCCCTCCGCCCCGCCGCCCGAGGGCGCGGAGTCCGACCCCGAGCGGGTCCTGCCGGCCATCGCCTCCCCGGCGGTGGCGGCCCGGCTGGGCAAGGAGCCGCGCGCGATCGTGACCCTGTCCGGGGACTTCACGGTCCAGGTCGTGGGGACCACCGCGCGCGCCGCCGCGGTCTCCCCCACGAACTTCCTGATCGTGAACGCCGCCTCCCTGGAGCAGAAGGCGCCCACCACGCTGCTCCTCACGGGCGAACCGGACCCCGGGAAGCTGCGCGCGGCGGTCGGCGAGAGCGGCAAGAAGTTCGTCGTACAGCTGCGTTCCGAGGAGCGCGCGCGGTATGTGAACACCCCGATGCAGGCGGGGGCCGAGCGGATCTACCTCGCGGCCGTCGCGGCGGGCGCCGGATACGCGCTGCTGGCCGTACTGCTGTCGCTGCTCCAGACCGCGCCGGAGCGCAAGACGCTGCTGGCACGGCTGCGCACGATGGGGCTCACCACCGGGCAGGGCAGGCGGCTGCTGGCCTTCGAGGCGACACCGCAGGCGCTGCTGGCGGCGGGCGGCGGCCTGTTCACCGGCTGGGCGACCATCGCCCTGCTCTCCCCCGGCGTCGATCTGGGCCCGCTGGCGCTCGCGGGCGTCGCCGGATCCGACCCGAGCCCCGTCATGCTGCGCACCGACCTCTGGTCGCTGGGGTTGCCGGCCGCCGGGGTGGTGGCGCTCGCCGCCGCCGTCGCGGGCGTCCAGGCGTGGTGGGCGAGCCGCCGCGGATCGATCACCGAACTCAGGGCAGGAGACTCCCGATGACCTCGTCCACCGAGACGGCAGGCACGGCCCGCGCGGCCGAAACGACGCTGGCGGAGCTGGAGCAGCGGGCCACGGCCCGGCGGGACCGCCCTTCCTACGGGCACGACGCGCTGATCGCCTGCGACCGCGTGGTGCGGATCTTCACCACGGACGGGGTGGAGGTGCAGGCTCTCCAGGGCCTCGATCTACTCGTCACCGAGGGCGAGTTGATGGCTCTGGTGGGGGCGTCGGGCAGCGGCAAGTCGACGCTGATGAACATCCTGGCGGGCCTGGACGTGCCGACGGCGGGGTCGGCGAAGGTCGCGGGCTGCGATCTGCTGTCGATGGGCCCGAAGGAACGGCTGCGCTACCGCCGGGACGTGGTGGGGTTCGTCTGGCAGCAGACCGCCCGCAATCTGCTCCCGTATCTCACCGCGATCCAGAACATCACCCTGCCCATGCAGTTGCGCGGTGGCGGCGGCAAGCGCGAACGGGCGGCCCGCGCCGAGTCGTTGCTCAGCATGCTCGACATCGCGGACTGCCGCGACCGGCGCCCCCAGCAGCTGTCCGGCGGGCAGCAGCAGCGGGTGGCCATCGCGGTGGCGCTCGCCAACTCCCCGTCCGTGCTGCTCGCGGACGAGCCGACCGGGGAGCTGGACTCGGCCACCGGCGAGCAGGTCTTCGCCGCGTTCCGGCGCGCCAACGAGGAGTTGGGCACCTCGATCGTGATCGTCACCCATGACCAGGCGGTCGCGAACGAGGTGCGGCGTACGGTCGCCATTCGCGACGGCCGTACGTCCTCCGAGGTGCTGCGCCGCACGGAGGTGGACGCGGCGACGGGCCAGGAGTCGCAGGTGGCCCGGGAGTACGCGATGCTCGACCGGGCGGGGCGGCTCCAGTTGCCCGCGGACTACACGCAGGCGCTGGGCATGGAACACCGGGTGCTGCTGGAGCTGGAGCAGGACCACATCGGCGTCTGGCCGGACGCGCACGGGGCGCCGGAGAAGCCGGAGGCGCTGGCGCGGGAGCCGGAGGAGAAGTAGCCGACCCGCCGACCCGCCGACTCGCCGGTCCGCCGGGTCAGCCCTGCCCGCCCTGCCCGACCGAGAGGCCGAGCCCGCCCAGGCCACCGGCCGGGTCGCGGCGCAGCGCGATCGAGCCGAAGGGCGTCCGCAGCCGGAGCCAGCCGCCCGCGGAGAGCAGCGTGACGGGGAAATCCGGGTCGACCCGGAGGAAGCCGAGGGACTGGGCCGCGTGGACGGCCCGGAGCGGAAGTTCCGTGGCGCCGACCGGCCGGGACCAGATCTCGCGGCCGATACCGTCCCGCTCGGCACGGGTGCGCCGCTCCTCGGGCAGAGCCTCGTCCCGGGTGCGGAACTCGGTGACGGCGGCCTCCAGCGCGGCCCGCAGGGCGCCCGGCACGGGCAGCCCCGGCTGTTCCCGCCAGGGGCCCCGGGGCGGCAGGACACCGGTCCAGGGCGGCCCGGTGACGGGGGCGGGCAGCGCACCGGCGCCCGGCTCCGGGCCACCCGTGGGGGCGCCGGGGCCGGGAACGTCGAGCTTCTCCAGCAGCTCCCCGGCCGACACCGTGACGTCGAGCGTCTCGGGACGGGCCAGGCGGGCGGCGCGGATGGCGAGGACCTCGAAGGAAGGCGGACGGCCGAACACGGCCAGCGCGTCGCCGCCGCCCGCCTGCAACCGGACCGCGGCGGCCCGGTCGTAGTGGAGCAGCCGGCCGAGGAAGGCGGCGAGATCCGCCGCCTCCCTCGCGTCGGCGAACCGCAGCGACTGCACGGGCACGGTCATGCCGCGGCGGGCTCCTCTGTCAGGTACTGCTGGAGGAAGAGCTTCTCCTCGGCGGAGATCCGCCGGGGCCGCCCGGCCGCCAGGTCGTACGGCACGACGACGGTCGACGCGCGTACGTACACCTGGTCGGGGTCCTTGATCTCATAGGCGATCGTCAGGGACGCGGCGCCTATCTTCGTGACCCACGACTCGACGGTCACCGGCTCGTGCCGGTGGACCAGCGGCCGTACGTAGTCGATCTCGTGACGGGCCACGACGGACCCGCCCGAGAACGACGGCGAGCCGTCCCCGGGCGCCAGCCGGAACATGAAGTCGATGCGCGCCTCCTCCAGGTAGCGGAGGAAGACCACGTTGTTGACGTGGCCGAAGGCATCCATGTCCGACCAGCGCAGGGCGCAGCTGTAGAGGTGACGAGCCAAGACGATCAGCCTCGCGTGAGCTTCTTGTACGTGGCACGGTGCGGGCGGGCCGCGTCCGCACCGAGCCGCTCGACCTTGTTCTTCTCGTACGACTCGAAGTTGCCCTCGAACCAGTACCACTTGGAGTCACCCTCGTAGGCGAGGATGTGCGTGGCGACGCGGTCCAGGAACCAGCGGTCGTGGGAGATGACCACTGCGGCGCCCGGGAACTCCAGGAGGGCGTTCTCCAGCGAGGAGAGCGTCTCGACGTCGAGGTCGTTGGTGGGCTCGTCGAGGAGCAGCAGGTTGCCGCCCTCCTTGAGCGTCAGCGCCAGGTTGAGGCGGTTGCGCTCACCACCGGACAGGACACCGGCCGGCTTCTGCTGGTCCGGGCCCTTGAAGCCGAACGCGGAGACGTAGGCGCGCGAGGGCATCTCGACCTGGCCGACGTTGATGTAGTCCAGCTCGTCCGAGACGACGGCCCAGAGGGTCTTCTTCGGGTCGATGTTGGCGCGGGACTGGTCGACGTAGGAGATCTTGACCGTGTCGCCGACCTTGATGGCGCCGCTGTCCGGCGTCTCCAGGCCCTGGATCATCTTGAACAGCGTGGTCTTGCCCGCGCCGTTCGGACCGATGATGCCGACGATGCCGTTACGGGGCAGCGTGAACGACAGGTCGTCGATGAGGACCTTGTCGCCGAAGGCCTTCGAGAGGTTCTCGACCTCGACGACGATGGAACCGAGCCGCGGGCCCGGCGGAATCTGGATCTCCTCGAAGTCCAGCTTCCGCATCTTGTCCGCCTCGGCCGCCATCTCCTCGTACCGGGCGAGACGGGCCTTGGACTTCGTCTGGCGGCCCTTGGCGTTGGAGCGGACCCACTCCAGCTCCTCCTTGAGGCGCTTCTGGCGCTTCTCGTCCTTGCGGCCCTCGACCTTGAGACGGGTGGCCTTGCGCTCCAGGTACGTGGAGTAGTTGCCCTCGTAGGGGATCGCGCGGCCGCGGTCGAGCTCCAGGATCCACTCGGCGACGTTGTTCAGGAAGTACCGGTCGTGGGTGACGGCGACGACCGCACCCGGGTACTTCGAGAGGTGCTGCTCCAGCCAGTTCACCGACTCGGCGTCGAGGTGGTTGGTGGGCTCGTCGAGGAGGAGCAGGTCCGGGGCCTCGATGAGCAGCTTGCAGAGCGCCACGCGGCGCTTCTCGCCACCGGAGAGGGTGGTGACCGGCCAGTCGCCGGGCGGGCAGCCCAGGGCGTCCATGGCCTGCTCCAGCTGCGCGTCCAGGTCCCACGCGTTGGCGTGGTCCAGGTCCTCCTGGAGCTTGCCCATCTCGTCCATGAGCGCGTCGGAGTAGTCGGTCGCCATCAGCTCGGCGACCTCGTTGAAGCGCTGGAGCTTGCCCATGATCTCAGCCGCGCCGTCCTGGACGTTCTCCAGGACGGTCTTGCTCTCGTCCAGCTTCGGCTCCTGCATGAGGATGCCGACACTGAAACCGGGCGAGATGAAGGCGTCACCGTTGGAGGGCTGCTCCAGGCCCGCCATGATCTTCAGCACCGTGGACTTACCGGCGCCGTTGGGCCCCACGACACCGATCTTCGCGCCGGGCAGGAAGTTCAGATTGACGTCATCGAGAATCACCTTGTCGCCGTGCGCTTTGCGCGTCTTGCGCATGGTGTAGATGTACTCAGCCAAGAGAAACCGTCCGGCAGCAATAGAGGTGTGGGCAGATACACCCCATCTTGCCTGACGGCCCTCCCCGGACGGAAACCCGTCCGGGGATCAACACGCGAACGGCGTGACTCCCCGAGCACGGGCGCTCACCCAGCGTCGGTGTGCGGCCTGTTCCGGCGGAGGAGGAAGACCGCGCCGCCGCCCACGACGAGCAGTCCGATGGCGACGGCGGCGAGCATCGGGGTGGCGCTGGAGCCGCCGGTCTCGGCGAGGTCGCCCGCCGGTCCCGAGGTGGCGGAGCCGGTCGTGGCCGGAACGGACTGCTGAGCGCTCCGCGTGCCGATGTCGTTGCCGCCCTCGCCCTCACCCTCGCCCTCACGGTCCAGGACGCTGCCGCTGGTGGCGCAGTCCAGCATCCCGGTGAAGGTCCTGGCGAACCCTGCCGGCCCCGTGATGGTGAAGTCGTACGCCTGGTCCTCGGCGACGGGGACCGTCACCGTGCGGGTGGCCCCGGCGGCGATGGTGTGCTCGGTTCCGGCCAGTTCGAAGGTGAACGGTTCGTCGCCCCGGTTGACGGCCGTGACGTCCACGCCGCCCGCGGCGCAGTTCTTCCGCGCGGTCAGTGCGGGGGCGGCGCCCTTCTCGGCCCAGGTGGCGGTGGCTCGGGCGGAGACCGTGGACTCGCTGGAACCGGCCAGGATCTGGGTCTGGGTGCGGCCGGTCCCGGCGAAGGCCCGGCCGACCGGCACGGAGGTGGTGGCCTGGACGGCCAGGGAGGCGGTGCCGTCGGCGGTGTCCTTCGGCACGGCGAAGTAGAGCCGGTCCCCGTCGGCCGCGGCGGTGACGGGGGCGCCCTTCTCGTCCGTGACCGTGATGCCGCTGGCCGCCGCGTCCACCGGGGGCGACACCGAGACCTGGTCCGCGGCGGTGCGGACCGTCACGGGGCCGAGCCGCTCACCGGCCCGGCCGGAGACGGCGGCGGGCTCCAGGGTCAGCGAGGCCCGGGGCTCCTTGGCCTTGCGCGCGTTGCGGTGCAGCCAGTCGGCGAGCTTCTCCGCCTGCTTGTCCGACGCGGTGACATCGGCGTCGTCCGAGTAGCGCCAGATGGCGACCTGGGTTCCGGCGGCGGCGGTCCGCTCGGTCAGCGGGCCGGTGCCGGCCGCGTCCGCGAGCGCGGCCAGGTCGTCGACCTGGGGGTAGGAGTGCTGGAGGATCCAGCGGATCTTCCCCGCGTTCCGGTTGCCGCCCAGCGAGGTCTCGGCCCAAGGGGTCTCCAGGTACTTCGCCTGGTCCTGGGTGGGGTTGTGGAGGTCGATGCAGTAGGTCTTGAGCTTGCCGCCGCCGTCCACGGTCATCTCGAAGAGTCCGGCGGGCAGTTCCTGGGTCCGGTCGGGCGCATCGTTCTTCCCCGGGATGCGGAGCACGGCGCTGTCGAAGGTCTTCAGCCCGTCGAGCACCGCCGCCGCGCCGCCGTGGTGCCGGCCCGGGTCGTCGGCCGCCGCCGGTCCGGCGCCGACGAGTGCGGCAGCCGCGACGAGACCGGAGAGCAGCAGCGCGGCGACCGGGCGGAGGATCCCGCGGCCGGGGGGCGCCCCTGTCGTGCCGGACGACGCAGCGGACGCTGAAGACGCAGAAAACACAGAATTCCCCTCCGGGCGAGACCCTCGCGCTTGGTGCGCGTGTGGGGAATGCCTCGCCAGCAGACCCAAGTGACCCGTGAGCACTGGGAATCCTAAGGAACGGGCGAAGGGCAGTCCCCCGTACTGCCCTTGCACAACCATTCCGAATCGGAATCGTTATCGCGCGACGGCCGGCCTAGTTGTCGCCGATCAGCCTTTTCAGGACACCGCCGCCATTGCGCCGACGTGTTCCCGCTGTTTCGGCGGCTCCCCCGCATCGCCGTCCGTGACGCGCTCCGGACGCTCCGTCGACACGGCTTCCGCTCTGACCGCCCGGCGGAAGGCGGCCGTTCCCCGGCTCAGGTCGTGGCCGACGGCGACGGCCTCGACATCGACGAACGTCCTGCGCTGACCGGCCTCTTCCTCCTCACGGACCTTCAACCGGCCGTGCACGACCAGGGGTTCTCCGACCGAAACGGAACCGGCCAGATTCGCGGCGAGCGTCCGCCAGGACCAGACGGTGTAGAAGCTGGTGCGGCCGTCGGCCCAGAGCTGTTTCTCACGGTCCCAGCGCCGCGGAGTCACGGCGAAACGGAATCGCGCCATTCCGCCCGTGGCCGTCTCGCGGAACTCCACCGCCGTCGCGGCGTTACCCACCAGTGTCACCAAGGTCTCGTTCATTTTTCCGCCCCCGCTTTCCTGTCGTACCGGATCGCACCGCTCGCACCGCACCGCACCGCTGGTACCTCTCGGTACCGCTCGTACCTCTCCGTACCGCGGGCTTCTCTCGGTACTGCGGTGGGGTGCGGACTCCATGGTGGACGCCGGACGGGAATCGCGTCGGGGCCTGTGGACTACCGGCCGGTTGTGGAAAACTCCGTCACCGTCACGTACCGCTCGCGCACTTCCCGGTAGCGCACCAGCTCGGCCGCGACCGGATCCAGGACCCTGGCCCGGCCGCACCCGGCCGCCGCCTCGCGCAGCCGCCGCTCGGCGTCCTGCCCGTACCGCCTGGCCGGTCCCCGGATGGCCGCGGCGCAGGACCACTCCACCAGCGGGCCGCCGACGACTCCGGCCAGCATGATGAGCGCGGGCGTGACGAGTCCCGGCTCCAGGACACCGATGATCTGGCCGACCAGCCACAGGCCGCCGAAGATCTGCAGGAGCGTCATCGACACCTGGGCCAGCACCGCGGCCGGCCACCACTTCGGCCGGGGCGGTTTGGCCGGGCGGCCGCCGAGAGGGGCTCCGAGCGGGGCTCCGGCGACGGTGCCCTGTCCCGTCTCCGATCCGCCGCCCCGCTTGGACGCGCCGGGGGCCCCGGCCTTGACCGCCAGTTCGTCCAGCGCCTCGGGCAGCCCCTTCGCCCCGTTGAACGCGGCCTCGCGCACCGCCTGCGCCCAGGGCCCCGGCAGCCCGTCGGCGGCGCCGTCGGCGACGATCCGCACCGCCTGCTCGACCCGCTGCCGGGCCGTCAGCTCCTCCTCCGGCGGGGTGAGCGCCTGGCCCATCCGGTCCAGGCTGCCGGGCAGGCCCCGGTTCTCGTACCAGCGCCAGAGCCGCAGCCACGGCGTGCCGCAGGCCCGCCCGGCGTTCCTGCGCCACTCCCGCTCGGCGGCCTGTCCGGCGGCTGCCGCGCCGACGGCCTCGGCCAGCCGGTCAGTGAACTCCTCGCGGGCCCGCTCGCCGAGTCCGGGCCGCCCATCGGCCACGTACACCGGGCGCAGCCGCGCCGCCGCCGCGTCCACATCGGCCCAGAGGCGACGGGTGGCGGCCGTACGGTCCTGGACGAAGCGGCCGATCATCTCGCGGAGTTCGGGCACCCCGTCGCCGGTGAGCGCGGACAGGGACATGACGGTGGCGCCGGGTTCGCCGTGCTCGCCGAGCGCGATGCCGTCCTCGTCGAGGAGCCGGCGCAGATCGTCGAGCACGAGATCGGCCGCCTCGCCGGGCAGCCGGTCGGTCTGGTTGAGGACGACGAAGGTGACCTCGGCATGTCCGGCGAGCGGGCGCAGATAGCGCTCGTGGAGGGCGGCGTCGGCGTACTTCTCCGGGTCGACGACCCAGATCACGGCGTCGACCAGGGCCAGGACCCGGTCCACCTGGTCGCGGTGTTCGGTGGCCGCCGAGTCGTGGTCGGGCAGATCGACCAGGACGAGCCCCTGGAGCGCCTCGTCGAAGGCGGCGGGCCCGGGGTGGGGCCTGCGCCGGAGCCGGCCGGGGACGGCGAGACGGTCCAGCAGGCCGGCGGCCCCGTCGGTCCAGCTGCACGCGATGGGCTGGGAGGTGGTGGGCCGGCGCAGCCCGGTGTCGGAGATCGGTGCCCCGGCGAGCGCGTTGAACAGGGTCGACTTCCCGCTGCCGGTGGCTCCCGCGACGGCGATGACCGTGTGCCGCGAGGAGAGCCGCTGCCGGGCGGCGGCCTCGTCCAGCACGCGTCCGGCCTCGGCGAGGGTGTCCCGGTCGAGCCGGGCGCGGGAGAGCCCGACGAGTTCGCGCAGGGCGTCGAGCCGGGGTGGCAGCGGCCCGCCGGAGGGGACGTACGCCTCGACCTGCGGCTCCGCGTCGTCCTCGGCGGGCGCCCGGGGCGCGGCTTCCCCGGCCTCGCGGGCCTCCGGCCGTCTCTTATACACCTCTCTGAGCGNCCATCAGAGATGTGTATAAGAGACAGCGCCTCGACCTGCGGCTCCGCGTCGTCCTCGGCGGGCGCCCGGGGCGCGGCTTCCCCGGCCTCGCGGGCCTCGGCCGCCGCCGCGCGCCGGGCGATGAGCCCGTCGTCCCAGCGCCCGTCCCTGCCCCTTCCCCTTCCCGTCGTGTCCCCGTCCGGCGTCCCGCTGTCGCCACCGTTGATGCCGCTGCCGTGGCTGTTGTCGCTGTTGTCCTGGTCCGTGACGGCGGTCATCGCTGCCACCTCTCCTTCTGCAGTACGGAAAGCGCGGCGATCAGTTCGGCCTGGGGTTCGGGGGCGATGTCGAGTGCGTCGAGGGGGGCGAGGCGGCGGTCGCGTTCGCCGCCGAGTACCCGGTCGAGGTAGGTCGTCAGCAGCTCACCGCCCTTGTCGCGGAGGCGTAGCGCGCCCTGGGCGCCGATGCGTTCGGCGAGCTGTTCCCCCGCCGCCCGGGCACGTCGCCCGCCGAGCAGGGCGGCCGCGAGCAGCGCGGCGACGGTCTCGGGGGCGGGCGCGACGTTCCGTTCGAGCTGGCGGGCCTCCTCCTCGGCCAGTTCCTCCAGGACCCGCCGCCACCGGCGTACGGCGACGGAGATCCGCCCTTCGATGTCCTCCGCGGGCCCCCAGCCCCCGGCCTCCCGCCCGGCGTCCTCGAACCGGAACAGCCCCCCGGCGGGCTCTCGGCGCCACTGGGTGCGGATCTGTTCGTCGGCGGCGGAGACCGAGCACTGGAGCAGGGCCACCAGGCTGTCGACGAGGGCTTCGAGCAGTTCCTCGGGCGAGCTGTAGAGCGGGTAGCCGCGCCACCGGGTCCGCGCGTCCCCGGAGAGCACCGCCCCGCTCTGGAGGCGGCGCCGGATCCGGGCGGCCTCCTTTCCGTACGCGTCCTGGACCACCCCGGTCAGGCGTACGGAGGCGGCGTACTGGGCGGCGACGGCGGAGGCCAGCGAGGGCATCCGCACGTCGAGCGACTGGATGACGCCGGAGGCGGTCCGTCCCACCGCCTGCTGCCGGGCGGCGGGGTCCTGGGCCCGGTGGGCGAGCCAGGCGCGCAGCGGGGCGACCGCGGTGGTGGGGAGCAGTCCGCTGCCGCCGCCCGCGGACTCGGGCAGTTCCGGGATGGTGAACCGGGGTACGTCGCCGAGTCCGGCCCGGGTCAGCAGGGCCGCGTACTGCCGGGACACCTCGGCGATCACCTGGTGGGGCACCCGGTCGAGGACGGTGACGAGCGCCGCGTCGTACTCCTTCGCGGTACGCAGCAGGTGCCAGGGCACGGCGTCGGCGTAGCGCGAGGCGGTGGTGACCATCACCCAGACGTCGGCGGCGCAGATGAGTTCGGCGGCGAGGACCCGGTTGCGTACGACGAGCGAGTCGATGTCCGGGGCGTCCAGGAGCGCGAGCCCCCGGGGCAGGCTCACCGCGGTCTCCACCCGCAGCGCGGTCTCCCCGTCCCCTCCCCGCGCGGCGAGGTCGTCCAGCCCGTCCGGGTCGGGGGCCTGCCCCGGCGGCAGCCAGATCCGGGTCAGCTGGGGCAGCACCCGCACCCCGGCGAACCAGTGGTGGTCGTCCGGGTGACAGACCAGCACCGGGGTCCGAGTGGTGGGCCGCAGCACCCCGGCCTCGCTGACCCGGCATCCCACCAGCGAGTTGACCAGGGTGGACTTCCCGGCCCCGGTGGATCCGCCGATCACAACGAGCAGCGGCGCCTCGGGGTCCTTGAGGCGCGGCAGGAGGTAGTCGTCGAGCTGGGCGAGGAGTTCGACCCTGGTCTGCCGGGCACGTTCGGCCCCCGGCAGGGGCAGTGGAAGACGCACGGCGGCGACACGGTCGCGCAGGGCGGAAAGTGCGTCGATGAGCTGAGGCCGTACGTCCATGGTCACCACATGCGAAGAATGCCCAATTTTAGAGCCTTTTTGAAGCGTATAGCCCTCTCTGCGCGGCGGTTCCACCCTCTGGACAGAGTCAGGACAGAGGGGACGAGTGGGGCGGGGGCATAACGAGTGCACAACACCCGGCGCGAGGGGAGCGAAAACCGATGCAGGAATCGCACCTACCTGCGATTATCGGTTCGCTTCACCGAACCTCCACATCGTGCCACGCAGGTGAAGCAACCGGGTCCAGGGGATCGGAGCCCTATCCTTGTCCCGGCACGGCCACGGAACCACCGATCAGGACTCCCGGCCCCCGTAGCTCAGTGGATAGAGCAGGCGCCTTCTAAGCGCTTGGCCGCAGGTTCGAGTCCTGCCGGGGGCGCACCGACCGCACCACCGAGAGGCCCTCCGCGACGGAGGGCCTTTTCGTCGGTCAGGGGCACGTTAGCGAGCACGGCGTCACGTCGGCATAAGCGGCGGCACGCGCGCCGCCGCGCGCCGCCGGCTTCGCACGCCCCGTCCGCATCGCACGCCCTGCCCGCATCACGCGTCGCGTCCGCGTCCGCATCACGCGTCCCGCCGCCGGAGCAGCAGCAGGGCCCCGAGCGTGAGCGCCGTCGTACAGGCGGCGACCAGGAGCAGCGAGGGCCAGGGGCCCAGGCTGCCCACCGTGTCTGCGGCGGCGTCCGAGGTCTGGGTGAGCTTCTCCAGGGCGGCCGTCGGGGAGAGTCCGGCGACCCAGCGTTCGGCGTCGCCGAAGAGGGGGCCGAACAGGGACGGCAGGAGCAGCAGGCCGATCACCGTGGTGACCGCACCGGCGGAGTGGCGTACGAGGGCGCCGACGGCGAGGCCGAGCACGGCGGCCACCGCGAAGGACGCGGCGATGCCGAACAGGGCGGGCAGCGGCTCGCCCTGCGCGTACCGGCCCTCCGGCAGCATGGCGTCCCCGACGAGGTAGGCGGCCGTGCAGGAGGCCAGGGCGAGGAGGTACATCACGCTCGCCACCAGGGTCGCCTTGGCGGCGAGGACCCTGCCCCGGCGGGGGCAGGCGGCGAACGTCGTACGGATGGTGCCGCTGCTGTACTCCCCCGAGGCGACGAGCGCCCCGACGACCGCGGCCAGCATCTGGGCGACGACAGTGAGCGTGAGGCTGCCGCCGAGGACGGTGTCGTCGGGTTGCAGGCTGCCGGTGGCGGCGATGAACACCGCACCGATGACGGGCAGTACGGCGGTGGCCGCGGTCGTCCACACCGTGGAGCGCACGCTGCGGAACTTGATCCATTCGTAGGCGAGCGCCTCCCGGAAGCCGGTCCGCTTCCGGTTCCGGCGGGTGCCGGACAGGGCGGGCGTGGTCGTGGTGGTAGTCATCGGACTGTCTCCTCACGGAACGCCGACGGGCTCCTGTCCTCGGCCCGGTATTCCACCGAGGACTGCGACAGCGCCGTGTAGACCTCCTCCAAGGAGGAGTGGGCGGGGGTGAGTTCGTGGACGGCGACCCCGTGGTCGCGGGCCAGGTCGCCGATGGCCGGGGCGTCGGGGCCGTCGACCCGCCAGCCGCCCCGGGCGTCCAGCCGTACGTGTGCTCCGGCCGCTTCCAGCAGGGTGCGCAGCCGTTCCGGTTCGGGGGACCTGACGAGGGTGTGCGCGCGGGAGTTGGTCTCGATGAAGTCGCGCATGGTCGTGTCCGCGATGAGCCGGCCCTGTCCGATCACGATGAGGTGGTCGGCCGTCAGTTCCATCTCGCTCATGAGGTGGCTGGAGAGGAAGACCGTGCGGCCCTCCGCCGCCAGGGACTTCATGAGTTCGCGGATCCAGCGGATGCCCTCGGTGTCGAGGCCGTTGACCGGTTCGTCGAGGATCAGCACCTCCGGGTCCCCGATCAGCGCCGCCGCGATGCCCAGCCGCTGGCCCATGCCGAGCGAGAAGCCCTTGGTGCGCCTGCGGGCCGTCTCCGCGGGGAGGCCGACCAGATCCAGCACCTCCTCGACCCGGCGGCGCGGGATGCCGTTGCTCGCGGCGAGGCCGGCCAGGTGGTGGTAGGCGGAGCGGCCTCCGTGGACGCCCTTGGCGTCGAGCAGCGAGCCGACCGCCCGGAGCGGTACGGGCAGGTCCGCATAGGCCCGGCCGCCCACGGTGACGCGTCCCGCGCTCGCGGAGTCGAGGCCCAGGATCAGGCGCATGGTGGTCGATTTCCCGGCGCCGTTAGGGCCGAGGAAGCCGGTCACCCGGCCCGGCCGGACCATGAACGACAGCCGGTCGACGGCGGTTCGCCCGCCGTAGCGTTTGGTGAGTTCCGTTGCTTCGATCATGCGGCCGACGCTACGAGCGGCGGGCCGATGGCGAATCCTCCGGCGGGAGTCGCTGCCTGCTCCCGCCGGAGTAGGGCGCCCCTGCGCCCTGTCGTCAGCCTCCCGCCCTGACCAGGCCCGTTTCGTAGGCGAGGACCACCAGCTGGGCCCGGTCGCGGGCGCCGAGCTTCGTCATGGTCCGGCTGACATGGGTCTTCGCGGTCAGCGGGCTCATGACCAGCGCCTTGCCGATCTCCTCGTTGGACAGCCCGGCGGCGACGAGCGCCATCACCTCACGCTCCCGGCCGGTCAGCACCGCGAGCCGTTCGGCGCCCGCCGCCTCGGGGGCCTTCAGCCGGGCGAACTCCTCGATCACCTGGCGGGTGACGGCGGGGGCGAGCAGGCTCCGGCCCGCCGCGACCGTGCGGATCGCGGCGCGCAGGTCGTCCGGCTCGATGTCCTTCAGCAGAAAGCCCGCGGCGCCGTGCCGGAGGGCCTCGAAGACGTACGCGTCGACCTGGTACGTGGTGAGCATGACCACGCGGACCCGGTCCAGGGAGCGGTCCGCGGCGATCCGGCGGGTGGCCTCCAGGCCGTCGACGCCGGGCATCCGGATGTCCATCAGCACGACGTCCGGGCGGGTCGTGCGGACCGCCTCGACGGCCCGGGCCCCGTCGGCGGCCTCCGCGACGACGACCAGGTCGTCGGTGAGGTCGAGCAGGGCCCGGAATCCGGCCCGTACGACCGTCTGGTCGTCGGCGAGGACCACACGGACGGTCCCCGGCGTCCCCGGCGCGCTCTCCACCCGCTCGTTCACGGGGCCGCTCCCCCGGTTCCGTGCGGCGTCGCGTTCATGAGGCCGTTCCCTCCGTCGGCAGTTCGGCGCAGACGCGGAATCCGCCGCCCGGCACCGGACCGTACGTGACGCCGCCGCCCACCGCGACCGCCCGCTCCCGCATGCCGATCAGGCCGAAACCCCGGTCGGCGGGCGGGACGGCGGGCGGCTGCGCCGGGGGACCGTCGTCCACGACCTCGACGGTCAGCCGGGTGGCGTCGCGGGTCACCGACACCGCGGCGTGGCGCGCCGCGGAGTGCTTCACCACGTTGGTCAGCGCCTCCTGCACGATCCGGTACGCCGTGGCCTCGACGACCGCGGGCAGGGCGGCGCCCTCCGCGTCCCGCCGCAGGCTGACCCGCACCCCGCCCGCCTCGATCCCCGCGACCAGCTCGTCCAGCTGGCCGAGGCGGGGGGCCGGCGCCGTGGACTCCGTCGCGCGCAGGACGGACAGCGTGGCGCGCAGTTCCCGTACGGCTTCCTTGCCGGAGGCGCGCACCTGCGCCATCGCCTGCCGCGACACCTCCGGCGCGGTGTCCAGCGCGTCGAGGGCCACCCCGGCCTGCACCGTCATCGCGCTCACCGTGTGGGCGAGGATGTCGTGGATCTCCCGGGCGACCCGCGCCCGCTCCTGGCGGACCCGGCGGGCGGCCTCCCGCTCACGGTCCTCCTCGGCCCGCGCGGCGCGCGCCGCGTACTCCGCCAGCAGTTCCCGGCGGGTGCGCACCACCTCGCCCAGGAGCAGCGGGACGAGCGGCCAGACCATCTCCAGGACGGGCAGCCCCTGCGGGTTGACCACGTCCCGGCCGACCTTCAGCGCCACAGCGCCCGAGACCGTCGCGGCGATCACCCCGGTCCAGAGGGTGCGGCGGCGGTCGCCCAGCACCGCGACCGTGTACAGCGCCACGATCACCGGGAGGTTCAGCAGTTCGCCGATGTGCCCGTGCAGCGCCCACCCGGCGCAGGCCGCCCCGGTCACGCAGACCACCGCAACGGGCCGGCGGCGGCGGCAGGCGAGCGCCGCCAGGGAGACCACGAGGAGACCCCAGGTCAGCGCGTCGGCCTGCCGGTAGCCGGGCTCGTTGACGGCCGCGTCGGCGGTGGTGAACACCCCCACCACCGCCACCACCAGCAGATCCACGACGATCGGCGGCAGAGCCCGCGCACGGGCGGCCAGGCGGTCGAAGGTCATCACCCCCTCACGGTAGGAGGCGGGGCGTCCGGCCGCATACGCCGGCGGGAGTACACCGGTCCGCGCCCGGCCGTACGGAGGGGGCCGGGGGCCCGGCCTCTGTTACGGGAGGGGCGTGGTGCCGGAGTGCGGAGGGGGCGTGGCGGGGTCGCGGCGGCAGCGCGGCCGGGGCCCGCGGGCGTTGTGTCGCGGGCCCCGGCACGGTGCACATCGGGCAGGAGTTCGGGCATACCCGGACGAGAGTTCGGGCACGGCGCAACCTTCCGTCCGGCAGGACGTTCGGCAGGGCGTGGGAGCGGGCAAATCGCTCAGGTAGGCCCGAAGGCGGAACCACCGCCGCAGGGCGCTCCCGACCATCCCGCCACCCGGCGGGCGTACGCGGCTCCGTGCCGTCGTCCGCCCGCCGGTCCCGCCGACACCGCACACCGAAGCGCCCGCGTGAACTACGCACCATCAGGGAAAGGAGCGCCGCGATGGCGACGCCGCTGTCTGCAGCCAGACTGCTCAAAGCCCTCCGCGACGAAGGCCTCCACGTCGTCGAACACCGGAGCTGGCGTACCAACAACCGGAACCACAAGGGGCCCTGGGGCCCGACGCACGGGGTGATGATCCATCACACCGTCACCTCGGGCACCGCGTCCTCGGTCGAACTCTGCTACAACGGCCACTCCGCCCTGCCCGGCCCGCTGTGCCACGGGGTCATCGCCAAGGACGGGTCCGTCCACCTCGTGGGGAACGGGCGGGCCAACCACGCCGGGCTCGGCGACGATGACGTCCTGCGCGCCGTCGTCGCGGAGAAGGCGCTGCCGCCGGACAACGAGGCCAACACCGACGGCAACCGCCACTTCTACGGCTTCGAGTGCGTCAACCTCGGTGACGGCAAGGATCCCTGGCCGGCCGCCCAACTGCTGGCGATCGAGCGGGCGGCCGCCGCCGTCTGCCGGGCGCACGGCTGGTCGCAGCGGTCGGTGATCGGCCACCTGGAGTGGCAGCCGGGCAAGGTCGATCCGCGCGGGTTCACCATGAACTCGATGCGTTCGCGGATCGGCAAGCGGCTGGGCGGCTCCCCGGACGGCCCCTCCGATCCGCCGCCGAAGCCCACGTACGAGCCGTACCCGGGCGCCGCGTTCTTCAGGGTCGGCCGCAAGAGCGCGGTCATCACGGCGATGGGCAAGCGTCTGGTGTCCGAGGGTTGCGGCAGGTACACGGTGGGTCCCGGCCCGTCCTGGTCCGAGGCCGACCGGAAGTCGTACGCCGCCTGGCAGCGCAAGCTGGGCTACACGGGCGGCGACGCGGACGGCATCCCCGGCAAGACCAGTTGGGACCGGCTCAAGGTGCCGAACGTGTGACGGAGGCGCGTCCGGCTCCTCCCCCTTCTTTCCCCAGGAGGTGAAGAAGCCGGACGACGCGTACGCCGACGAACCGCGAGGGACGGTGCGATGACGGCCGAGGTACGAACGGTGGAGGCCGGGGAGCTGAACCGGTACGCCGACGGCATCCGCGACGTGTACGCGCGGGCGTTCGCAGCCCCGCCCTGGAACGAGGATCCGGCACAGGCCGACAGCTACGCGGAGCGGCTCGCGCGGGACGCGCTCCGGCCCGGGTTCACGGCGGCGGTCGCGACGGCCGGGGGGTCGGTGACCGGTTTCGCCACGGCCTGGCTCACCCCGGAGGTCTTTCCCGCCGACCGCAGTTACGGACAGGTCGCCGAGGCCCTCGGCCCCGGGCGGACGCGGGCGTGGCTCTGCGGCGCGGTGGAGGTGAACGAGCTGGCGGTGGCACCGGAGGCGCACGGTACGGGGCTCGGCGCGGCGCTGCTGCACGCGGTGACGGGGCCCGCCCCGGACGGCCGTTGCTGGCTGCTGACCTCCGTGCGGGCCGAGGCGGCGCTGCGCCTCTACGAGCGGGCCGGCTGGCGGCGGGTCGACACGCCCGTGCCCGGCGCGGCCGCTCTCGTGGTGCTGCT
The DNA here is from genome assembly GCF_002551245.1 of Streptomyces sp. rh34. Taxonomy (GTDB): domain Bacteria; phylum Actinomycetota; class Actinomycetes; order Streptomycetales; family Streptomycetaceae; genus Streptomyces. Next base: position 19,572 of record NZ_NTGZ01000088.1, read on the forward strand.
CGGCCCGCGTCATCCGCGGCGGGCCGAGGCGGGAGGCCGCCGGTAGCCGGCCCACCCGCGTGCGGAGGGAACCCGCCGCCCCGCCCTCGTACGGAGGGGGCGTTCCGCCCTACAGCGCGATGGCCAGCAGGACGCACGCCACGAGCGAGAACGCGGTACGCACCTGGTGGAGGGTGTTCCAGCGGGATTCGAAGGCCGCGCGGGCCGCGCTGTCGTCGCCGCCCTCGGAGGCGGCGAGAGCGTTGTTGAGCGGGATGTTCCCGACCACGGTCACCAGGTGACCGGCCACCCCGCAGATCAGCGCCCCCAGGATGGCGGGACCCGCCGCCTCGCCGTGCTCGCCGAGGCCGGTGAAGAACGCGGCGGCGGGCAGCGCGACGGCGCCGAGGAACAGGACCAGGAAGACCGGGCCGGGGACCTTTTCGTTGAAGCGGCGCATGGCCGCCGTGAACTGCTCGTCCGTCAGGTCGGCGAGGCCGGGCATGATCGCGATCAGGAAGGTCAGCATGAAGCCCGCGTAGAGGCCGTTGACGATCGTGGCGAGCACCAGGAGGAGGGAGGTCATGGCGGACATCATGGCCCGGAACGGTGGTTCGCAGGGCCCAATTTCGAATGGCCGTGCGAACCGATTCGGCCGGGTGACACGGCCCGCCACCCCTCCCGCCCCGAGCGGCCGGAGCGACCCGAACGACCCGAACGGGTTCACCCGGGCCGCTCCGGCCGCTCCGGCCGCTCCGCCTCAGCCGATCTCGCCCTCGCCCGTTTCCGGCTCGCCGTCCGTTGTGGAGCCGCCCTGGATCCGGTCCGCCTGTCCGATGGCCTTGGCCAGCTTCGTGACGGAACTGTCCTCGGTCGCCTCCGCCAGCCCGGCGGCCCGGGAGGCGAGTTCGCCGAGGCCGGGTGCGCCGGGCAGGTCGCCGCCTCGCAGGCGGTCGGCGAAGTAGGCGGCGACCGCCGCTACTTGGAGACGGTCGTCCGCGTCGCCCCACAGAGGTCCGCCGATCGCCCCGGTCGTCGCGGTTCCGGTCTCCTCCCGGGCCTCGCGGGTCTTGGGGTCGAGCCAGCGCACGGTGGCCTTGGCCACGGTGCCGGACGCGCCCTCGCGCAGCCGTACGGCGTACAGAGCGGTCACCGTGTGGCCGGGGCCGACCTCGCCGCCGTCGACGCTGTCGTCGCGGAAGTCCTCGTCGGCGACCTTGCGGTTCTCGTAGCCGATCAGCCGGAAACTCTTCACGGTCTTCCGGTCGAACGCCACCTGGGCCTTGGCGTCGCGGGCCCGGATCTCCAGGTGGGCGGGGAGCTGGTCGACGAAGACCTTGCGGGCCTGCTCCTCGTCACCGACGTACGTGGTGTTCCCGTCGCCCTTGTTGGTGAGCCGCTCCATGAACGCGTCGCCGTAGTCGCTGCCGACGCCGACGCCGAAGAGGGTGATGCCGTGTTCGCGGCGGGCGGAGTCGATCTTCTCCAGGATGCCGTCGGCGTTGGTGTCGCCGGTGTTGGCCAGCGCGTCGGAGAGGAGCACGACCCGGTTGGTGGCGCCCTTGCGGTGGCCCTCGACGGACTCCTCGTAGCCGAGGGTGATGCCCGCCTCGACGTTGGTGGACTGCGCGGGCCGCATCTCCTCCACCGCGACCTTGATCCGGTTCCGGTTGCCCTTGAGCCGGGTCATCGGCAGCCGGGTCTCGGCCTCGTCGCTGAAGGTGACCAGGGAGATGGAGTCATCGTCGCGCAGTTCGTCGGTGAGGACGGTCAGGGACTTCCTGACCAGGTCCAGGCGGCCGGTCTCGGCCATGGACCCCGAGATGTCGACGACGAACGTGAGGGACGCGGGTGGCCGCTCAGCGGTCGCCGGGGCGGCCTCGGTGGCCAGGCCGACGCGGAGCAGCGACCAGTCGGAGGCTCCGGTTCCACCACCCCCGCCCTTCCCGGAGCCGATGCGTGCCCCGTCGACGTTCACCGAGAAGCCGGAGCCCTTCGGCCGTTCGTACCCCTGACGGAAACTGTTGACGAACTCCTCGGGGCGCACCTCCTCGGGAGAGGGCAGCCTGCCGTCGCCGAGGGTGCGGCGCGCGTAGCCGTAGCTGGCGGTGTCCACGTCCAGGGCGAAGGTGGAGAGGTAGTCGGGCGGCGGGACGTCCAGCCTGGCCACGTCCCCGGACTCACCCGCCGGTGCGGCCGACCGGCCCTTCTCGGGCGCCGCCCCGTCCGGCGCGGGCTGTCCGCCGCCGGTCGATCCCTGACCGTTGCGCGTGTCCGAACTCAGTTCGCGCTTGCCGCCCGAGGCGCTGTCGCCGCTGCCGCACGCGGTGAGGACCATGGCGCCCGCCAGCAGGAGCGCCATGGCTCCCGCCCGGCCCCTTGCCCGGCCTCCCTCCCGGACTCCTGCCCAGCCTTCCGCCCAGCCTTCCGCCCGCTTCTCGTGTCGCCGGCTTACCTGCCGCATGTGTAACCCCCCACGTCGTCACGATGTCCTCGACATCTGTGAATGTGACGTACGAGGTCGCCGACCGGAGTCGACGAAAGCGTTGCGGAACCATCTCGATGCGGCAACAGCGGGCAGGAAACCGGCGGAACATCAGGTTCAGGACACGATGTCCTTACGACTGAACCCGCGGAAGGCCAGTGCGAACAGGATCAGGGCATAGGTCACTGATACGGCCGTCCCCTTGATCATGCCGCCCCACTCCAGTTGCGGCTGGAGGGCGTCGGCCCAGGCGAACTGCCAGTGCGCGGGCAGGAAGTCGCGCCAGGAGCCGAGTGCGGTGACCGCGTCGAGCACATTGCCGACGATGGTGAGGCCCACCGCGCCGCCGACCGCGCCGAGCGGGGCGTCCGTCTTCGTGGACAGCCAGAACGCCAGGCCCGCGGTGACCAGTTGGGAGACGAAGATGAACGCCACGACGATAGCGAGGCGGGGCACGGTGTCCCCGGCGGACAGCGCTCCCCCGGTGGGCAGTTTCAGCGGTCCCCACCCGTAGGCCGCCGTGCCCGCCGCCAGCGCGACGAGCGGCAGCAGCACCATCGCGGCCAGGCTGAACCCGAGGGCGACGACGAGCTTGGACCACAGCAGCCGCACGCGCGGGACGGGCGCGGCGAGCAGATAGCGCAGCGAGGACCAGCTCGCCTCGGAGGCGACGGTGTCCCCGCAGAACAGGGCCACCGGCACCACCAGCAGGAATCCGGCCGAGAGGAACAGCGAGGTGGCGGCGAAGTTCGCGGCGGACTCGGTCGCCACATCCATCAGGTTCAACCGCCCGCCGCCCCTGCCGCCTCCTCCGCCGTCCTCGCCGTCCGGCGTGCCGCCGATCGCGAAGGCGATGATCAGGATGAAGGGGAGGGCGGCGAGGATTCCGCCCATCAGCAGGGTGCGCCGTCTGCGCAACTGCCGCATGGCCTCGACGCGGAGGGGAAGGGTGCGCCGGGCGCGGTAACCGGAAGCTTCCGGGTGTTCGGTCGCCACCCGGACCTCGGGGGGCTGGACGGGGGCGCTCATGCTGCTCCTCCGGAGATGAGGGTGAGGAAGGCGTCCTCCAGGCGGCGGTGCGGTCCGACGCCGGTGACCGGGACGTCGAGCCGGACGAGATCGGAGACGAGCCGGGAGGTGGTGGCCCCGTCGAGGCGGACGAGGAGTCCGCGCCCGTCGTCGGTGCGGACGGCGGAGCCGATGCCGGCCAGGGACGCGACCTTCTCCGCCAGCGGCTCGGACACCTCGTCCGCCGTGGTCACCAGGATCATGTCGCCGGATCCGGTGATCTCGGCGACCGGTCCGGCCTGGACGAGCCGGCCGCGGTCCATGACGACCAGGTGCGTGCAGGACTGCTCGACCTCGGAGAGGAGGTGGCTGGAGACGATGACGGTACGGCCGCCGGCCGCGTAGCGGATCATCACGTCCCGCATCTCGCGGATCTGCGGCGGGTCGAGCCCGTTGGTCGGCTCGTCGAGGATCAGCAGGTCCGGCATGCCGAGCATGGCCTGGGCGATGGCGAGCCGCTGCCGCATGCCCTGGGAGTACGTCCGTACGGCACGGGCGAGCGCGTCCCCGAGGCCGGCGATCTCCAGGGCCTCGTCGATGTGGGCGTCCTCGGCGGGGCGTCCGGTGGCCTGCCAGTACAGGTCGAGGTTGGCGCGTCCGGACAGGTGCGGCAGGAAGCCCGCGCCCTCCACGAACGCCCCGACCCGGGACAGCACCGGCGCACCCGGCCGGATGGCCTGCCCGAAGACGCGGATCTCGCCCTCGTCGGGAGTGATGAGCCCCATGAGCATGCGCAGCGTCGTCGTCTTGCCCGCGCCGTTGGGCCCGAGGAGGCCGAGGACCTGGCCCTTCTCGACGTGGAAGGACAGCTCGCGCACGGCGTACCGGTCGACCGCCTTCGCGTACTTCTTCGAGAGGCCGGTGATCTGGAGCGGTACGTCGGTGAGCGCGGGGTCCGGCGCGGGCGTCGCGGTCCGGCGGCGGGCCGTGAGCAGCAGAGCGGCCGCGATGACGAGGGCAGCGGCCGGGAGGGCCCAGGTCCACCACGGGAGGGCGGCCGCCGCGGTCTTCACGGCGGGTGCGGTGGGGAGGGTCAGCGGTCCGTCGGCGGTGACGGTGTACGTGGCGGGCTCGGCCGGGGACGCGTAGCCGAGGTCGGTCGCGGAGAACACGAGCCGCAGCCGGTGTCCGGCGTCGAACGCGTGGTCCACGGCGGGCAGGGCCAGTTCGATGGGCTTGCCCTGCTGGTCGGGGGTGATCCGGTAGGGGGCGACGAGCTGGTGGGGCAGCACCTGCTGCCTGCCGTCCGGCGACACGTCGTACACCTTGCCGAAGAGCACCGCGTCCCGGTCGCCGTCGGCCTTCACGTTCACCGTGACGGTGGGGGTGCCGGTGACGCGTACGGAGGTGTCCAGCGGGGCGGACTCGAAGCGGGCGAACTGTCCGGGGAAGTCGAGCGAGAGCCCGACGCCGAGGGAGGAGAGCTGGGCGAGTCCGCCGCCGACGCCGGGCACGGCGGAGATGGCGGGCGGTGCGGCGCCGGCCGGGTTGCGGAAGGTCTTCGTCCCCCCGCCGAGCGCGATGTCCCGGCCGCCGCCGCGCAGCCCCGGGTAGGTGTCGCCGCTCGCGCCGCGCAGGAGGGCGGCGCCGTCGGTGGAGTCGACGCCTCCGGTACGGGTGACGCGGAAGGCGGGCCCGGTGGCGGTACCGGTGTCCTCCTTGAGATAGCGGTCGAACCAGTCCCCGACGCGCCCTTCGACGCGTCCGGTCTCACTGTCGCCGCCGTCGTGCCCGCCGGAGATCCAGTCGACGGAGACGGGTGCGCCGTTGGCGCTGATGGCCTTCTGCATGGCGTCGGCCTGGCCGAGCGGGAAGAGGGAGTCGGACTGACCCTGGAGGAGGAGCGAGGGGACCTTGATGCGGTCGGCGACGGCGGACGGCGACCGCTCGGTGAGGAGCTTGACGGCCTCCGCGTCGGGCTTGCCGCTGACGGCGACCCGCTCGTACATCTCGCAGAGCCGCTTCTCGAACTTCTCGCAGCCGCCGCCGGTGGTGATGAAGATCCCGGCCCAGAGCTTCTTGAAGACCCCGTCGGGGAAGAGGGCGTCGGCGAGGTTCCAGTAGGTGATCACGGGCGCGATGGCGTCGACCCGCTCGTCGTGCCCGGCGGCGAGCAGGGAGACGGCCCCGCCGTAGGAGGCCCCGGTGAGCCCGACGCGGGGGTCGCCCTGCTTGTCGAGCTCCACCTCGGGCCGCTCCGCGAGCCAGTCGATGAGCCGCAAGACGTCCCTGACCTCGTGGGCGGGGTCGTTGAGGGTGATCTGCCCGCCGGACTCGCCGAAGCCGCGCGCCGACCAGGTCAGCACGGCGTATCCGTCGGCGGCCAGCTTCTCGGCCTGGGCCCGTACGTCGTTCTTGCTGCCGCCGAAGCCGTGTCCGATGAGCACGGCGGGCCGCTTGCCGGAGCCTTCGGCGTGGAAGTACGAGGTGTCGATCGGCACGCCGTCCATGCGCAGCGTCCGGTCCTCGCGCTGCACGGCGGGCGTGCCGTCGTCGGCGACGGCGGCGGTCCAGGTACCGCCGCCCACGAGCACGGCGAGCACGGCCGCGGCCGCGGCCCACCGGGCGGGGGTACGGGGCAGCAGGCGCCACCGTCGAGCAGTAGAGGTCTCCATCCCTCGACCCTAAGCGGAGGGTGCAAGCCGGATGCGTGCCGTCAGGGGGAAGTGGGCGGCCTCCCTGAGAGGTACGGAACGCCTCCGCCGTACTCCGGACGCGGTACAGAATGCCCGCAGAACCTTTGCCTCGGGAGGCCATTGTGGACATTCGTCGCGCCACGACCGTCACGGAACTTCTGGCCGCCGGCCACCTCTACGACGCACCGCCCCGTGAGGAATGGGCTGCCCGCTTCCTCGCGGCGGACGGTCACGTGATGCTGATCGCGTACGTGGACGGCGCCCCGGCGGGCTTCGTCTCGGGCATCGAGATGCTGCACCCGGACAAGGGCACGGAGATGTGCCTGTACGAACTCGGCGTCGACGAACCGTTCCGCCGCCGGGGTATCGGCAGGGCCCTGACGCTGGCGCTGGTGGACCTCGCCCGGAAGCGGGGGTGTCACGACCAGTGGGTCGGCGTGGAGGAGGACAACGAGGCGGCCCTCGTGACGTACCGGTCGGCGGGGGCGGGGGACGACGGGAGGGCCAGGATGCTGGTGTGGGAGCTCGGGGAGGCCGAAGGGGCGTCGGACTGAGCCGGAGGAGGAGGGAGCGTCAACCCTGACGTTCGTCGGGGGACGCTCCTGCCGTTCGGCCCGCGCGCCGGGCCGTCGTGGCTTCGTACGTTCGCCCCATGGCAAAGCACACACATCAACACCACCGGCCTGTCCGGCTGTTCGGATCGGCCGCTCTGCTGGGGACGGCGGCGGCCGTGATCGGGATGCTGTCGCCCGGAGGCCTGGGGCAGCCCGGCCCGACCGAGGTCACCCGGGGGGCCTCCGCATCCGCCTACCGGTCGCTGACGGGAGCGGCCGGGGACGGGCCGGGGTGGCTGGGTCACCTTCTGGAGCTGTCCTCCGAGGCCACGCTGATCGTTCTCGGCCTGCTGCTGCTCGGGGGCTGCTGGACGGCGGTACGCCGCAGGGACGCGGGCGCGGTGGCGGGGGCCGTGCTCATCGGCGCCGGGACGGTCGTGGCGTACGCCGTCAGCGAGGCGCTGAAGCTGGTCGTCGACGAGGAGCGTCCGTGCCGGGCGGTGGACGGTGCCCGGGCGGTCGCCCCGTGCCCCGAGCCGGGCGACTGGTCGTTCCCGAGCAACCACGCCACCCTGGCCGCCGCCCTCGCGGTCGGGCTGGCGGTGCGGCGGCCCCGACTGGCCGCCGTGACCTTGCCGTTGGCCGTGGCGGCGGCACTGCTGCGGGTCCTGGTGGGGGTCCACTACCCGCACGACGTGATCGCCGGCGTCCTGCTCGGCGGGGCGGTCGTCGCCTCGGTGCTGCTCGTGCTGGGCCGCCCGGCCGAGCGGCTCGTCTCAGCGCTGCTCCTGCGGTGGTGGGGGTGGGGGCAGGATCCCGGCCTCGTGGGCGACGACGGCGGCCGCGGCCCGGTTGTCGACGCCGAGGCGGGCCAGGACGGAGCTGACGTGCGCCTTGACCGTGCCTTCGACCAGGTGCAGCCGCCGGGCGATCTGCCCGTTGGACAGCCCGCCGCCGAGGTACGACAGCACTTCGCGCTCCCTGGGCGTCAGCCCGGCGACCCGCTCCCGGGCCGCGTCCCGCCGGCCGGCCAGGGCTCCGGCCCCGGTGGACGCGAGGTGCGCGACCACGCGGGCGGCGACCTTCGGTGACAGATAGGCGGCGCCCTCGGCCACGGCCCGCACCCCGGCGACGAGTTCCTCGGGCTCACCGGACTTGATCAGGAACCCGGCGGCCCCGGAGCTCAGCGCCCGCAGGATGTAGTCGTCCTCGCCGAACGTGGTCAGCATGACGACGCCGGTGGCGGGCAGGGTGCGACGGATCTCGGCGGCGGCGTCGATGCCGTTGGCCCTCGGCATCCGCACATCGAGGACGGCCACGTGCGGGCGGTGGGCCCGGACCAGCTCGACGGCCTCGTGCCCGTCGGCCGCCTCGGCGACGACCTCGATGCCCGGGTCGGTGGCGAGCACGGCGCGTACCCCGGCGCGGATCATGGGCTCGTCGTCGGCGACCAGGACCCGGATCGTCCCGGCCGGGGGCGTGTCCGCCGGGCCCGTACATGCCGGGGCCGTGCGCGCCGCCGGGGCCGTGTGCGCCTCCCCGGTCCAGTCCGCCGCCCGGGTGGCGTCCGGCCGGCTCATCGGGCGCTCACGGTGTCAGCGCGTCGCGGGAGACCAGCCTGCCGTCCCGGAAGCAGAGCCGGTACGCGTCTCCGGACCGGTCGTCGAAGCGGTCGGCCGTCATCGCGTAGAACTCGCACGTCACCCCTCGTTCCTCCGGCCCGGCGTCCGCCGGCCGCTCCACCGACTGCCGGTCCGGCAGCACCTTGCGTAGGTCGGACCGATCCTGCCCCACCCGCAGACGGGCGTAGTCGCGCGGGTCGAGGACGGACCGGGACGCGGCCACCGTCTCCCACATCCCCACCCCGGCGAGCAGCACCGCGCCCGCGGCCAGCGGCACCGCCAGCGCGGAGAGCAGAGTGCGGCGGCT
>NZ_NTGZ01000089.1 GCF_002551245.1 Streptomyces sp. rh34
GACAGGGCCGGCTCGCTGGACCGTCGCGGGCGCCGACCTCCAGCTCCGGTTGGACCGGACCGGGCGGTGGTGGCCCTACCGCAAGGAGCGCGGTCGTTGGGTGCCTGCCGGACCGGCGGACGACGACCCGGCGGGAGCGCTGGCGGGAGCCGACGGCGGGGCCGTGGACGGGGCGGACGGGGCTGTGTGAACCGTCCTGTTCCTGGGGCCGGTCGGGGAAGGGCGGCGGGGCGGAGGCCGGGGGCCGCGGGCTGGGCTCCGGGGGCCTGGCGAGTTTGTCGCTCGCGGCGAGACTCCTCGCTCGCGGCGAACCGGTGTCTCCGGCGCGGGAGCGCGGCAGGCGCGGCAGCCGAACGCGCGGCTCGCACCCGCGCGGGAGCCGAGGCGTGTCCGAACAGCGACTGCGGGGAACCGGATGTCCGGCGGGCTCGTCATCCGCATCGGCGGGAGTGATCCACGAGCCGGTGGGCCACTCCGGCTCGGCTCCGTACGCCCCCGTCCCTGTCCCCGTTCCCGTCCCTGCCTCGGCCCCCGGGCCCGGCCTCAGGAGTACCGTTGCATCGCAGAAGGATCATTCAGTGCGCCGCCGCGACGATGGCGGCGGCCGTCCTGCCCGCCTCCGCGCGGGCCGTGGCGTCGGCGCCGAAGGGCCCCACCGACTACGCGACGGCGCTCTGGGCTCCGGCCGCCCCCGCCAACTACACCGTCCCCTCCCGCCCTTCGGAGCGCCGGATCGACCGCGTCGTCATCCACGTCGCCCAACAGTTGTTCACGCCGACCGCGGGCATCTTCCGCAATCCCTCCAAGCAGGTGTCGGCCCACTACGTGGTGCGTTCCGGCGACGGCCATGTCGCCCAGTGCGTACGCGAGAAGGACATCGCCTGGCACGCGGGCAACTGGAGCTGGAACACCCGCAGCGTCGGCATCGAGCACGAAGGATGGGTGGACCGCCCGGAGTTCTTCACGGACGTCATGTACCTGCGGTCCGCCAGGCTCACCGCGGACATCTGCGAGCGCCACGGCATCCCCAAGGACCGGGAGCACATCGTCGGCCATCACGAGGTCCCCGGCAGCGACCACACCGACCCGGGCGTCCACTGGGACTGGGAACGCTACCTCCGGCTCGTCGTCGACGCCGCCTGAGCGTCCTGCTCCGGCCCCCGCGGTGATGACTCTCCGCACCGAGCTTGTCGCGGAGACCGCCGGCGACGACGATGGGAGGGCACGAAGGCCCTTGGACGGGAGGGTGAGTTGGCGGATCCCTGGGTGGCCCTGGCGGCGGACACCGATCCCGGCGAGCGGAGCGGCGCGCTGCGCCGCGCCCATGACGTGTTCACCTCGGCGGGACGACTGGAGCGGCCGGTCCGTGCGGTGGTCGGTGCGTCCTGGCGACGCTCGGCACGTGCGCGGGTCAGCCCGGACGACGCCCCCGCGGTGGAGCTCGGCCCGGACGAGCTGGGCCCCTATCGGGCGGCGCATCCCCTGGCCCGTGCGATGCCCGTGATCCGTGAGCTGATGGGTGCGTACGCGACGGACGGGGAACACCTGCTGGCCGTCTGCGACGCTCACGGACGCCTCCTGTGGGTCGAGGGACATGCGGCGGCGCGGCAGCGGGCCGGCCTGATGAACTTCGTGGAGGGCGCCCGCTGGGCCGAGTCCGTGGCGGGGACGAACGCGCCGGGAACGGCCATCGCGGTGGACCGTCCGGTCCAGGTCTTCGCGGCCGAGCACTTCCTGCGACCTGTGCAGCAGTGGACCTGCGCAGCGGCGCCGTTGCACGATCCCGGGACGGGCCGGGTGCTGGGAGCCGTGGACATCACGGGCGGCGACCGGCTCGCCCACCCGCACAGTCTGGCGTTCGTCCAGGCGGTGGCCCGGGCCGCCGAGTCGCAGCTCGCCCTGCTGACGCCACCGTCCGATTCCGACGTCGAGTCGGTGCGGCTGACCGCACTGGGCAGGGACGAGGCGCTGCTGGTGGCTCGCGGGCGCCGGCTGCGGCTCAGCCGGCGGCACAGCGAGATCCTGGTCGCCCTTGCCCGTCGGCCGGACGGTCTGAGCGGGGACGAGCTGCTGGTGGAGCTGTACGAGGACGAGTCAGTGACCCCGGTGACGTTGCGGGCCGAACTGTCACGGCTCCGGCGGCTGTTGGGGCCCGATCTGCTGGACTCGCGCCCGTACCGGATGGCCGTCCCGGTGGACGCCGATTTCGACACGGTGACGCGCCGACTGGGTTCGGGCGCGGTGGCGGCGGCGCTGGGCGCGTACGCGGGCCCGCTGTTGCCGGGCTCCCGGGCCCCTGCGGTCGTACGCCTGCGACGGCGGATCTCGGAGCAGCTGCGGGCGGCTCTGATCGCCCGGGGTGATCCGGGGCTGCTGGCCGACTGGGCCTACAGCCCGTGGGGCGAGGAGGACCTCCCCGTGTGGCGAGCGCTGGCCGGGACGGTCCCGGTGGACCAGCGGGCGGCGCTGCTGGCCCGGGTACGAGGACTGGACGCCGAGCAGCGCGGCTAGGAGCTGTCGTCCGGGCCCGGCCGACCGGACCGGGACGGCGGGCCGTGGAAGGGTGCCCCCGCGACGCCGTTGCAACGCCCTTGCAACGTCCCCGTCCCTAGCCTCGCGCCGAGGGCCGTCCAACGTCGGGCGGCACCGGATCCGGGAGGCCACTGAGATGACCCGTTACGCTGCGCCGGGCACCGAGGGTGCGATCGTCACGTACGCGTCCCGCTACGACCACTGGATCGGTGGAGCGTACGTTCCGCCGGCCCGGGGCCAGTACTTCGAGAACCCGAGCCCTGTCAACGGCCGCCCGTTCACCGAGATCGCGCGCGGCACGTCCGAGGACGTCGAACTGGCCCTGGACGCCGCCCATGCGGCGGCTCCGGGCTGGGGCACCACATCCGCCGGGGACCGGGCCTCGGTACTGAACAGGATCGCCGACCGGATGGAGTCCCACCTCGAGGAGCTGGCGGTCGCCGAGAGCTGGGAGAACGGCAAGCCCGTGCGGGAGACGCTGGCGGCCGACATTCCGCTGGCCATCGACCACTTCCGCTATTTCGCGGGGGCTCTGCGCGCTCAGGAGGGTTCGCTCAGCGAGATCGACGACGACACCATCGCGTACCACTTCCACGAGCCATTGGGGGTGGTCGGCCAGATCATCCCGTGGAACTTCCCCATCCTGATGGCCACCTGGAAGCTCGCCCCGGCGCTGGCCGCGGGCAACGCGGTGGTCCTCAAGCCGGCCGAGCAGACGCCCGCCTCGATCCACTACTGGTTGAGCCTGGTGGCGGATCTGCTTCCGCCCGGCGTCGTCAACATCGTCAACGGCTTCGGAGCGGAAGCCGGGAAGCCGCTCGCCTCCAGCCCGCGCGTCGCGAAGATCGCCTTCACGGGTGAGACCACGACAGGGCGGCTGATCATGCAGTACGCCTCCGAGAACATCAAGCCGGTGACGCTGGAGCTGGGCGGCAAGTCGCCGAACATCTTCTTCAACGACGTCTCGCGCTCCGACGACGACTTCCTCGACAAGGCTCTCGAAGGCTTCACCATGTTCGCCCTCAACCAGGGCGAGGTGTGCACGTGCCCGTCGCGTGCTCTCATTCAGCGCGGTCACTACGGCGCGTTCCTGGAGGCGGGCATCGCCCGCACGGAACAGATCGTGCCGGGACACCCGCTGGACACCGACACGATGATCGGCGCCCAGGCCTCCAACGACCAGCTGCAGAAGATCCTCTCGTACCTGGACATCGGCCAGCAGGAGGGCGCGAAGATCCTCACGGGCGGTCAGCGCATCGAGCACGGCGGTGAGCTGGAGGGCGGCTACTACGTCCAGCCGACGGTCCTCGAGGGCGACAACCGGATGCGGGTCTTCCAGGAGGAGATCTTCGGCCCGGTCGTGGCCGTGACCTCCTTCACGGACTTCGACGACGCCATCAGCACGGCGAACGACACCCTGTACGGGCTCGGGGCCGGAGTCTGGACCCGCGACGTCAACACGGCCTACCGGGCGGGGCGCGGGATCAAGGCGGGCCGGGTCTGGACGAACTGCTACCACGCCTACCCGGCGCACGCGGCATTCGGCGGCTACAAGCAGTCGGGCATCGGAAGGGAGAACCACAAGATGATGCTGGAGCACTACCAGCAGACGAAGAATCTTCTGGTGTCGTACTCGCCGAAGAAGCTGGGCTTCTTCTAGAGCACGCGAGAAGGCGCCTGAGCTGGGCTTTTGCCCGTCAGGCGCCTTCGTCTCGACCCTTTCGGGTCAGGGCCCGTTTACGCGGCAACTTCCAGTTCCTCCCGCCTCTCTCCCGCTTGTGACCAGCTGTTCCGGACCAGTGGCGGACCAAAACCCCGACTCACTGCCCAGGCCCCGCGCCCTGACCGACGCGATCCCACTCCTTCATCGACTGCTCGATGAGGCGGTTGGCTTGCTCACGGACACCATCCAGGAACTTGGCGTAGTGGCGGAAGAGAACTCCGATGCTCTGGCCCGCGCGGCGAGCACATTCGGCCGGGTCCACCTCGGAACACAACCAGAACGAGATCCCGGCGTGTTGGTGGTCGTAGGGCCGTTCGGCCAGGCCGGAGGCAAGTTCCGTGCGGGTCAGGACGAACTTTCGCGCCCGCGTCCACGTCGTGCCGTACGCGGCGGATTCGGGCAGCTGACACATCTCGAGCCGGAGGTAGCAAGCACCCAGCCATAGCCGTGGGCATGAAGGTGTGGTCATCTACGTAGGCGCTGGTGACAACAGCCGGCCTGGTACTCCCTCGTGAGTTCGTGCGGTACTGCCAACTGCATCCACCACGACTCCACCGCCAAGCACAACCGAGTGCGAACACCTCAAATGGGTCCTCGTTGAGGACGTAGCGGACGTGTGGGCCGCCAAAGTAGCCGCGGACGATACGTGGTTCACGCTGGCGTCTGTAGAAGAATCTGCGGGCTTCGGCCGCGAGTTCGACCTGGTTCCTGGCCCGGTGGGTGTGGGGCAGGCTGCGTTTGAGGTCGGCGTTGGCCAGCTCGTCGGGGTTCAGCTCGGGTGAGTACGAGGGCAGGAAGTGCAGCTCGATCCTGTCGGTGTGGTCAGCGAGCCAGGCCGGGACAGTCTTCGAGCGGTGGGCCGAGTGCCGGTCGACGATCAGGTGGATCTTCCGGGCGGGGAAGCGGCACATGGCCCTCGCGTCGAACGACTCGCGGACGCCGTACGGCTGGAAGATCAGCTCGCCTATCTGCCCCCGCGCCCACAGCTGACCTGAAAGCCCCAGGTCGGAGGGGACGTGATCGAGGACAGCCTGCCGGACGGCAGCCGACAGGACCAGGTGCTCACCCACGCGAAGGCCTCGCGGGCGGGACAGCAGTGCGTCCCGGCCTCCAGCCGGCCACTTCGCCCACCAGTTGTCCACGGCCTTCACCGGCACACCTTGAACAGGGCGGCAACCTCCACCCCGTCCCGGCCCTCCACCACCGCTGCCACACCGCACTCGACGGCCACCCACCCATCACCCGCGTCAACAACCCTGCGGGTCAATACACCTAGCCCCTCGGCCCGGTGTGCTAGGGCCTCCACCTGGACATTGGTCGTGGCCGGCCCGGCTCCTGCCTCGGATACCGTGTTCCTCTACGGGGTGCCATAACGGATGTGACGCCCCCGACCAGAGGTAGTCAGCGTATGAGTTCAAAGCGCAGCAAGAATCCAGCTCTGCCCGTACTTGACGACGCATTCCGACTCGCGTCGGTCAAGGAGGCCGAAGAGTCCACCCGTGACTTGGCCGCGCGGCTGGCCACCACCGAGCTGCGCCGCGTTTCCCACCCGGGCCGGGTCACCTGGGAGCCCACCGATCAGGCCGAGCCCGTACCGGTCCCGCCGACTGTGGTCGACGGTGACGGCGACCTGTGGCTGCGGGACCGGGGCACTGGCACCTGGACCATGCCCGAGTTCAACCCGAAGGAGTTCCCGGCCCGCTGTGGCGAGGTTCTGACGTGGAACGAGCTTGCCTGCGAGTTCGGCCCGCTTACCGGACTGGCCGACGACCGCCGCATCGGCGGCGGCCGACGCTGACCGCGCAGCCTATGCGCTCACCGCCCCGAGCTTGTCGTCCATCTGGCGGACGGCAACCTCGGGCAGCCGGTCCGTCCACGGCGCGGCTGCTACCTGCTCGGTCCGGCCGTCGGACTGCTCGCGCAGCAGCTTCAGCCGTGTCGCGAGCAGCTACTCGGCAGCGCGTTCCCGGGCGGTGTCGGCGGCCTTCGTCGCGACGGCGTCCGCACCGGCCGGGTTGTGCCGGAACCAGCGGCGGTTCTGCTCGGTGTTGTAGGTGTTGTAGGCCCGGCGGGCCTCTGCTTCGGCTTCCTCGGTCCGGCCCAGCATCTCCAGAGCGTCGTCCTGGTGCTCCTGGACAGCCTGCTGTGCGACGTGGAACGCGGTGAAGACGTGTGCGCCGTTCGCTGCCTGCGGATCGGCCTCCAGCAGGGCGGCGTCGGTGATCTGCAGGAACTTTTGCCATGCGGTGGCGATGCTGCTGCCGATGGCTGTCCGGGCACTGGTGGTAACGGCCGCGACGCTGCCTAGGTCGGTCAGGTCAGCCGGCCGTGGCGGCCTGACGCTCGTACGCCGGCCGCTACGGCCGGGCCGAGCCGACCTCCCCTGCATCGACGAACTTGGCTACATGGAACTCGGCCCCCACGTTGCCGAACTCCTCTCCCGGGCCCCGACCGAACGCGAGGAGAAGAACGGCGTCACCATCGCCTCCAACGAGTCCTTCGGCGCGGGCGGTGGTGGCCAGGGCGGGGTGTGGGCAGTTGGCACGCCGTCCAAACCCCTCTTCACCCCTCTTCTCGGCGTCACGCTGCTCCCCGTACACATGGGGATAACCCCCAGTCGCAGCGTGGGACGGCGGCTTCGGCTTCTGCTCCGTGCGACGCCCGGACATCTTCGCGTCCTTGCGGGGTACGCGGGTGGCATACCGCTCCGAGGAGGAATCATGGCCGGACTGATCGCCCGTCTCACACAGTTCACCCGCAGCCCTCAAGGGCGGCGGACCATCGCGTCGGCCCGGCGGGCCGCAGCCGACCCGCGCAAGCGCGCCCAGGCTCGCAGCCTGTTCGGCCGGCTGCGCGGACGCCGGTGACATCGCCCGGCTCGGGAACACCGCCACCGCCCACCTCGCCGACGGCCGGCACATCCTCGCTGGCCCGCCGCTGGATCGTCATAACGTCCACGTCCGCTACCGCCCCATGTGGGACAGCCCGCTCAACCGCGCCCCTGTCCCCGAGCGGCCCCCCGTGCAGCAAGCCTGGTCGTGGCGCTTCGTTCCCGACGGAAGAATCGTCCTCGTCGCCGACCCAGCTCCCCGGGGCGCCCTGCCGATGCAGCCCGGCGGCATCGTGGAGAAGACGGACACCACACCCGAAGCCACCCTCCACCGCGAAGCCGCCGAGGAAGCCCAGCTCACCCTGACCGACCCGGTGCGGCTGGGCTGGGTACTGGACGGGACCGGCAAGGTCTACGGCGGAGTGGGGCCCAACGCCCGGCTCCGCCTCGCCGCCCGGATCACCACCATCGGGCCGACCGCCGTCGATCCCGCCACGGGCCGCCCCTTCGCACGCGTGCTCGCCACCCCCGCCCAGGCAGCCGCCCTGTTGGGATAACGACCGCCCGGACTTGACGTGTTAAACGCCTGAGGTGTCTGCGGCGCGATCGTCGTCGATTCGCTCGGCCGCGTTCTGCACGTGCTGCACCTGGCAAGCGGCAAGGTCCTCCTCCCCCATGGCGGACACAGCGAGCCTTCCGATGAGTCGCTGGCAGCAACGGCCCTGCGGGAACTGAACGAGGAGACAGGGATCCCGCCCCAGGCCGTCACGCCGTGGCCCGGCTACGAGACGGTGCCGCTCAACCTCGACATCCACGACATAGACGCCCGCCCGGGCAAAGGCGAACCCGGCCACCAGCACTTCGACCTCCAGTTCCTCTTCCGCCTGCACACCGCGCCGCACCGCCGGTCGTGCTGCAGGAAGAAGAGGTCGGCGGCGACGAGTGGCGGTCCGTGGACAGGGTGACCTCCCCCTCCCTACGCGAGAAACTGCTCCACCTGCGCGACTACTTCCCCGGCCTGGTCCGGGAGCCGGGCATGTGGTCCCTGCTGGGCGGACCAGGGCTGCAAATGCTCGTTTGACAGACCCCACGCCGCCTGCCCCGACTTCCGCTTCGACGGCCCCTGCTGCACGTCGAGTGGAACGTTCCACCTGGAAGTCAGTCGAAAATGGGTATCCACATGGTGCGAGCGGACAGGGCTCCGCCAGCTGCGTGAACACTCATTCGCCGACGTGCTGGGTGAGGTCCAGATGGCCTCCAGCCCGAGCGGGCGATAGCCGTCCTCCGGCGGCCAGGCCGACGAGGCGGAACGTTCCTGCATACGACTGTGCGTCAGGATGCCGACAGCACCTTGCGTTCAATGCCTCCGACGCGTCGCTCGCAGTCGGCCGGCAGCCGGTTCAACGTGCTGAGGAAGTCCTCGAGCGGAATACTTCCTTCGTCCATTTGCTCCTCGTTTTCTGCATCACCCCTGGCCCTGGGCTGGAGCTGGAACCCTCCGTTGTTCGCAGGAGGCGCGCCCGCGATCAAAGACACGACCCCCAAAGCCGTCAAAATTGAAACGAAATATGCTTTCCGCTCCTACACTCCGCGAAACGATCTCTTTCGCCGGAGGAAGCGCGGCATACGGATGATCCATCGGTAAAGTGCCACATTCGCCCGACCTGTCCGGTAAGTGCCTCAGGCGAACGCCGAATCTCCGATACGGACGTGTCGCGTCGGACGGCCGTCCGCCAACCGCAAGTACGGCCGGCCCGGCTCACGCCCTACGTATGCATGGCGGGGACAACCGTTCAGCCGCGCCACCACGGCTCGCGCACGTACAGGCTCTCCTCGGCCGCGCACCCCGCACCGTTGGAGATCTCATCCGTGTCCAGGTTCCAGCCCACGACGCCGTTTCCCTTGCGGCCCAGCTCGATCAGGCGGTTGTCCTCGGTCCGTGTGCCGTCAGTGACCTGGCAGCGGACGATCGACGTCCACGCCTGCCCGTCCAGCGCGGCGACGAAGGAGAGCACCGGGAGTGCGAGGGTCGTCAGGCCCAGGGCCACCCACTGCTCCAGGGCCGCAGCCCGCCGCAGCCCCCGCGACGGCCGATATCCGCTGTCACGGTGTGATCCGGCTGCCGTCCGCCGACCGCTACGGTGTCCGCGCGGGTGCCGTCTGCCGGTGCGGTACTCCACCACGACGCCCTTGCGCAGCGCGTAGGCGGCGAGCCCAGTGCCCAGCCCCCACCAGGGGCCGAAGAAGCACGCGACCACCACCCCCATCGCGACCGGGTTGACGACGGTCAATGCCACCCGCTGGAGCGCCCGAAGAACGCCGCCGCCCACCGGAACCGCGCCGCGCGCCGCGAACAGGGCGAAGACGACCCGGGAGACGACGACAGCCAGCACGGAGGCGAGAAGCGGATCGGTGAGCACCATGCCGATCAGGACGTCGGGCCAGTTCGCGGGTTCCATGCCGACGAACACGTCACGGGCCGCAGCACCGCCCCCGACCGTGTACGCGACCTTCGTCACCGGCACCGCGAGCGCCACCGCCAACAGGACCGTGTGCCCCGGGCCCCCCTTCCGGTCGGCCGACCGGGTCGCTCCCTCCTCGTCCGCGCCGGTACTCCCGTCGCCGCCCGTCTCCGCCGTCCGCTCCACCACGCCTACCGGTGGCCGACGGCGGTGGGCCGGACCGAGGTCGGGCCGGCGAGGGGGCGCCTCGCCGGAGCACCGGCCCGGCCGGGGGCGCCCGCTCCAACGACGGCGACCTGCTGTTCGTCGATACCGGCGGAAAGTTCGGATGTCATGAGTGTTCCCGCCTCTCGGACAGCTGAGGCGACGGCGTGGAATCGCTGTGCCTGCTCAGCAGCCTCCACCGCTCACACCTCCTCGGCCACCAGCACTACGCCGGCCGGGGCAACCGCGGATGGCCCGGCCGTTCATCCCGCGCTACCGGAGTGCGGGGTGGTGGATATCCGGGGGCAGTCCGCTGTCCGAAGACCCTCAGGAGCCCAGGGTATTGCGCCTCTGCCGCGCAGTTGGCGGCGTGACGTTCAGTATCACCGGAACCGGAACCACTCGATTGCTCCGCGCCTATGTCTATATATCCCTAAAAATGGTGGTGTGGACGTGACAAGCCTGCTCAAGACATGAGGAAGTGACATGGTTCAGGGCTTCTCCAAAGAACCAGGCACCCACGGGCCGCTCACCGAGGTTCCCCCAGAAGGACAGCGGAAGATCACTCGCTGGGCGGCCGCGATCGCTCTGGGCGGCTTCCTTTTCGGCTTCGACACAGGGGTCGTGTCGGGCGCCCTGCTCTATGTCAAGGAAGACTTCCATCTGAGCTCCTTCGAGCAGGGCAGTGTGGTCAGCGTGCTGCTCATCGGCGCGGTGATCGGCGCCACCTCGGCCGGCCGGCTCTCCGAGAGCCTCGGCCGGAGAAAGGCCCTGGGCGCGGTCGGCGTGGTGTTCATCATCGGTACGGCGATCGCGAGCGCGGCGAACGGCTACGCGGTGCTCATGGCAGGCCGTGTCATCCTCGGCCTCGCGGTCGGAGCGGCGTCGGCGACGGTGCCGGTCTATCTGTCCGAGATCTCACCGACGAAGATTCGCGGGCGGCTGCTCACGATGAACCAGCTGATGATCACGCTCGGCATTCTGATCGCCTACCTGGTCAATCTCGCCTTCTCCAGCAGTGAGATGTGGCGGGCCATGTTCGCCGTCGGCGCGGTTCCGGCCGCCCTCATGGTGGCGGCGACGCTGTGGTTCCTTCCCGAGTCGCCACAGTGGCTTATTTCTCATGGCCAGGCGGACAGAGCGCGCAAGGGAATCGCGTCGGTCACCGACGGGGCCACGGCGGACGAACTGGTCGCGCGGGCCCAGCACCGGATCGCCGTGGAGCGCGAGAAGCAGAAGCGGAGTGCCGGGGCACCCGACCAAGGGCCCAGGAAGCTCCTCGCCCCCGACCTGCGCCCTGCTCTCGTCGTCGGGCTCACCCTTGCCGTCGTGCAGCAGTTCGGCGGCATCAATACGATCATCTATTACGCGCCGACCATCATTCAGCAGACCGGTCTGAACGCGTCGAATTCCATCTTCTATTCCGTTTTCATCGGTGTGATCAACCTGGTCATGACGCTGATCGCGATCCGTCTGGTCGACCGGGCCGGCCGCCGCGTCATGGTTCTCGTCTCGCTGGCCCTCATGGCGGTCTCGATCTTCATGCTCGGGCTCGCGTTCGTGGTCGGCATGAACTCGGTGCTGACGCTGCTGTTCATGGTCATCTACATCGCCGCCTACGCGGGCGGCCTCGGGCCGGTGTTCTGGACACTGCTGGGTGAGATCTTCCCGCCGTCCGTCCGGGCGGAGGGGTCGAGTGTGGCCACGGCGGTCAACTGGGTGTCCAACTTCATCGTCAGCCTCGCGTTCCTGCCCCTGGCTGCTGCCATCGGCCAGGGCGAGACCTTCTGGATCTTCGCCGGGATCTGCGTGCTCGCGTTCTTCTTCGTCGGCCGCTACCTGCCCGAGACCAAGGGCCGTGACCCCGAACAGATCGAAGAGGCGCTCAAGGCCCGCTTCCGGCACGAGCAGGACCCTCCGGACGGTCCCCCGATGGCGACCTCTCCGCAGAAAGGACGCTCATGATGAGCGACACCCTCCTCAGCCCTCCCGATCTGGAACACTCCGACGCACTGGTGCTCTTCGGAATCTCCGGTGACCTCGCCAAGAAGATGCTGCTGCCCGCGCTGTACCGACTCACCGAGTCCGGCAAGCTGACCCTTCCCGTCATCGGGGTGGCCGCCACCGACTGGGACGACGACGCCCTGCGCAGCCACGCGCGAGAGGCGGTCGCCGCCGCGGGAACGGACATAGACGAGGCGGTCTTCGCCCGGTTCGCGGCCGGCCTGTCGATCGTCACCGGGGACTTCGCCGAGGACGCCACCTTCGCCCGGCTGCGCCAAGCCGTGTCCGGTCTCGGCTTCGTGACGTACTACCTGGCGATCCCACCGTCGCTGTTCACCAAGGTCGCCGGCTCGCTGGCCGCCGAGGGCCTCAACCGTGATGCCCGCCTGGTGGTGGAGAAGCCGTTCGGACACGACCTCGACTCCGCACGGAAGCTGCAGGACGAGCTTTCCGCCCACTTCGACGACGCTCATCTGCTGCGCGTCGACCACTTCCTGGGCAACCGCGCGGTCGAGAGCCTGATGGTCTCCCGTTTCGCCAACACGCTGCTCGCACCGATCTGGCACCGCTCCTACGTGGACAACGTCCAGATCACCCTCGCCGAGGATTTCGACGTCGCCGATCGCGGCTCCTTCTACGACGCGGTGGGCTGCCTTCGCGACGTGGTCCAGAACCACATGCTCCAGGTTCTGGCCCTCCTGGTGATGGAACCACCGAGCGCCACCAACGCCCAGGCGCAGGGGCTGGAGAAATGGCGGGCACTGCACGCGACCCGCACGATGAACCCCACCGACACCGTTCGCGGCCAGTACGACGGCTATCGGGATGTCGAAGGCGTCAAGCCGGGCTCCACCACCGAGACGTACTTCGCGACCCGTATGTTCGTCGACAACTGGCGCTGGGCGGGCGTGCCCTTCTACCTCCGCAGCGGCAAGGCGCTGGCCGTCTCCGCCACCGAGGTCGTGGTCGAGCTGCGCAAACCGCCCCTGGAACTCTTCGGCGGCCAGGACACGCAGACGCCACCGAACACCATCCGCTTCCGCATCGACGGCGACACCGGGATCAGGGCGGACCTGATGCTGAGCAAGCCCGACAGCACCGCCGGGCCGATGACCGTCCCCATCGGCGTCGACTTCGCCCAGGTACTGGGACGGCAGGAACTCCCGTACGAGAACATCCTGTACGGAGCCGTCATCGGCGACCCCGAGTGCTTCGCCTTCTTCCCCACCGTCCTGGAGTGCTGGCGCATCGTGGAACCGGTGCTCGATCCGGCCGAGCCGCCGCTGCCGTACGCACCGGGGACCTGGGGACCTGAGACAGCCGCCCGGCTCCCCGGCCTGCGGAACTGGCACGAGCTGGGCCACCGCCTGTTCGACGACGATCAGACGGCCGGACAGCGCACGCCACCGCCCTGACTCCGGCCGGGAAGAAAGCCTTCGGCTAGGACTTGTCCGGCCGATCACGCCGCTCGATAAGGTGCACCGATGGAGGGGCCTGATGAGTGCGGTGGGTTGAGTCGGGCGCAAGCCGTCGCGCTTGTGCAGCGGATCATGGAGGCGGACTACGCCTCCGAAGACGAGGCGGACGACTGGCTGGACAGGCTCGACAGAGCTCTTTCCTGCCCGTCCGGTCACGTGAGCGGCCTGGTCTTCTGGCCGCCGGGACGGGAGTTGTCGGCCGAGGAAGTCGTCGACCAGGCCTTGGCGTACCGGCCGATGGCCTTGTGACGCCGATATTCGGCTACGGAGCCAGAGCACGAGCTGCCGCCGTGGCGGTGCCGAGGGAGACGTAGCCGCGTTCGTCGTAGCGTGGAGCGACTGCCCGGTGCTGCTTCAAGCGGTTGATCGTCCGCTCGACGGTGTTGCGTTTCTTGTACCGCTCTTCGTCGAAGCCGGGAGGGCGTCCGCCGTGTGAGCCGGTGCGCGGGCGGGCGGCCCGGCTGTCGGTCTTCTCCGGGATCGTGTGCCGGATGCCCCGGCGCCGCGGACAGTCGCGGCAGGGCCCGTTGCTGTGGTCCTTGTCCGCCGCGACGCTGTCCGGCCGCTTGCGGGGCCTGCCCGAGCCGAGCCGCGGGCACGGATCCTCGCACGCGCCCCGGACCGGCCGTGACGTCCAGGTCCAGGCCCCGCCGCTCGACACCGCCATGCCCACAGCCGACTACCACGGCGCGGCCCGGCCGTAGACGGCCGTAGACGAGCCCAGCATGTTCACGGCAGGATCCGCCTATGGAGAACGAGCGGATGATCGCGCCGATCGGGGCGGGCAGCGCCCTCGTCGGCGCTCTGATCGGCGGTGCCGCTGCTGTGGTCGGAGCGTGAAAGGCGGCCCGCAGCGCCTACCTCGGATCGCTCGACGTCACGCGCCGTACGGCATAACGGGAGGTGTACGCCGAGCTCCTGAAAGCCGCTCACGCCTACGAAGCGGCGACCGGGGCAGTCCTGGAAGGCGCGGGCTTCCTGCGTGAGGACCTGTTCAACGAGCTGGAAGGTCTGCCGCCCCGGCACAGCAGCTCCGAACGGTCTGACTTCCGACGGGCGATCCCGTCGGCGGCCGAGCCTCAGCCGGTGGCGGCCTCAGCTCGTCAGGTCGAGTTGGAGGGGCCCTCGCGCGTCGCGGCGGCGGCTCGGGCCGTTCAGGCCGCAGCCCAGCAACTGGCCACCACGCTCAACGGCATCGAGGACGGTTTCGAGGATCTGGGCGGAAGCGTGCTCCCTCCACGCCGACGGATCGCCACCGGGAACACTTCGACGCCCTGGAGTCAGCAATCAGCATATTCGACGACACCGCGCGCAAGCACCTCAACCACCGCTAGTACACGAACGGCCGGTGGAAACCCATCCGCGCTGCTCCCGATCCCCGGAGTGGCTGGAGACATGGAGGCGGACACCGGGAAGGGAGCACGTCATGGGGAGGCCGGAGGGAGCCGGTCGGAGGTGGCGGGCTTCTCCCAGGGCCGGCGAAGATCCGCGGCGAGCGGGCGGGCGAGCCGGAGCCGGGTGTGAGCGTCGGGCACGGATGCCGGGCGAGCGCGTCGGGCGGGGCGGGGACGGCCGCGTATGGGATTGGCCGAAATGTGCGTCTTGTGGCAGCGGTCACCCGTTCCCGACAATCGGATCATCTTGACGGGTGCATGACTAACTTGTCGCCGCGCCCTGTCGGGTCCCCCAGCGGCCCCCCACGAAAGTAGGCAGTCCGTGAAGCAATTCCTGCGTGCGCTGAAGAGATGTTCCGTCATCGTCGCCACCGTCGCCATCGCGGTCGTCGGCCTCCAGCCCGTCACCGCCTCGGCCGCCCCCAACCCCGTAGTCGGCGGAACCCGCGCCGCCCAAGGCGAGTTTCCCTTCATGGTCCGGCTCTCCATGGGCTGCGGCGGTGCGCTCTACACCCAGGACATCGTCCTCACCGCCGCCCACTGCGTGAGCGGATCGGGCAACAACACCTCGATCACCGCCACCGGCGGCGTCGTCGACCTCCAGTCGTCCAACGCGATCAAGGTCCGCTCCACCAAGGTCCTTCAGGCACCCGGCTACAACGGCACCGGCAAGGACTGGGCACTCGTCAAGCTCGCCCAGCCCATCAACCAGCCCACGCTGAAGCTCGCCAGCACCGTCGCCTACAACCAGGGCACGTTCACCGTCGCCGGCTGGGGCGCCAACCGCGAGGGCGGCAGCCAGCAGCGCTACCTGCTCAAGGCCAACGTCCCGTTCGTCTCCGACGCGGCCTGCCGCTCCGCCTATGGCAACGAGCTCGTGGCCAGCGAGGAGATCTGCGCCGGATACCCCGACACCGGTGGCGTCGACACCTGCCAGGGCGACTCCGGCGGCCCGATGTTCCGCAAGGACAACGCCGGTGAGTGGATCCAGGTCGGCATCGTCAGCTGGGGCTACGGCTGCGCCCGGCCCGGCTACCCGGGCGTCTACACCGAGATCTCGACCTTCGCGGCCGCCATCGCCTCAGCGGCCCGCACGCTCTGACGCCGCGCACCACCACCGCCCGACCGTTCTCGGGTGATCACGGCTGAACGACCCCGGGGGCGCCCGTCCATACAGGTGCCCCCGGGCTCAGCTCCACAGATGGTTCGCCCGTGCCCTCCAGGATGCCGTAACACGATTCGAGGCCATGCGGGATGGCGCTGCCCGCCGAGACGGGCGCTGCGACCACCGCACGATTTCAGAAATGGACGCGACATCATCGTCAAGATCACGTCCACGGGGATCCACGGGTCCGGCCTCCACCTGCGCGAGGCACTCGACCCTCGGGCGGGCTGACAGGAACCGAGCCCTCGCACTCGGCTTCCTCGTCGGGCTCAGCTGAACATGTCGAGGTAGTGCTGTGCGTGGACCGGGTGGTAGTCGCCGAAGTCGACGGAGGCCGGGTCACCACCGGTCTCGGCGATGACGAGCCGGTCGAGGTAGTAGTCCCAGCCGGGGCCGACGCCACCCGCCATCGCCGGATCATCGCCGACGGACTGGCTGAAGGTGAGCGTAGTGGTGCCCTGGTGCTCGACGAGCGTGAGAGTCATGTGCCAGACGAGTTCCTGGCCGGGCACCTGCGACGTGAGGACCAGGCGGTGAGGGGGCCGGCACTCCTGAATGGTGAGGAGTTCGGCCTGGTGCTCGTCGCCCTCGAAGAGCATCCGGAAGTCGACCGAGCCGGTCGACGGGTCGCCGGTCCATTCACCGATCCAACGGGCCAGACGGTCCGGCTCGGTGACCGCCGCCCAGACGTCCTTGATACCGGCCCGGAACATACGGTCGAAGGCGATGCTGTCCAGGCCGCCGATGCTCACGCGACGCCCGGTGGGGGTGCTGGTCATGCGGATTCCTCCTGAGGTCTTCCGGTGCCGGGAGCGGCGTCGGTGCCGGTCCGGCGTTCATGAACGGTTCTGCGGACCTCCAGGTCGAGGGCGTCGAAGGCACTCTCGGGGATCGGGGGGCGACGCCCGGCGAGCTCGTCGAGCAGGGCGCGGACCGGGACGAGGCCCGGGCGTGCGAGCGCGTAGTGGCGCTCGCGACCACGATCCTCGACGGTGGCCAGCCCGGCCTCGGTGAGCAGTCGCAGATGCTTGCTCACAGCGGGCCGGCTGATCGGATACCGCGCCGCGAGGTCGACCACCCGGGCGGGGCCGGAGGCGAGTGCGCGCAGCAGGTCACGGCGTATCGGGTCAGCCAGGGCGATGAACGGGTCCACCTCTCATTGGTAACCCATGGGCTACCAATTGACAAGTTCTCGACCCCACGGCTCCGGGATGTCCGGGACGAGGAAGCGGCCTCCCGGCGGGGCGGACTGGTTCGATCACCGCGTATCCGACCGAGAAGACGGTGCGGATTCCGCGGGTTCCGCAGGTCGCGGACGTGGGTGCGGAATGCTGTCGCGGATCCGGCGCTGTCGGTGCGGACAAGGATGGCGGACAAGGTTGTCGGGCGGTGCCGGGCCGGTGGGCGTCGGGCGATCTGCGCGAGAGCGCCGCCCAGCACGGCGAGGTGATCCGCGGGGCGGTGTTGGCTCCGGCGTTCCCGGGCCGAAGGCGCCCGGACACGGCCTCGCCGGTGTTGGCCAGGAGACACACCAGAGGGTGGAAGCCGAAGCCGCCCTGCGGGTGGGTGCGGCCTGGTCTTTCCCGGAGTGGCAGGTGGTCGGCGTAACGTCGATGTCCAGGACCGGGCAGGGTGCACTCCGGACGCCGGTTACCAGCCCGCTTCCCGGAATCGAGCGCGGGGCGAGCACTACCGGTCCGGTACGCGTTCGTCGACGGCGGCCGGCAACCGCCGGGCCGTCTATGTCGAGACGTTGGGACAAACACCTCGCCCTGGTCGCGCGGCACGGCCAGATCCGTGATGGTCCCGCCGCCGTCAGCCGGCATCACCCCGAGGCACGTTCGGGTTCCCGCCCGTGATCCGGACAGACCCCAAGTGAAAGCCTGAGGCCAGGGCTCGCCCCAGTAGGCGAGCCCTGCCCGTGACGTTCCAGCTCAGAGGCCGAAGACGCTCTTGTCATAACGCGACTTGCACTTCGAGCACTGCATCTTGTTGGTGCTCGTCCTGTGCACCGTGTTCGTACCGCACACCGGGCACTTGTGTCCCTTGGGCATCGCTGCTCTCCCCATCCGCAGGCCAGCGCGCAACCCGTCGCCGCGCATTAGGTCGGAGAGTAGCCCTTGAGCTGCGGACACGGGACGGAAATCTGCTAATGATTAATCAGCATCGTTCGTGATGTGCGGAATTGAGGATGGTGAGTCCTGTCTCCGACTTCACAGACGAGGAGCTCGATATCCTCGAACCGTCCTTCTTCGGCCTCACGTGGACGAAGGAGCCTGACGGCGCCTGGAAGCGAACGAACGCTTGGCCGGCAGCTCGCCGGGGAATTCGCCGAGTTCCTCAAGGCCGAGGACGGCGGCCCCCGCGCTCCACGCGCGAGCAGCTCCGCCTCTTGTGGTGGTACGCGGTCGACGAGCTCTGCCACTGCTGATCTCGGCCGAGCCCGGATCACTGGCGATGCCGAGAACGGTACTCTCGGAGCGATACGCGATCCGGTTGTGCGCGACGCTTTGGAACGTCTTCACACCCAACCGGAACATCCCTGGACCACGGAGACCCTGGCCGTCGCGACGAGCGTCTCCCGGGCGACGCTGTCCAGGCGCTTCCGATCCGTTCTCGGACAGACGCCGGGCGCGTACGTGACGCAGTGGCGCATCGACCTGGCATCCGTACGGCTCCGCGATACCGATGAGCCGGTCGAGTCGATCTCCGGCGCGGTCGGATACGGCTCTCCCCACGCTTTCAGCCGTGCCTTCGGACGTGTCCGAGGCACGACCCCTGACGGGCGCCCGCCAGCGCCGCCAGCTGGACGGCGAAGTGCCCCACGCCCCCGCTGGCGCCGGTGATCAGCACGTCGCGCGCCAGCAGGGACCGCTCGCGCAGCACCCGGAACGCGGTGACTCCGGCGATCCCCAGCGCTGCGGCGTCGGCCAGGTCCACGCCCTCGGGGACGGTGCCGAGAGCGGCGGGGCTGACTGCCACCCGCTCAGCCCACGCGTGGGGGGCCATTCCCACGGCGACGCGCGTGCCTTCGGGCGGACCCGAGCCGTCGGATGCGGCGCGCACCACGACGCCGGCCGCGTCGTGACCGTGCACAGCGCCGGCCGACCACTGGTGCACGTAGTTCAGCTCTCCGAAGTTGAGACAGATGTGCCGTATCTCCACCAACGCCTCACCGGCGGATGGTACGGGCTCATCGACATCGGTGAACCGGACGGGTCCGGCCTCACTGTGATGGACCACAAGGGCGCGCATAAGGGGGGTGTCTCCATCTCTCGTGGGTGCGCCCGCACATTCGGCGCGGCAACAGACCGCGTGCGCACATGCCGCACTGCCGTCTTCTTGAAAGCCAACGGAGGACCGGGGCAGCGGCCAGATCCGTGAGGATCAACCAGTTGACGATCTGTGTCAGTGCGACTCACGGCGCGTCGCCCCTGCGCCCCTCTGGTGGATGGCGTGGCGTTGGGACGGGCAGACATCCCCGGCCATGTGATGCTCGTGAGGCGTCCGCACTTCCGCTTCCGTCGGGCGGCGGGGTCGCGCTGGGCGACGTGCCGAGCGAACGCGTCGGTGCCCGGGCGGGAGCGAGCCAGGAGCATTGGGGCGGAGGTGTCGCCCCACCGGGGCAGCCGGGCGTTCGGCAGTCTGCGAAAGCCTGAGCAGTGGAGCGTTTCCCCGCCGTGGATGTCATGGAGACGCAGCGCGACCTGGTGAGCCGCCTGCTGCCCGACGGCAAGGAGGAACTCTTCACCCGTCAGGGACAGTTCCACCACGTGGTCGTCGGCTCGGAGCTCGTGGTGTGTTTCGCCCGCACCGAGGCAGCCGCAGTACGGCTGCCCGCCAGTGGCAGGAGGTCGCGGCGGGAGTGCGCGCCGAGCTGTTCCCGCTGATGTCCGACGGCGGCCGGGAGCGTGCCGCGCGCGAACTCGCCGCGCTCGACGGCCTTCCTCCGCTCACTTCCGGCTGGGGCGACGGTTCGACGGTGGGACGGATCACCGAGATCCGCGGCACCTTCGCGCTCCAACAGGCCCTCTACGCCATACGCGACAGTGACGAGGAGGAGCCGGGGGACGGCCTCACCGGCGATCGGTAGGTTGTGGCACCGACGAAAGCCCACGTCGCCCGCGAGAGGGCAAGGGGGCTGTTCGGCAACAGTGCGGTCGCCGGTCCGCCGCCGGAACCCGGGGCCGGCTCGACGAGAACGCCGCCATCAGCTCTCCTGGCCCCGGTCCTCCTCTCCGTCCCGCGGGGATGCTCCCGGCATGGCCGCGTCCCCCGGCCAGAAGCTCCACCGTGGCCCTGGTGCACAAGATGGCGGCCCAAGGAGCTACTTTGCTCGGATGAGCCTTCTCAATGATGTGGCCGAGCGCGATGGCTGGCGGTGCTGGGTGTGCGATGAACCGGTCGACCCCGACAAGTCGGTGAACGACCCGCAGGGGCCCAGTGTCGACAGTCGGACCGCCGACCGGAAGGCCAAGGTCGCCGAGCGGCTCGCGCACCGCGGGTGCAACTCCCGCAAGGGCGCGGTCAAGGTGTCCATCGCCTGGCCGGACCGCCTGTATGTGGTCGATCCCGCGCCGCTGATCACTGTGGCCTCCCGGCTGGAGCGCAAGGGGGGCCGTGAGATGGTGGGCCGTTGTCCGACCAGGCAGGACGCCCAAGAAGCGGCGGATTGGCTGGTGGACCGGTTCGCCCGACTGACGCCGGGGCTGCCGGTGACCGCCGGCATCGAGTCGGGCGGCGGCCAGTTCCTCGTCGTCCTCGCCGCCGGCCGCCGCTGACCGGGAATCACCACATCGGGCGGCGTCGGGCGGAACCGTCGGCCCACCTCGACCGGGCCGCCGCTCTCCGCTGCCACAAACGGCCCCTCGAACTGAAACATGGAGCATCGTCTACGGCGTTGTTCCGGCTTCAGCATCCTGTGCTCGTTCCGTTTAACGCAGCGCTTCGCGACCGCGAGCCGGGACTGTGGCTGCGGTGCCGGAGCGGGAGCCCGCCTTGACGAGCAGCCAGACGGCCAGCGCGCACGCCGCGAATCCGGATCCGAGGAGGCTGGTGCCCGTCCAGCCGTGGGTCGTGAAGATCGCGGTGGTCGCCGCCGCGCCGAGTGCGGAGCCGAGTGAATAGAAGACCATGTAGCCGCCGATGGCGCTGCTCAGGCGATCTGGATACGTAGCGGTGAGCATGTGCTGGTTGCTCACGTGTACGGCCTGGACCGCGAAGTCGAGGGCGACGATTCCGGCGATCAGGAGCCACAGGGACCACGGGAGCTGGGCCATCGCCGCCCACGAGAGGATCAGCAGGGCGAGCGCGAGGCCGCTGACCGGGGTCGCGCGCCCGGCGTCCGCCCACCGTCCGGCGCGCGCCGCGCCGAGTGCGCCGGCCAGGCCCGCGATGCCGAACAGCCCGATCTGGGTCTCGCTCAGCTGCCAGGGTGCGCCCGCCAGCGGCGTGGACAGCCCGCTCCACAGAGTTCCGAACGATGCGAACAGGAAGAACGCTACGAGGCCGCGTGCCAGGAAGGCTCGCTGCCCCAGCAGCCCGCCGAGCGAGCCGACCGCCTCGCGGTATGTCACAGGGGACGTCACCCGCGTCCCCGAGGGCAGTGCGGCCAGGACCAGGACGGCGAGCCCGAGGGAGAGCAACGCGAGCACGACGTAGACGCTGCGCCAGCCCCACTGGTCGGCGAGCGCGCCGGTAGCGACCCGTGCACCCAGAATGCCGACGACGACGCCCGAGGTCACCACCCCGATGTTCCGTCCGCGTTCGGCGGGAGGGGAGGCCGAGGCCGCGTAGGCCACCGCGATCTGCACCACGACCGCGAACACCCCGGCCGTCGCGAGCCCCGCAAGCGCGGGCCACGCGGCCGACGACGACGCGGTGAGCAGCATGCCCACCGAGGTGATCGCCAGCTGCGCAGCGATGAGGCGGCGCCTGTCGACCACATCCCCGAGCGGCACCAGCAGCAACAGCCCCGTCAGATAGCCGAACTGACCGGTGGCCACGAGCCATCCGGTGAGCTCCGTCGGCACGCCGAGGTCGCGCCCCATCGGCTCCAGTACCGGCTGCGCGGCGTAGACGCCCGCCACCGCGACACCGCACACCACCGCCAGCAGCAATCGACGCCATGCGTTCATCGCAGCCCCATTCAATCAGTAGCACATTGCAACCATTTGGACCGTACGGCATGATGGTTTCAATCTGCAACTCATTGGGAGGTGCCATGCCAGGCGAACCCCTGCCCGCCCCGGACGCACATTGGTCGGATCCCGACTGCCCCGTCGCCCGCACCCTCGACCTCGTCGGCGACAGATGGAGCCTTCTCGTCATCCGTGACGCGATGGACGGTGCCGCCTCGTTCACCGAGTTCCAGCGGCGGACCGGCATCGCGCGCAACATCCTCACCGACCGCCTCCGCAAGCTCCTCGCCCACGGGCTCCTCGTCCAGCGCACCGCCCCATCGGGCCGCCGCCAGGAGTACGTCCTCACCGACGCCGGCCGCGCCCTGTTCCCCGTCATCCTCACGCTGCGCCAGTGGGGCGAGCGTCACGCTTTCACGCCGGGCGAGGCCCACTCCGTCCTGGTCGACCGGCACGGTGCCCCCGTGCCGGACGTCACGCCGGCCGGTACGGACGGCACCCCCCTGGACGCCGACACCACCCACGTACGGAAGACCTCATAGGCGTCAACGAGCTCACGCACGGCAGACGGTGAGACGTCGAGAGCTTCGGTGTGTCCGCGTCCACGTCCGCGGCGCCGCCCCCGTCGGGACACGGCGGTCGAGCACGCGTCGCTCGGGCCCGGTCCCCCGCGGGACGCGCCGCCCCGCTCCGGATTGTTGTTGTCATGACCCTTGCGAGAAGAGGAGCGGCGCGCTCCAATGGACGCGACTCAATGGAAAGGAAACTTTCCTAATAGAGCTGACCTCCCGGCTGAGCTGTGTCCGTACGCCCCTCCACGACGCCCCTGCGCGTTCGGCGTCCGGCATGTCGCAAGAGATCGGAGACCCACGTGCGCATGCGCATGCCCCACCGCGTTTCCCGTTCTGAACGACCACCCCGCCCCGTGCACCGCCGACGTCGCACCGGCGTGAGGATCGCCCTGGCCATGGCGCTGACCGCGATCCCCGCCGTGATCGCCCTCAACACCGGACAGGCGGCCGCGGCATCCGGCCTCGACGATCCGGTGAAGAAGGAGATCGCCATGCAGATCGTCTCGACGGCGGAGAACTCCTCGCTCCAGTGGCGCGAGCAGTTCGACTACATCGAGGACATCGGCGACGGGCGCGGCTACACGGCCGGTGTCGTCGGCTTCTGCTCCGGTACGCACGACATGCTCGAACTCGTCGAGTACTACACGGGCAAGGTGCCGGGCAATCCGCTGGCCAAGTACCTCCCGGCGCTCCGCGCGGTCGACGGGAGCGACTCCCACGAGGGCCTGGACCCCGGCTTCACGGCCGCATGGCAGCAGGCCGCGGCCACCCCCGAGTTCCGCGCGGCCCAGGAACACGAGCGTGACCGCGTCTACTTCGACCCCTCCGTGTCCCGGGCGAAGAGCGACGGGCTACGGGTACTCGGCCAGTTCGCCTACTATGACGCCATCGTCATGCACGGACAGTCGGGCTTCGACAGCATCCGCGCCGAGGCCCGGAACGACGCCCGTACGCCGGCCGAGGGCGGCGACGAAACCCGGTACCTCGACGCCTTCCTCGACGCCCGTGTCGTGGAGATGAAGAAGGAGGCGGCGCACGAGGACACCAGCCGCGTCGACACCGCCCAGCGCGTGTTCCTGAGGAACGGCAATCTCGACCTCGACACACCACTGGCCTGGGCCGTCTACGGCGACGACTTCCGTATCGACACCGACCCCCGGCCAGGCCCGGAACCGACGGACCCCTCCGGGACCGAGGCGCTGATATCGCGTGGCAAGCCCGCCACCGCCTCCTCGTCCGAGACCTCCACCCTGACCCCCGGCAAGGCCGTCGACGGCGTCGCGACCACCCGCTGGGCCAGTGCCGAAGGATCGGACCCGCAGTGGCTCCGCATCGACCTCGGCGAAGGGGCGTCCGTCTCCCGCGTCGAGCTGACCTGGGAGGCCGCGTACGCGAAGCAGTACCGGCTGGAGATCTCGCCCGACGGCACCGACTGGACCCGCCTCGCCGCGGAGACAGCGGGTAACGGCGGGACCGACACCTGGACCGGTCTGACCGGCAAGGGCCGCTACCTGCGCGTGTACGGCACCGCGCGCGGCACCACGTACGGCTACTCCCTGTGGGAGGCCGACGTGTATGGCACCGCCGGGGGTACCACCCCCACCGACCCGCCCCCGAAGGGCGCGTTCACCGTGGTCGGCGCCGGTGACATCGCCGACCAGTGCAATCGGACCGATCCGGGGTGCCAGCACTTCAAGACCGCCGCACGCGCCATGGCGATCGACCCGGCCTTCTACATCACCATGGGTGACAACCAGTACGACGACGCCCACATCGAGGACTTCCGCAACTACTACGACAAGTCCTGGGGCCAGTTCAAGGACAAGACCCACCCCGTGCCCGGCAACCACGAGGCGTACGACGACTGGGACAACCAGGACGAGGTCGCCTACCGGCAGTACTTCGGTGACCGCGCCACCCCCCAGGGCAAGATGTGGTACAGCTACGACTACGGCAACTGGCACTTCGTCGCCCTCAACTCCAACCGGTTCGACGAGCACGAACAGCTCGACTGGCTGAAGGCCGACCTCGCCAAGAACAGCAAGAAGTGCGTCGCCGCGTACTTCCACCACCCGCTGTTCAGCTCCGGCAGCCACGGCAACGACCCCGTGAGCAAGCCGATCTGGTCCATGCTGCAGGCAGCCGGCACCGAACTGGTGCTGAGCGGCCACGACCACCACTACGAGCGTTTCGCCCCGCAGAGCCCGGACGGCCGGGCAGACCCGAACGGCATCGTCGAGATCCTCGGCGGTATGGGTGGCAAGGACCTGTACGGCCAGGGTGACACCGTGCAGAAGAACAGCCAGAAGCGCATCTGGGACAAGTTCGGCGTGATGCAGCTCGACTTCACCGACACGACCTTCACCTCGAAGTTCGTCGGTACCGACGGAACGGTCCTGGACACCGGCCCGACGTACAGCTGCCACTGATCTCCACGCCTGTCCCCGACCCCCGCACCGTCCGTCGTGGTCCGGCCGCCGTGCCCCGCCGGCCGGCCATGCCCGGCCGGCGAACCCGCCCGGAGCACCGGTTGTGCAGCCGGAGCTCCGGGCACGCGTACCAGGAGCGTCTGTATGTACCTTGCCGTCGGCAGAACCCGTCCACCGGACGGAACCGCCCCCGACCGGACCCCCTCAGCCGTACGGCCCGCCGGCCGGAGGCGCCTCACCGGCACCGTCGTCGCGCTCGGCGCGGTCAGCCTCGTCACCGACATCTCGTCCGAGATGGTCACCGCCGTACTGCCCCTCTACCTCGTCCTGGGGCTGGGACTCAGCCCCCTCCAGTTCGGCTTTCTCGACGGCCTCTACAACGGTGTCACCGCCTTCGTCAGATTCGCCGGCGGGCACGCCGCCGAC
Source organism: Streptomyces sp. rh34 (assembly GCF_002551245.1). Classification (GTDB taxonomy): domain Bacteria; phylum Actinomycetota; class Actinomycetes; order Streptomycetales; family Streptomycetaceae; genus Streptomyces. Next base: position 25,360 of record NZ_NTGZ01000089.1, read on the forward strand.
CGCTGGCAGCGGCACAAGCTCGTCGCCGGAAGCGGATACGCGCTGTCCGCCGTCTGCAAACTCGGCCTGCTCCTCGCGGGCAGTTCCACCCCCGCCCTCTCCGCCGCTCTCGCGGCCGACCGGGTCGGCAAGGGCGTGCGGACAGCACCGCGCGACGCCCTGATCTCACTGAGCTGCGACGAGCGGGACCTCGGCCGCGCCTTCGGTGTGCACCGGGCCATGGACACCACGGGCGCCATGCTCGGACCGCTCGTCGCCTTCGCCGTCCTGTGGGCGACCGTCGACGCCTACGACGCGGTCTTCGTCGTCAGCTTCTGCTTCGGCCTGCTGGGGGTACTGATCCTCTTCGCGTTCGTCCCCGGCCGCGAAGCCCGTCCGGCGCGCCCGCCCGGCAGGGCCGCGGCCACACTGCGGGAAACGCTGCGGCTCTTCCACGTCCCCGCCTTCCGCCGCATCCTCCTCGCGGCCACGGCGCTCGGCCTCGTCGGCGTGGGCGACGGATTCCTGTACCTGGTCCTGCAGAAGCGGCTCGCCCTCGACGTGGAGTTCTTCCCGCTGCTGCCGCTCGGCAGCGCGGCGGTCTATCTCCTGCTCGCCGTTCCCCTCGGCCGGGCCGCCGACCGGATCGGCCGCCGCGTCCCGTACCTGCTGGGGCATGTCGCCCTGCTCGGGGTGTACGTCGCGCTGTTCTCCCCGGTGGCGGGCTGGCCGCTCACGATCCTGGTGCTCGTCCTGCACGGCACGTTCTACGCGGCGACCGACGGGGTCCTCATGGCGCTCGGCGGCCCGGTCGTGCCGGCGGACCGGCGCGCGGGCGGGATGGCACTGCTGCAGACCGGCCAGAGTCTGGGCCGTCTGTTCGCGTCCGTCGGGTTCGGAGCCGTCTGGACGCTGTGGGGCATGGACAACGCCCTCGTCCTGGCCGCCGCGGCACTCGGCGCCGTCCTCGTCCTCGCCTGCGTACTCCTGCCGGCCGCACCCACGCCCGCCGGCCCCGCACCCGTCACCGCCCCGGAGCCCTCATGACCCTGCCTCCTCTTTCCCTGCGCGCGCGGATCACCGCGCTCACGGCGGCCACCGCCGTACTCGCGACCGTCGCCGTCGGCTACACGGTCGCGGCAGCCGACGGCGACGGCCGGTCGCCGGAGTCCGTCGCCGCTCCGGGCCTCACACTCGACGAGGCGCCCGGCCTGTACCACGCGGCACGGAACGGCGACGTGCGCTCGGCGCCGTACAGCTCCTCGGGAACGGGAGGAGCGGCCGACGACGCGCGGAGCAGGAACACCGGGCTGTCGTGCGACCGCTTCTACGCGAGCGGACGGTCGGCCGTCTGTATCGCGAGCCACCCCGGGATCTCGCAGAAGACGAAGGTGAGCGTCCTCGACCGGAAGCTGAACACCCGTAAGACCGTCGTGGTCGGCGGCATCCCCAACCGGGCGCGGGTCTCTCCTTCGGGCCGGATGCTCGCCTGGACGCTGTTCGTCAGCGGCGACTCGTACGCCTCGTCCTCCTTCTCGACGAGGACCGGCATCCTCGACACCCGGACCGGCTATCTGGTCAAGAACGTGGAGACCCTCCAGCTCTACCTGGAAGGGCGGCGTTACCACGCCCCGGACGTGAACTACTGGGGCGTCACCTTCGCGGACGACAACCGCTTCTACGCGACGGTGGCCACCAAGGGGAAGACGTACCTCGTCGAGGGCGACATCAGGACATGGAAGGCCCGCACACTCCGCCGCAACGCGGAATGCCCGTCCCTCTCGCCCGACGGCACCCGGATCGCCTTCAAGAAGAGGGTCCGCGAGGGCGCCCAGAATCCGTGGCGACTGCACGTACTGGACGTGAAGACGATGCGTGAGACTCCCGTCACCGAGACCCGCAGCGTCGACGACCAGGCGGCGTGGCTGGACGACTCGACCCTCGCGTACGCCCTCCCGGGCCGGGCGAAGGGCACTTCGGACATCTGGACCGTCCCCGTCGGCACCTCGGCCGCCGAGCCGAGACTCCTCCTGCGCGACGCGTCGTCACCTTCCATGGTCGCGGCGAGCAGCTGATCAGGGGCGGCGACGGCCGCGCGGTGACGAGCTGGTGCGCCCAGGGAGCCCCCTGCCGCCTGCTACGCATCGGCCGCACGAAACGTGTCGTCCGGCGCGGTTCTTCGCGCGACCCGTCCCGCTTCCCTGCATTTGATACCTTTCACTGGACACGAAATTCGATCGGATGTTCGTTTTTGGGATCTCCGACACGTCCGTTGTCGGCAATAGACGCTCACGTTCTCCGACGTGCGGCGTGCCACTCAATCGGACCGGGTGAAAGCTCATGGCAGGAACCGACCACGAGAAGGCGCTGGACACCGCGCTGGCTCAGATCGAGCGGAAGTTCGGCAAGGGTGCGGTGATGCGCCTGGGCGAGCGGCCGAACGAGCCCATCGAGGTGATCCCCACCGGGTCGACCGCCCTGGATGTCGCGCTCGGTGTGGGCGGTCTGCCGCGCGGCCGTGTGGTGGAGGT